>CAZAQY010000069.1:0-33219 GCA_964486845.1 uncultured Pirellulaceae bacterium
AGGAGATCTCGGACACCGAAGCCGAACTGCTGGAACTGAAGAAGAAACTGAAGAAACCGTAGACCTCTCGCTCCGCGAGAGGAAAGCCGACCATTTCGCGGAGCGAGATGGCTACTTGACTGCTGGCTGCGCACGGGCCCCGCGCACGGCCGGCAGAGCCGGTAAAACGGTTCGTTCTCAGGCGGAGCCTGGGAACGAGGAAACGACCAGTCTCTGGGAGCTACCATGCCGGGGATGCCCAACGAGCAGCCGCCAATCGCTGCGACATCTTCGATTCCGCCAGCACAGGGAATGCTCCCCTGCGCGGAGGCACTGCAGCTTGTCTTGCACGCCGCCCAGAGCGTCCGCACTCTGCACGAATCCGGACAACTGCACGGCGCCATCTCCATCCAGGCAGTCCGCGTCGACTCGGCCACGCAATCCGTCACGTTGGTTGGCCCCGGCAAGTCGTGCTCGTTCGGTGGTCCCTTCTCCGCCCCCGACCACTGCCCTCCGGTACTGCGACGGCGCGAAGTGATCGAACTTCCCACCGGCGCTGATTCCGCGCGTCAAGTCCTGGCAAGCGCCGGCATCTCGTTGGAGCCGACGTGGATCGACATCTACCAGCTGGGGACGTTGCTGTGCCGTCTGGTCACCGGCGAACCGGTGTCTGCCTATCTGAGCAGCCCGCGCACGAAAGCGGCTGTGCCCCACGCAATCCAGGCCGTGATCGACAGGGCCCTGGGCTATCAGGAGGACGCTCGCTTCACGAATGCGAGCGAGTTCGTATGCGCTGTCCAACAGACGCTTCGTGACTGCCGGGCCGAGGAGCAAGCAGGCGAAGCGGCCAACAACGCCGGGAATGTTCTGCCTTTCACTTCCTTGGGGCACTTTCGGGTCGTCGCCCGGCTCGGACACGGGGGCATGGGTGACGTGTACGAGGGCTACGAGCCGGCGTTGGAACGGAAGGTGGCGATCAAAGTGCTGCCTCCGGAATTGGCGCGGCAGGAGGACTTTGTCCGGCGATTTCGTGCCGAGGCCAATGCGGTCGCGCGGCTGACGCATCCCAACGTGGTGCAAATCCATTTTATCGGAGAAGACCAAGACCACCATTTCTTCGCCATGCAGTACGTCGAAGGCGAATCCCTGGCCGAGATGCTGGCCTGCCGAAAACGCGTGAGCCCCGACCAGACGCTGGCCATCGTCGAACAAACGCTGGCCGGGTTGGCGGCGGCGCACAAGCAAGGGATCGTTCATCGCGACATCAAGCCGGCCAACATCCTGTTGGATCGCGTGAACCGCCGGGCACTGCTGGCCGACTTTGGCCTGGTCAAGTCGGTCGTCGCCGGGACCAAAATGACCGCTACCGGCATCGTCATGGGCACGGTGGATTATATTTCGCCCGAGCAAGGCCGCGGCCAAGCCGTCGACGCGCGGTCCGATCTGTACTCGATCGGCGTCTTGATGTACCAGATGCTGAACGGCAGCTTGCCGTTCGAAGCCGACAGCCCCACGGCGATGATTTTTCAGCACGTGTACGAGCAGCCCAAGCCGCTCCGCGATGCGGCTCCGCAAGTTCCCGAAGCGCTCTGCCGCATCGTCCACAGGCTGCTGGCCAAATCGCCCGCGGACCGCCACCAGACGGCCGAAGAGTTGCTGGCCGACCTGCGGGCGTTCCGGGCTCGCCAGCCACTGCCGTCCGCCACAGGATCGGTGGGCGTCGCTCCCGTTGCCCGGCCCAAGACCGTGATTATCGAGGCCCCCGTGTTCGCCGAGCCTCCGCCCTGGCCCGCTGGCTTGGACCTGGACGCCCCCGGCAGCCGCTGGCAGCGACTGGGCGACGCTTTGCGCGATCGCGGTCAAGGACTGTGCGGCTGGCTCGTCGGTCTTGCCCGAGATCGTGCCCCCGAGTTCGTCCAACGCCTGCAGAACACGCAGCAACAAGTCGACGGCGCGGTCGCCGAATACGAACGCCGCTACGGCAGCCTGCAGCATCTGGTGACGGAAGCGAGAGAAGTGCTGGACGAGTTGAAACGGCAGTCCGCGAATCAGCGCCGCGCGGCAGTGGCGGCGAGACGACGAGCCGATTCGGCCACCGACGAAGACCAGGTCCGGCAAGCCCTGGAGGAAGAGGCTTCTTGCCAGCAGGCCGGCAACCAATTGGCAGAGCAGGCCGCGGAGCAACAGCGGCAATTGGAGACCATGCACCTGCGGCTGGCCCAGGTCAACGCCACGTTGCAGAAAATCCGCAATCAGCGGGACCTCCTGAACGCTCGCCTGAAAGTCGCACAGGCCGGAATCCAGATGGCCAGCGGACCCGCGATGCGCGCTGGCGTCCACGTGCCGCTGGCGGCTCGGATCGCCGTTCTCGTTGCGGCCTGTGTCCTCGTGCTCGCCGCCCTCGTGCTCGGTGCCGCGCTGCTCTTCTGGCCGGGCAAACCGCAACTCGACCGCGCGCCAGCCGGTCTGCCGGCGGAACCTGTGGCGGCGCCCGTGAATCCGCATCAAGAGAGCGACTCGCCGAAACCAACGGAACCGGCTCGGAAAGCCAGCGACCAGGTCGCCAAGACGGCGCCGCGGCGGGAAGAAGCACGCCCACTTGTTCCCAGGCCCCTTCCGACTCCTTCCTCTGTCACGGACGGCACTTCGCTCCGTTCGGAGTTAGTCGTTCAGAATTTCTCGGATTTGGGTTGGAGCGTGACTTCGCTGGCCTTCTCGCCTGACGGACGATTCCTGGCGGCGGGAAAAAGTGACGCAGCGGTGCTCCTCTTCGACGTCGAATCCGGACGCCGTTTGTCGGAGCAGACGAAACTAAGACAGTTGGGACAAATCACGGCCTTGAGCTTCTCTCCAGACGGACAACAGCTGTTTCTGGGCGGGTATTCGGGGACGATCCAGGTTTGGCACCTGGGCGCCGGCAGCGTGCTGGCATCGGCCGGTTTGTCGGCCGAGATGAGCGTCCATCAAAAGGCGGTGCGCTGTATCGCTCCGGCCCCTGACGGCAGCTTCATCGTGACCGGCGGCGAGGACAACCGTCTCGTCTGGGTGCAACCGGGACCGACGCTCCAGACACGGACGGTGGTTTCGTTCGAACAAGCGGTCCGCGACGTCCGCCTGGCATCGGACGGCGCCGTCGCGATGGCCAGTGACGGCAGAGAGTTGGCGTGGGTCGACCTGAAAACCGCCTCCGTCACCCGCAGGCTGCCCCTGGCCGGATCGACCGTTCAAGCGGTTGCCATCTCGCCGGACGGCGCTCGCGTGGCGTGCAGCCACGGCTACGACATCAGCGTGTGGGAAACAGAGACGTCCCTGATGCGTTCCCTGGAGACGGGCAAGCACGAGATCCAATGGAGCCTCGTGTTCACGCCGGACGGCCACCGCCTGCTCTCCGGCGGCCAGGGCCGCTTCCACGTCTGGGACATCCCGGCGGGCCAGTTGACCGCCTCCATCTCGTTGGAAACCGTCCTGTACATCCAGACCATGGTCGTCTCGCCCGACGGAACCCTGGTCGCCACCATCCCCAGCGCCGCCGGCCAGACGCTGTACGTGTTCCGCCTGCCTGAATAAGGCCGCGAGTACTCTGTACGAGTAAGCGGAGGTTGCCGCGATCTCCAGCATGTCGAGGACCGGGACTTATTCTCCGCCAATGCTGAATAGACTGCTGTTGGGCAGCTCTCCGCAGAGTTCTGATCTCCGACTCGCTCTTGCGGCTCTTCGGCAAGCTCGCGTGCCCGTCCGGAAACCTGTTCGGAATCGGAGTGTGTCGCGCGCTGCTGCCCACGAAGGATCATTCGGAAGTCGGATAGTTTCCCCAACCGCACGTCATCCAGCATTTGCTCAAGTGCCCGGAGCGCGGCTTGCTTCTCGTCATCTGTAAGCGCCGTGGACAACTCGATCTGTCGGCGATACCTGACACCGGACACGCCCGTCGCCGAAACCACCGCCCCGTTGATCACCCTCGCTTGGCCCGGCCTGGAGCGGATTGCGTCGGCATCATAAAAGTAGTGCTCGGACTTTACGAAGTGAAAGACATTCTCATGCACGTTCCGGAGTCTGTCCGTCGTGTTGTCCGGCCCACCCTTCACTTTGTTCCAGATGACACTATTTCGGAGAATCCAACCCTGTTGATCGGTCATGGCGAGGGCCACCCGCCAGGGAATACCGAGCAGGCTCTTGCGATGGTAGCTGTCGCCGATGTTCAGCCAGAACGAGCCGGCCGGCTTGAGAACGCGCCTTACTTCGAGGACTGTCGCGAGCAGGTTCTGGACGTACTCCGCAGATGTCCCCTCAAGTCCAATGCCGCCTCCTGAGTACTCGCGGTGTCCCCAACAAGGAGGCGAGGTCATGCAGCAGTCGATGCAATTCGCGGGAAAGGAACCGAGCACCTCACGAGAATCCCCGACAAGAAACAGCGGATGCCGATCCGTTGAATGCAAGTATTCGATGAATCCGCGGTCACTTGCTGGCAACTCTTTTGTGGAGATCATGCTGCAGAACGTACTGGAGGATTTCGTCGTTGACAACCCCGCAAGACCGAAGAGGGGCTGGGACAACTGTTAGGTGTGCGGACCAAACCTGTAATTCTGCGGCCGAGTCTGCACAGTCTCGCACGTATTGTCTCGTCGGACAAGGCCGATGTGCTCGACGTGTACTACGAGAGCCCCGACGGGCGCTGGTGCCTGGGCGGCAAGTTCCCGATCGCCAAAGGCTGGGCCACCTACCGCCTGGACCTGACCAAGAATTCCTGGTGGAAGACGAGGAGCGGCGACGAGTCGCGGCAGTGGGGCGGGCCGAGCCGGCGCGTGCGGCCGCTGCGCAGCGACCCCGGCAACCAGGCCGATCGTTGGGTGGCCATCGACACTGTGCGTCTGGAGCCGCCCGCAGCCGATTTCCAGGAAGGCGTCAGCGTCGAGACGCAGGGCACGGCCCGGATGGTCGGTTACCAACTTGATTCAAGACGGCGGCTATCATCGCGAGATCGGCGAGGCGGGAATCCACTTGTATGCCGATTGGGTCGGACCCTCGCACAACGGCGACTTGGGCCACGCGGCCGCCGACCGCTACGACTATGCGGCTTTCGACCGCTATTTCGCGGCGGCACTTCTCCTGCGAAGGATTCGTTACGATACTGCCTGGAGGGCGAAACCACTACGTAGCATGGTCCTCCGAGCCGTGCGGCACAGTTCACCAGGCACGGCTCGGAGCGCCATGCTACCGGGTTCGGCCGACCGGTTGTATTCTACGCAGAAACGCGGCTTTTGTCTTGAGTTCTTTGGTCCTGAGTCATGTCTTTCCAGATCGCAGAATTTGCGTTGCAGTCGGAACGCGACATCCGGGCGGCGGTCCAGCGGGCGCGGCTGCTGGGCGTGTTGGCCGGCTTGCCGGAACGGCAGCGGGCGGCGTTCGGCAAGGCCGTCCGCAAGGCGGTCGAGCACGCGGCCGGCGGCGGCGGCGAGATCGCATTTGGCATCCTCGCCCGCGACGGAGGCAACGCCGTCACCGCCGCCGTGCGCATGCGGTCTCCGAGCGAGGACCCGGCCGCGCGCGGGGAACTGGTCCAAAAGCCCCTGCCGGGCCTGGATACGGACTGGCGGCGCGAAGTTGAATCGCTGGTCAGCCGCGTCGAGTACCAGGGCGAGTTCCCGGCGGACGTCGTCGTCCGGTTGGAGCAGAATTTGCCCGACGGCGCCGCACCGCTGGTGGAAAGCGAGTTGCCCGAATGGCGCACGGCGTTGGAGACGGGATCCGCGCAGTACGCCCTGGAGACCGGCCAGCGACGAATACGACTGCTGACCGAAAACCTGCTGGCCACGCAACGCCGCGACGCCGACCTGGAACGCGAACTGCAAGAGTTAAAGGCGTTGAACGAAACGCTGGAACTGCTGGCCCTGGTCGCCAGCAAGACCGACAACGGCGTGGTGATCCTGGATGCCCAGGGATACGTCGAATGGATCAACGACAGTTTCTCCCGGATGGCGGGCATCGGGTCCGATGCCATTCGCGGCCGGCCGCTGGCGGCCATGCTGTTTGACGAAGAAGGCGAGGAGGATGCCCGCCGCCAGTTCCAGCGGTTCCTGGAAGCCGGCCACGGCCTGAGCCAGGAGATCCAGCAACGCCGCGCCGACGGCCAGCCCTACTGGCTGTCGATCGGTGTAACGCCGGTGTTCGACGACGAGGGCGACATCACGCACTGGGTGGGCATCGCTCACGACGTGACCCGGCGGCGCGAGGCGCAGCAGGCTTTGGAGCGAGCCAAAGAGGCCGCCGAGGCGGCCAGCCTTGCCAAGGGCGAGTTCCTGGCCAACGTCAGCCACGAAATCCGCACGCCCATGAATGTGATCATCGGCATGACCGAGTTGACGCTGGGCACGCGTCTGACACCGGAACAGCGCGAATACCTGAACGCGGTCAAGAACTCCGCCGAGTCCTTGCTGCGACTGCTGAACGACGTGCTGGATCTGTCCAAGATCGAAGCCGGCAAGGTGCAGATCGAGGCCGTGCCGTTCTCGCTGCCGGAACTCGTTCAGGAAGTGGTCAAGTTGTGGGAGCCCGCCGCGCGCCAGAAGAAACTGCGCGTGGCCAGCCGGATCGCTGCAGATTTGCCGCCGCTGGTGGCCGGCGATCCGGTGCGCCTGCGGCAGATCCTGTTTAACCTGATCGACAACGCGATCAAGTTCACCTCCCAGGGCGAGGTCGTCACTTCGGTCTCGTTGGATTCCCGCATCGCCGACGAGGCCCGCGTCCATTTCGCCGTCCGCGACACCGGGATTGGCGTTCCGGAAGACAAGCTGGAGTGCATCTTTGAGGCGTTTTCGCAAGCCGACAGCTCGACCAGCCGGCGTTACGGCGGAACCGGACTGGGACTGGCGATCTCGGCGGAATTGGTCTCGCTGCTGGAGGGCCGGCTGAGGGTGGAGAGCCAGGTCGGCAGCGGCAGCACGTTCCACTTCTGCTTGCCCTTGACGATCCTCAATCCCTCCGCCGCGGACGAGGAGGAGGGCAAGCCCAGCCGCCGCCGGGGGCCGCTGCGAGCCAAGAATCGTTTGCGGGTCCTGGTGGCCGACGACAATCCGGCCAATCGCCTGCTGGCTGCGCGGATCCTGGAAAAACGCGGCCATACCGTGTGCCAGGCGGGGGACGGCTGCGAGGCGCTGGCGATGACGGAGCGAGAGAAGTTGGACGTGGTCGTGATGGATGCCCAGATGCCGGAAATGGACGGCCTGCAGGCCACGCGGGAAATCCGCGCTCGCGAAAAAACGACGGAAACGCACCTGCCGATCATCGCCCTGACCGCCTCGGCCATGCGCGGCGACCGGGAACGCTGCCTGGCGGCGGGCATGGACGGCTACATCTCCAAACCGATCAACGCCCAGGAACTGGTGACCCTCGTCGAGACGCTGGGCTCGCAGACGCGGCTCGTCAAGCTGTCGGACCAGCGTCTGCCGGAGTCCGGTGCCCAGTTCGACTTCCGCGCGGCCCTGGCACGGCTGGAAGGCGACGTGGAAATCTTCCGGGAGCAGGTGGTCTTCTTTCTGCGGGACACTCCGGGTCTGCTGTCGGGACTCCAGGAAGCCCTGGCGGCCGGGGACGCCGAACGCCTGCGAACGACCGCGCATCGGCTGAAAGGCCTGGCCGCCGCCTTCGACGCCCAGGCCGTCACGGAGCGGGCGTTCGATCTGGAACAGCTTGGTCAGCGTGGCGATTTGCAGGACGCCGCGGCAGTCCTGAAGCAGCTAGAGGAAGCCTTGAGCCAACTGACGGCAGCCCTGATCGGCTATCTCGAGCTGTCGCCGTCCGTGTCCGGGAACGGCGTTTGAAAAGAGGAACAAGACGAAGATCCGCCCCGGACGTGAAGCGATCGCGCCAGTGCCCGCTGACGGCCTGGGACACCGGCACCACGAGCACCTGAATCGTCGCCAGTTCTTCGGACGGTCACTGCTTCCGTCAGGGATCAACATGAAACATACGATGCTCGCGCTGTTCGCCCTGCTGGCGGGGCCGGCTGCCATCCAAGCCGTCGACGTTGACGACAGCTATCTCCGCTATGTCCATCCGACGATCCGGGAGCCGTTCGTCGATCTGGTCAACTTGTCCGTGCCGGCCGAATTGAAGGACCAGCCGCTGGCGGCCCTCGGTTGCGTCGACGTGACCCAAGCGCCATTCCGCGCCGATCCGACAGGCACGCAGGATTCCACGCCGGCGGTCCAGGCGGCTGTCTTGTTCGCCCGCGATCATCAGATGGTCTGCTTCTTACCGCCGGGCACCTATCGTCTGTCCGACACCCTCCAATGCGTGCAGCAACTGTACCGGCGGGCCAATGGCCGCGTGTTTGGCGGGAACCGGTTCCCCAACCTGCTGGTCGGATCGCGCGCCGGATCTCAACGACCGAAGCTGCTGCTGGCGCCTCGCTCGCCCGGCTTTGGCGATCCGGCCCAGCCGAAGATCTTCATCCATTTCTGGTCGCGCGGTTACCTGAACCCAACCACCGCCGACCGGGTCAGCGACGGCCTGCCGCCCGAGGTCGAACAGCCGAACATCGGCATGAACCAGATGCTGGTGAACCTGGACGTCGTGATCGGCGAGGGCAACGCCGGGGCGGTCGCGGTGCGCCACCAAGCGGCCGAGGGTTCGGCGATCGAGGACTGTACCATCGACGCGACGCACGGCTTGACGGGCATCCAGGGCGGCATCGGCTCGGGCGGCAGCAGCACCGCCGTGACGGTGATCGGCGGGCGCGTCGGGCTGGACTTCACCGGTTACCTCTCCGGCACGCAGCCGACGCCGGTCGTCACGGGGTTCACCTTGATCGGCCAGACCGAGGCGGCGATCCGCAGCACCAGCCGCCAGACGCTGGTGGCGGCCGGCCTGAAGATCGTCGCCGACCGCAGCGCGGGGCCGCTGATCCAGATCGGCGCCGGCCCGGCGGCGACTTCGTCAGACTCCCGCCCGGCTTCCGGCTTGCGGACCAATCACGGGAACCTGACGCTGGTGGACAGCCAAATCGAGTTCACCGGGGCCGCGTTGACCCAACCGGACCGCGTAGCCGTGCTGTCCGAGCGGGGCGTCTACTTGCACAACGTGTATCTGCATGGTGCGACCAAGGCCTTGATCGATCCCAAGCAGGATACGACGCTGCCCGGCAATCCCGACGGCTGGCTGCGCATCCGCCGGTACGCGCACACCAGCCATCCGTTGCGAGATCAGGGCGTCGAGTTCCGCTACCCGGTCTACGTCGACGGCCATTGCGTACAGCGGGTGTGCGAGGTGGAGTCCGACCAGCCGCCACCGGCCGATTTGCAGTCGCGCCATTTGTGGGCGCCGCGGTTCCCCAGTTTTGAATCGCCCGGGGCCGTCAACGTCAAGGCGGTTCCTTACGGGGCACAAGGCGACGGCCGCGCCGACGATACCGCCGCGATCCAACGGGCCGTGGACGAAAACGAGATCGTGTTCCTGCCAAAAGGATGCTATCGCCTGACGCAAACGCTTGATTTGAAGCCGCACACCAAGCTGATCGGCGCGGGCCAGCACTTGTCTTTTCTCGTGGCGACCTCCGTCGCCCGTTTCGGCGGGGTCGGAGACCCGCGCCGAGCGCTGGGCGAGGCGACCAGCGACTTGGCCCCCTTGGTGCGCACGGCGGATGCGGCCGACGCCGACACGGTGCTGAGCTTCTTGGGGCTGTACACGCCCGGCGAGGTGCCCGGCGTTTCGGCGCTGCACTGGCGATGCGGCGGCCGGTCGGTGTTTCGCGCCGTCGAGATTCGGGTGCCGGCGGCCCGTGCCACGCCGGTGCTGATCACGGGCCACGGGGGCGGCAACTGGTACAACTTCCGCGCCTCGCGAGGACCGCAGGGTGTCCCGGATTACAGGCACTTGCTTGTGGACGGCGCAACGGGGCCGTTGCGATTTTATCAATTCAGCCCTCAGCACGCGACCAGCGATTTCGCCGCCGAGATTCGCAACTCACGTGACGTTTCCATCTTCGGCACCAAGTACGAAGGTAACCAGCCGATGCTGGCCGTGCGCGACAGCGACCACATCCGCCTGTTCGGCCACGGCGGAAACGCCAAGGGGTTGCCCGGCAACACGCTGTTTCTGTTCGAGCGAACGCCCAATTTCCTCTTCGCCAACGGCGTAGACGGCCCAACGAAAATCGGCACGCGATCGCTCAGCCATCCGGACGGCAGCACCGATCCGCGCCAATGGCACATGCTGATCGAACGCCGGGACGATGGCGGCCAGTTCCAACTCCCGCCGTTGGAACGCCCCGTGTACTTCGGCCGCGGGCGTCCTCAGGACGTCGTAGACGAGCCGTAACGCAGCCCGCAGAAAATGGACTACCCAAGGCGAACCGGTGCGGCACGGCTTACTTGTTGGCCGTGCTGCACGGCCAACAAGCTGGCAGTGCCAAAGGAGTCGGGCGGACTTGCCGAATGATCTTGGTCCCAGCGACGATTCCTGCTGGAATTCCTTGCATCGGGAACACCGGCGAGGACTTGCGCCGGACAAAGAGCCGCACGCGCGGGGCGCAGTCCGGCACAGCCAGCGCGACACTGTTCTGGGGCGTGGCAAGCCGATCCCGCAACTCCAAAACTTGCCCACTCGCCGATCCGTTGAAGCATCTGGTCCTGATCTTAGACTGCCACCCAAGAACTGATTTTGGCCGGAAGGACCGATTTTTGGAGTGCGGTGGCTTGTGACCGCTTTGGGCAGCGGCTTGCAGCGCTGCGGTGGATTGGGTTCAGGAGACACCGCAATGCACCGGAACACAAAGCGGCGGTCGTTGCGTCGCGACCGGGACGTACAGCCCCTTGCACGGCGGTCGCGGGGACGATAAACTGGTCTGGTGCGCGGAAATAGGTGTTGATCCAGCAAGACATCCCAGACTTCAATTGGAAACTGATCCATGCAACAGCCCACGAAGCGTTTAAGAGCGTTGAACGTCCATCTCTTTCCAAGTCTCACGTGCCTCATCGTCCTGGTTTCGGCGTCCGCCGCGGCCGGGGCGGAAGCCGCCCCTGCGACGGTCAAGAACGTGATCCTGATGGTCTCCGATGGGGCCGGGTACAACACCTGGGACGCCACCAGCATGTACCAGGGAAGGTGGGACGCCGCCGCGGGCAAGAGCAGGCAGGTGTACGACGGCCCCGGCTGGTTCAAGATCGGGTGCAGCACGTACCCGCTGAACACGTCCACCGTCCCGACCGGCTCCGGCGCCCAAGACAAGAACGTGGTCTATGACGTGGCCAAAGCGTGGGATCGTGAGAAACCATACGAGTGGCTGTCGTCGACCTACACCGATTCGGCCGCCGCGGCAACGGCGTTGTCCACGGGCGCGAAGACCTACAACAACGCCATCAACTGGAGCGATCAGAAGAAGCCTCTGCAGCCCACGGCGTCCGAAGCGGCGAAAGCTGCCGGCAAGTCGGTGGGGGTCGTGACCAGCGTCGAGTGGTCCCACGCGACTCCCGCAGGCCTGAGCAATGCCCACAACGCGGATCGGGACAACTACGTCGAGATCGCCAACGCGATGCTCTCAGGCGAGATCATGGACGTCATCATGGGGTGCGGAAATCCCGACTACGACAACAACGGCGCGCCCGCGAAAAAGAAGGAATACAAGTACGTTGGCGGTCCCGAGACATGGAAGGCGATCGAGGCGGCTCGGGCCACCCCGGACGGCACTTACCAGGGTTTCCGGCCGGTGTCCACCAAGGCGGAGTTCGAGGCGCTTGTCTTCGGCCCGACGCCGCGCCGAGTGCTCGGGACGGCGCAGGTTGCGACGACTCTGCAACAGGCTCGGCGAACGACGAAGACCGAGGATCCGGCTGTGGATACGCCGCCCAACGCCCATGTGCCCAGCCTGGCCACGATGGCCCGAGGGGCACTGAACGTCCTGGACGACAATCCGCAGGGACTCTTTCTCCTGGTCGAGGGCGGAGCCGTCGATTGGGCGAATCACAACAAGAACGCCAGGCGGATGATTCAAGAGCAGACGGAGTTTGTCGCTGCGATCGAAGCGGTCGTGGCCTGGGTCGATGCGCACAGCAACTGGGACGAGACGCTGCTGGTCCTGACCGCCGACCACGAGACGGGTCTGATCTGGGGACCGCAGTCCGACAAGATTCCGTTCGAGCCGATTGTGGATCAAGGTCCCCATCGCATCCCGAAAATGCACTACAACTCCAAGACCCACAGCAACAGCCTGGTCCCGGTCTACGCAAAAGGCGCTCGCAGTCAGTTGCTCTCCCGACTGGTGATCGGCGACGATCCCGTCCGTGGTCCGTTCGTGAACAACACCGGCCTGGCACGCCTGCTCCAGCACGCCGCGGCCAACAGGCCGCTTGGCGTTTCTGAGACTAGGTAGTTGCCGGGAATCCGCTGCCGCCCGCCAAGTCGCAACCGCGACGCCGCTGGTTCCGGTACAGCCTGCGGACGCTGTTGCTGGTGATGGTCGCCGCCAGCGTCGGCCTGGGGTGGTTCACTGCCGGGATGAAGGCAGCCCAGCGTCAGCAAGCGGCGGTGGCGACGACTGTCAGTCTAAGCGGGCTGGTCGTGTTTGACGATCAGCCGGACGATCTCACCGCGGCTCCGGCCGTCTCGCCTCTGGACTTGGGCGCGGAACCGCCTGGAAATCCGCGTCACGAACCTCTGGCCCAACCGCATGATCGGCGACGCCGCGTTGCCGGACGATATGGACTGGCAGCCGGCCGCCAAGGGTAACGAACTGCCCGCCCGCTGGCCCGACTGGCTGCTGCAGGGCAAGCCTCGTCCCTCCGGCCGCATCGCCTTCTGCACGCGCAAGGACGTCTATACCAAGGACTCTCCCCTCCTGCCGTCCGGCCTGCTCGGCCCGGTCTGCATCCGCCCTGCCGCACTCGTGTTGGTGCCGGGCGGGAAGTCCTTGGCAAGCGATAAGAAACTCCCTGTCGCCCTACAATTTCCGCAGTAACCACAGTTCTCTGCCTGCATTTCTGGTACACTGAAGCGAGGCGGAACAGGGGCGGCAGGCGCCGTCGCGGATTGCTGGCCGGGTCGGGATGCCCGCCAGAACGCTTGCCGCCGAGGTCTCGTCAAGGGTCGAAAGACAAGGGTGTCGCTATGAATCGCCGGTTGATCGCTTTGCTGTCCGTGGTGTTGCTGTCCGTAAGCTTTCTGCTCGCCTTGGCGGGAACGCGGGACGGGCAGTGGAAACAGGTGGATGAAGCTATGAGCCAAGGACTCCCGAAAACTGCCATCGAGAAACTGGAACCTATCATCCGGGCGGCGATCGAGGAAAAGGCATACGCCGAGGCGATCAAGGCGATCGCCCGCAAGGTCGTGCTGGAAGGCAACATCCAGGGCAACAAGCCGGAAGAAAAGATCACGCGTCTACAGGCCGAAATCGCCAAGGCGCCGGCGGAGATGAAGCCGGTCATGCAGGCCATCCTGGCCAATTGGTACTGGCACTACTTCCAGCAAAACAAGTGGCGGTTCATGCAGCGCACCGCCACCGCCGCGCCGCCTGGCGACGATTTCACGACCTGGGACCTGCCGCGAATCTTCGGCGAGATCGACAAGCAGTTCACGGCCGCTCTGGCCGAGAAGCAATCGCTACAGCAGACGCCGATTGCCCAGTACAACGACTTGCTGCAGCCGGGCAGCTTGCCCGACGCCTATCGCCCAACGTTATACGATTTCCTGGGCCACAACGCGCTGGAGTTCTACACCTCCGGCGAACAGGCCGCTGCCAAACCGTCCGATGCCTTTGAATTGATGACCGATGGTCCCATCTTTGGCGCGCCGGACGAGTTCATGGTCTGGAAAGTCGCCACGACCGACGAGGATTCACCGGTCTACAAGGCCGTGCGGCTGTACCAGGATCTGCTCCGCTTTCACCAGAAGGACACCGGCGCGACGGCGCTGGCGGACGCCGATCTGCTGCGGCTGCAATTCGGCTACAACGCGGCCTTTGGCGAGGAGAAGAACGCCCGCTACAAGGCGGCGCTGAAACGGTACGTCGACAAGTGGGGCGACCACGAGATCTCGACGCGAGCCATCGCGGCCTGGGCCTCCGTGCTGCAGGAAGAAGGCCAGCTGGTCGAAGCCCACGAGTTGGCCGCGCGCGGCGCTCGGGTATTTCCGGACAGCCCCGGCGGCAAGATGTGCTTCAACTTGCTGCACCAGATCGAGGCCAAGTCCGTCTCGATCACCACCGAGCGAGTGTGGAACGAACCCTGGCCGGCGATCCAAGTCCGCTACCGCAACTTGACTAAGGCCCATTTCCGCGTCGTCCGTTGGCGGTTCGAGGAGCGGATCAACTCGCGGAACTGGCAGGTAGACTACCTGGACGAGGCGGAGCAGCGGAACCTGTTGAATCGGCCCCCTACACTCCAGTGGTCGGCCGAACTGCCGGCCACGGAGGACTACCAGGAGCGACTGCAGGAAATCCCCGCCCCCCAGGACCTGAAACCGGGGTTCTACTACCTTGTGGCCAGTCACGATCCGAGTTTCGGCGAGACCAATAATCAGGTCAGCTACACGCCCTTTTGGGTCAGCCGCCTGGCGCTGGTGATCCGCAGTCGCCGGGGCGAGAATGCCTTGGAAGGATTTGTGTTGGACGCGGCTTCCGGCGAGCCTGTGGCGGGAGCCGGCGTGCGTGCCTTGCAGATGGGCAACCGGAACGAGCGGATCGCGCTGCCGCCGGTCAAGTCGGACAAAAACGGCCTGTTCCGCATCGCGACCGTCGAAAACCGCAACCATCTCATTCTGGTGCAGCACCAGGACCAGCAACTGGCGACCGCCGAGAACTACTCGACGTACCACGGCGACCAGCGCGAGCAGCCCTACCAACGCACCTTCTTCTTCACCGACCGCTCGCTGTACCGGCCCGGCCAGACCATTCAATACAAGGGCATCTCCGTCCGGGTGGAAACGGAGGCGGACAAGTACGATATCCTGGCCAATCACGCGGTGACCGCCGTGTTCCAGGACGTCAACGGTCAGGAGATCGCTCGCCAGCAGCACCGCACCAACGACTTCGGTTCGTTCAGCGGCAGCTTCACCGCGCCCCGCGACCGGCTGATGGGACGCATGACGGTCCGCGTGGAGGGCGACGCGCCGGGCGAGACGGCTTTCAACGTCGAGGAATACAAGCGGCCCAAGTTCCAGGTGACGCTGGACGCACCCAAGACCGCCGCCAAGTTGAACGCCGCCGTCTCGCTGCAGGGCAAAGCCACCGCCTACACCGGCGCGGCGATCGACGGCGCGAACGTCCGCTGGCGCGTGGTCCGCGAGGTCCGCTATCCCGTCTGGTGGTACTGGCGGATGTGGTGGCTGCCGCCGCAAACCGAATCCAGCCAGGAGATCGCGCGCGGCACCACCGTCACGGCGGCCGATGGCGGGTTCACACTCGAGTTCACCGCCAAGCCCGATCTGTCGGTGCCGGAGAAGGACGAACCGACGTTCCAGTACACGGTCTATGCCGACGTGACCGACACGGCCGGCGAGACGCGGTCGGACGAACGCACGGTGAACGTGGGCTATACGGCCCTGCAGGCGACGCTGTCGGCCGGCGATTGGCTGACAGAGGGCAAGCCGGCGGAAGTCAAGATCCGGACCACGACGCTGGATGGCGAAGGCCAGCAGGCGGAAGGTTCGCTAAAGATCCATCGGTTAAAACAGCCGGAACGGGTCCAGCGTGCTCCGCTGTCGGACGGCTACTATCCGTACCTGCGCGGCGGCAAGCCGGTCGAGCCGGCGCCGGACTTGTCGAATCCCAACTCGTGGCCGCTGGGCGAGGTGGTCGCCGAACGGGGCTTTACGACGGACGCGGCGGGAAATGCGAGTTACTCGTTCGACCTGCCGGAAGGAGCATATCGGGCGCTGGTCCAGACTCAGGACCGGTTCGGCAGGCGAGTTACGGCCGAGTTGCCGCTGCAGGTTCTGAATCCGGCGGCCAAGAAGCTGGCGATCAAGGTGCCGCAGGTGTTTGCGGCGGCCAAGTGGTCGCTGCAGCCGGGCGAGGAGTTCACCGCGCTGTGGGGCACGGGTTACGACGAGGGCCGAGCGTTTGTCGAAATCGAACATCGCCGCAAGGCGGTCCAAAGCTACTGGACCGATCCGGCAGCCACGCAGGCAACGGTCAAGCAGGCGGTGTCTGAAGGCATGCGGGGCGGCTTTACGGTCCGCGTGACGATGGTCCGCGAGAATCGGGCGTATCTCGACTCCCGCCGCGTCGACGTGCCGTGGACCAACAAGGACCTGAAGCTCCGCTGGGAACATTTCGTTTCCAAGCTGCAGCCGGGCCAAAAGGAGACGTGGACACTGGTGCTGGAGCCCCACGTAGCCCCGTCTCTCCGAGACGGGGAAGCCCCGGCGGACGCGTCGTCCCGCCCCGGCGGAACCGAGTCACGGAGTGACTCGGCTACGTGGAAGGCCGTGGCCGAAATGGTCGTCGCGTTGTACGACCAGTCGCTGGACGCCTACCTGCCGCACGACTGGATGCCCGGCTTCGGCGTGTTCCGCCAGGATTCGTCGAACCTGAACTGCCATTTTGAAAATTCTCTGCTCAGTCTCCAGCACATCCGCGGCCACTGGCCCGTGCCGTCCAAAGACGTCCAACTGACCTATCGCACGTTCCCGGCAGATCTGACGGCCAATCTCTGGGGCTATCGGTTCCTGCACAAAGGCGTGGCCCGAATGCGGCGAGGGGAGGCGGTCGAGGTGGAAGCTTTCGCGGACGCCGCGCCGGCGCCGATGGCCGCGGCCGCGCCGATGGAAGCCAACGCGATGATGCTGGCCGAAACCGGCGCCCCCGCGCCGAAACCGCAGGGCGGTGCGATGAAAGACGGCGGCGGTGGCGGGCACGGAGGCCCGGAAAGGCGATCCGGCCCGGATTTGAGCCAGGTCTCCGCACGCACCAACCTGAACGAAACCGCCTTCTTCTTCCCACACCTGATCTCGACGGAAACCGGCGAAATCCGAATCGAGTTCACCATGCCGGAAGCGCTCACCCAGTGGAAGTTCCTGGGCTTTGCCCACGACCGTCAGCTGTGCGGCGGCTTGCTGCAAGACAGCGCCGTGACCGCCAAGGACTTGATGGTCCAGCCGAATCCGCCGCGGTTCCTGCGCGAAGGCGACGTACTGGAGTTCACGGTCAAAGTCAGCAACCAATCGGCGGCCCGCCAGACCGGCAGCGTGCGGCTGACGCTGGCCGACGCACGCACGGGCAAAGACGTCGATGCATTGCTGGGGAACAATCAGACCGACCGGGAGTTCGACATTCCAGCCCAAGAATCGCGGAGTTTCTCGTGGCGGCTGACCGTGCCGGACGAACTCGGCTACCTCACCTACAAGACAGTCGGCTCGACCGGCAAGTTGTCCGATGGCGAGGAGGGCTACCTGCCCGTCCTGTCGCAGCGGGTACTGGTCACCGAGTCGCTGCCGCTGCCCATCCGCGGGCCGCAGACGAAGAAGTTCGAATTCGCCAGACTGTTGGCGTCCGGCGGCTCCGACACGCTGCGGCACCAGTCGCTGACCGTGCAGATGGTGTCCAATCCGTCATGGTACGCCGTGATGGCGCTGCCGTACTTGATGGAGTTCCCGTACGAGTGTACCGAGCAGACGTTCAACCGGCTGTACGCCAACGCGCTGGCTCGGCACATCGCCAACTCCGATCCGAAGATCCGCCGCGTGTTCGAGCAGTGGAAAGGCACGCCGGCGCTGGACAGCCCGCTGGAGAAGAACCAGGACTTGAAAGCCGTCATGCTGGAAGAGACTCCGTGGGTGCGGGACGCCAAAGCCGAAAGTCAGGCTCGCCGCAACGTGGGCATCCTGTTCGACGACAACCGGCTGAACGACGAAGCGGCGCGGCTGCTGCGGAAACTGGCCGAGCAGCAGCGCGAGGACGGTGCTTGGCCGTGGTTCCCCGGTGGGCCGGCCAACGAGTACATCACGCTGTACATCACGACCGGCTTCGGCCGTCTGCGGCGCCTGGGCGTGGACTTGGATGTCGCTGCGGCGGTGAAGTCGCTGACTCGTCTGGACGCTTGGATCGACGAGACGTACCGCGAGATTCTCAAGCACGACGACAAAGACAAGAACCACCTCACTACGACGATCGCCCTGTACCTGTACGGCCGGAGCTTCTTCCTGCAAGACCAGCCGGTCGACGCGGCGCACCGCGAAGCCGTCGACTATTTCCTGGGCCAGGCTCGCCGCTACTGGCTCGACCTGGCCAACCGCCAGTCGCAAGCGCATCTGGCCGTCGCTCTGAAACGTTTCGGCGATCGCGACACGCCACAGGCCATCATGCGGTCGATCAAGGAGCGTTCGGTGACCGGCGAAGAACTGGGCATGTTCTGGCGGGAACTGGAGCTGTCCTGGTGGTGGTACCGCGCGCCGATCGAAACGCAGGCGATGATGATCGAGGCGTTCGACGAAGTGATGAACGACTCGCAGGCGGTCGAGGACTGCAAGGTCTGGCTGCTGAAGCAAAAGCAGACGCAGGACTGGAAGACGACCAAAGCCACGGCCGACGCGGTGTACGGGCTGCTGCTGCGCGGCACCGACCTGCTGGCTTCCGACGCGATCGTCGAACTCTCGCTGGCCGGCACGGTCGTGAAGCCGCAAGCGGTCGAGGCCGGCACGGGCTTCTACGAACAACGTTTCGCCGGCCCGGAGGTGAAACCCGCGCTGGGCGCGATCACGGTCAAGAAGACCGACCCCGGCGTCGCTTGGGGCAGCGTCCATTGGCAGTACCTGGAGGACATGACCAAGGTCACGCCTTACGAGGGCACGCCGCTGAAGCTGAAGAAGTCGTTGTACGTCAAGGAAAACACGGACAAGGGCCCCGTGCTGCAACCCGTCACCGGCCCGATCAAGGTGGGCGACGAGCTGGTCGTACGGGTCGAACTGCGCACCGACCGCGACATGGAATACGTCCACCTGAAGGACCACCGCGGCAGCGGCACGGAGCCGGTGAGCGTGCTGTCGCAGTACAAGTTCCAGGACGGCCTGTACTACTACGAAAGCACGCGGGACGCGGCCAGCCACTTCTTCATCGACTACCTGCCCAAGGGCGTGTACGTCTTCGAGTACAATGTCCGCGTCCAGCACCGCGGCCAATACCAAACCGGCATGGCCCAGATCCAGTGCATGTACGCGCCGGAGTTCAACAGCCACTCGGAGAGCGTCGCGCTGACGGTTCAGTAACGCTGCCGCCAACAGCGTTTTACATTCGACCGTGCAGCCTGCATAATGCGCAGGCAACAGCTTTCCCGACGTACGAGCGAGGTCCGTTCATGATTCGCCACTCCGACCAACCCGCGTATACGATGGAAATCGCAACTGATCCGGAGGAAAACGCGAAAGCCCGCAAGCTGCAGCAACAGTTTGAGGCCAACGTGGCTTGGCTGGAGGCGCACGCTGCGGAAGTCTATTCGCACCGAGGTGAACACATCTGCATTGCCGGCCGGGAGTTGTTCGCGGCGGACTCGCTGGATGGCGTTCTGGCTCAGGCGGCAGCGGCGCACCCGGAGGACGAGGGTGCATACGTGCGGTACATTCCTCGGCAAAAGGTCCCTCGCGTCTATGCGCATCACCGGCACTTGGCACACGTGTGACGACGGTGAATCTCGGCCCGTCCTCTTGGGGGCGATGGTGGCCGCCGACGGCCGCTGGCTCGGCGTTCCGTTTCTGGTCGACACTGGCGCCGATCGGACCGTGCTCTCGAGTAGATGTCGACGAAGTCCGACCAAGCCTGACGGTCCGCGGAATCCCGAAGGCAGAGCAGCAAGGACGCGCGCGTGCCTTGGGAATCGTCCATCCTGAGCACCCTCCCCTGATGATTCTCATTTGTCGAACGCTGCCAACTTGCCCGACCGCCGGAATCGTGCCACAATGGGGCGTGAGGCTTTGCGGGAGATCAGGCCATGACTGCAATCGACTACGCCATTTTGAAACTCACCCCGGAGATGGCCGGGATGCGGATGTCGCCGGAAGAGTTCGACGCGGTCGAAGAATGGGACGAGGACTACAACTACGAACTTGTCGAAGGAGTGCTGGTCGTGGTTCCCCCAGTGTCAGAGAGCGAACGCGGTCCGAACGAAATGCTGGGGCATTTGCTGCTCCAGTACAAGGAACACCACCCCCAGGGCTCGGCGCTCGATCTTACGCTCCCGGAAAATCTCCTCAAGACGCCCCGCAGCCGGCGCCGGGCCGACCGCGTGCTGTGGACGGGCCTAGGCCGCATGCCAAACGCCAGAAAGGATCGGCCGACGATCGCCGTCGAGTTTGTTTCGGCGGGCAAACGCAACGTCCAGCGGGACTACGTCCAGAAACGCGACGAGTACCTGCTCGCCGGCCTGAAGGAATACTGGATCATCGATCGCTTCTGCCGCCGGATGACGGTGTATCGGCGCGAGGAGGGCGAAGCCGTCGAGGTGGTGATTCGAGAGAGCGAGATCTACACCAGCCCGCTGCTGCCGGGGTTTCAGCTGCCCCTGGCCAAGCTGCTCGTCTTGGCCGACGCGCTGGATCAGGCGGAAACGGAGGACGGCGATGACGAAGAAGCCTGAACACCCCGATTCGTCCGACGAACTTGATCTCTCGCCCGAATTCATCCGCGAGTTAAAACGGAGAATCGCCGGCGCCGACAACCCAGTGCGATACGCGATCTTCTCTGATATTGGCGGCCAAGGCCGCTGGCGTCTTTGGCTGGACGTGACGACCGACTGCTACGGAATGTCCCTCGATCAAGCCACTCTGTTCAAGCGCGAACGCATCGCGCGCGCCGTCGTGAGAGCCAACTCCGAGGGCAGAAAGAACGATCTTCGCATCGCCAAGATCACCACCAAGAACGGAAAGAGGAAGGTCCTGCAGTACTTGCCACCGGACAAGCGAACATCCCAGCCTGCGCGGCGTGGCAAGCCGTCCCGCTGAGTACGCCCGTTCTGTGAGGCGAGCACGCCGCCCGTCACCGTCCCAGGCACAAGACGCGGCCGTCGCGGGTGGTCACCAGCAGGCGGCCGGAGGCGGCGGCCAGGCCGTCCCAGGCGGGCGGGGGTAACTCGGTGCGGGATGCGATGCGGCCGTCTTCGGCGGCCACCGCAGTCAGGCCGCCTTCCGATCCGGCTAGGAAGACCGTGCTGCCGGCCAGCACCATTCCTGCCACGGACTGGGGCGGCTGAGCGGCATCGAACAGCGGTACGGACCATTTGGCGTTCTTGGCCAGTCGCTCGCTGCGGTACACCTCGCCTTGGCGTTTGCGGAAATTCTCGCTGGCCGCCCAACCGGTGATCCAGGTGGTGTCGAACATCTCGCCGCCGGCCAGATCGAAATCCCGCCGAAACAAGGTGCGCAGGTCATCCAGGCAGCTGATGAGGGTTTGGCCGCGGAAGGCCGCCAACGGGCGCACCGCCGAACGGTCGCCGCCGTGCCGGGGTTGATTGCGCGGCGCGTACGTCCAACAGCCGCGCGGCACGGCTACGCCCAGATCCTCTGTCTTGAGCACCGCGAACGCGTCCGCTGCTCTGCATATCATCTCGCCGGTCGCGCGCTTGAACAACCACCGGGACATGGCCACCGAGTCGCCTTCCAAATTCAACAGATCGAAGTTGTCGAACTCCAGGGCGTTGCAGGCATAGAAGTTCGTCGTGGGGACCGTCGTCAAACGCTGGACCCAGCGCACCTGGCCGCTGGCGCAGTCCGCTGCGAAAGCCAGGATGCCGCCGTCCGCCAAGGGCTGGCGGCCCGCGGCAAAGTAGACGGTGTCGTCCACGGCCAGCACGCTGCCCGGCACCGGCCAGGGCGATTCGATTTGGCCATACGCCACGATCCGCTGCTCGTGCGGGGCCGCCCGCAGGCGCCACACCAACTGCCCGTCGTCGGCCCGCAGGGCGTACACCCAGCCGCTCTTGGTGCCGAACAAGCACAGGCCGCGATGGATCGTGGGCGGCGTGTCGATGCGCCCGTTGGCCGTGTAGCGCCAACGCGGTTGGCCGTTCTGGACGTCCAGGGCAAGAACCTCGTGGGCGTCGGTACGAGCCACGTACACCAAACCGCCGGCGACCACCGGCGCCGTTACCGGGCCGTGGACGAAGGGATTCTCGCGCCAGTCGCCGGCGATGGTGCCCGGCGCCCAATCGCCGATGGCGGCCGTCCAGAGCACGCGCAGGTCCGCCGGCACCTGCGCCGACGTGCCGCTGCTGCGCCACGCGTCGTGCCGGTAACAGGGCCAGTCGTCCGCGGCCGGCGCCGGCGGCGGGGCGGGCGCGGCGACTCCGGTCTGGAGGACGAAATCGCGGGGCGACAGATCCGGCTTGACGTTCGCGCTGGGATGTTCCGGGGCCAGCGCCGCATAACCGCGCAGCATGGGCCAGCACACGCAATGCTTGGGCGTGACGTAAATCAACCCGTTGGCCGGCACCCAGCCGGCGTCTCGGCCGCACGCTGCTTTGCTGATCCGGTTGGCGTCGTATTCTCCGTCAGCCAAGCTGGTCAAGTCCATCTCGCCGGCCAGGTAGTACTTCTCGGTCGCCACGGGCGGGAAGCAGTGGCAGAAACCGGCCTTCCAGCTGCGTTTGACTTCGCCCGTCAGCGGATCGAGGCCGACGCACTTCAGGTGTTCCAGAATCCACACCAGGCCGTCCGCGAACATGGCGCGGGCCTGCTTCATGTGCTGTTGGCCCGGCACGTACGCGCGGCTCCACAGTTCCCGGCCATCGGCGGCCGACCAGACGTGGATGGCGTTGCCTTCCTTGTCGTCGTTCCACGTCGAGACCTCCAGCACGAGCAACCCCTGCCCACACACGGTGCGGCGCACGAGGGGCAGCCACGGCTGGCCGGTCTTCTGCCACCGCACGTCGCCGGTGGACAGATCGAGGCAGGTTGCCGAGACCGGTTCGCCGCGGCGCACGGCGCCTTCCAGCAGAAACACCGCATGGTTGCCGGCCACGACATAGCGCGGCTCCGAAGCCTGGTACTGCCAGCACAGCTTGCCCGATTCGCTGTCCACCGCGCGGATCGAACCGGCGTCGACCGCCAGCACGGTTTGGCCGGCGAGCATCACCTCAGTCGGCTGGCCCGCCTCCGGGTACTGGCGGACCGGTTCGCCCGCGGCGCCGTCCAGGGCCGCCACGGCGCCATCGGCGAAAACCAGCAATTGGTCGCCCATGCCGATGGGCCGCACGCTGCCCGCAACGCGTTGAAACCCGAATCCGCCTTGCGCCGGCGACGGTTTCAGGTCACGCTTCCACAGCGGCAGGCCGTTAAAGGCGTCCCGCGTCCACACGCCGCCGTAGTAGTTGCGTCCGGCGGCGCTGACCAGGCTGCTGATCTCCTGGGACGGCCCGGTCACCCAGCGAACGCGCCGCGGCGGGCCGACTAGGGTATCTTGTGAAACTGCGTTGCCGTCGGCCGCATGCCGCGGCTCCGGCCATGAATCCATTTCCGCCGGCCAAGGCTTGCGGGCGGCGAGCCAGCCATCGGTGCCCGGCAGAGAGCCCGCGACCTCGAAACCGGCCGCTTTGAGGTCCGCCTCCGACGTTCGTCCGGCTGCGGCGACCACGGCGCCGCGCGGGCACAGCACGCGGAACAACTCGGCAGCCGCCGGCGGCTCGCCACCGCTCGGCGCGAGCACCACGAGATTGACGAGGTTCTCCGTCAGCGGGATCCCGCCGTCCGCCGGCAGCACGTCCGCCGAGACGGGACCGTAGGCGTCTTCCTCCGCCAGCCGCTGGCGAACTCTCTCGATCTCGACGAGATTGTTGTCCAGGATCTGGACGAGGAACCGTCCCGTCGCGGCGAGTTGACTGGCTGCAAGGCCTTCGTCTCCGCCGACCTGTACGGCGAGACCGCCGTTGATTCCCAGTTGCTCGACAATCGCCATGGGCAGCGGACGCGGGTCGGCGGCGGAAGCGATCGGCTTGAATGCCCAAAGGGCAACGGCCACGAACATCACCGTCCGCAGGCGATGTCCGCATCGTGTGATCGGATGACGGGAGGGCATGGTGGGGCTCTTGTGGAAAGTAGGGATGATCGAGGTAGGGGATTTTCCAACAAGAGCCAGTATCCAAGAATGGAGCCGGCAACGCAAGAGAAGCATCACCACAAGGGTTGGGATCGGCGAATCAATGACTTCCCCGGTTTTGTTTGCGATCATCACGCGGAGCGTGATGGCTGCTTTGAAATCGCACACTCAGGCCGGCCGGAGCCCTCTCCCAACGCCGGTTCCTGCCGGCCGGTGCTGTACATCACCTAACCCTCCTTTTTCACACCTCCTCCTCAAAGAAAAGTTGTTGCGAAACCCAACGCCAAACAGGAACCACAACTCCCGCCCAGCGACTGCGCCTCACTCGTTCTGCAACCCGCGCACCAAACCGGAGGCTCGCCAGCACCGCCGTTGGGTTCCGCCCGGCCTTGTTTCCCGTAACTATCGTGTTTCCAAAGGTTTATGCGCGTTGTGCAGCCAGCACACGGAGGGCTTGCTCTGAGCCATGCCAAATCGTCCTGGCATGGTACGTGCCGTCTTCTTCAGCACGTTGCCGCTTTGTTCGCCAAGACCGCTGCGATCGTTGCGACTGGCGCGCGACGCAGATCCGCCACGTCTTCCCGGAATCGAACGGCTCCATGCCGGTGCGGCGTCCAAGTCTGCGGCTTGTGCCGGAAGATCAGACAGGGCCTAAGAAACCGGCAAAGTCGCATATTCAAGCGGCTGACGACTTCGTCGATGAGGGTCCACGTGCCAGCCGATAACAGACCCACGGCTACCAAATAGGGGTCTCGTTCTGTTATTGCCTCCTTTGGCCAACAGGCCGTTCGACGCCCGGCGGAAGCCACATACCTTAGAAGTTTCGGTGAGATCTTTTGTTGGCGATGCGTCGCAGCACATTGCGGAGTCAATCATGGCAACATCGGCAATCGTATTCTTGATGGTGATGACCAACGGCGTCGGGGCCACCACCCCGAAATCCGTCATCGAGAAACAGAATCAGGTGTTTGAAAAGTACTGGGGAACCAAGTTCGTTTGGAAGTTCGATGACCTGCCGACGACGGGCACCGTGCCGAATTTCCGCGTGCCCTATTCCGGCCACATCTACACGGATCGCAGCGGCGGGACAGTCGACTCGCTGCGAAAGTACGATCAGGCCTTTAACGGCGGGCGTATGCTGGCGGTCGGCTTCGAGCAGTGGGACACCACCGCGTTCAAGAAACCGGTTCCGCGGCGAGGGCCCTTCGGCATGACGTGGGGCACGAAAATGGAGACGCCGGGCTGGCACGGCCACTGCAACGGCTGGACGTCCGCCGCGATCCGGCACGCGGAGCCGAAGACAAACGTCCGGGTCAACGGCGTCACCTTCACGCCTGCCGATATCAAAGGGTTACTCGCGGAGATCTACATGTACAACGAGAACGAGCACCTAGCCGGCGTGGATACCACACTGGAGCCCGGCCACTTCCACGCGATTCTCGCCAACTGGCTGGGGCGCGGAGCGCATCCCCTGGGCATGGAAGCCGAGCCCGGTCCGGAAAAATGGAATTATCCGATCTATGCGTTCAGCTCTTCCTCGGCCAAGCGGTCCGACCGCCGCGTCGAAGTCAAGCTGAACCTGGCCTACATCAAGGACTCCAACGGCGAGTACCAGGTATCGCCGCGCATCCGCCGCGTCAAATCGTTCCATTACGACCTGTACCTGAACACTGCCGGCGAAATCATCGGCGGCAGTTGGCACAACGACAGCGCGATCATCGATATGCTGTGGCTGCCGCTGCGTCCCAAACAGGGGCGTCAAAAGGGCAACGAGTCCGGCAACCCTTATGTGGACGTGAACAAAGTGCTGGCGATCTGGCGCCAATCGGCCTCGCCGGAAGAGCGTGAAAAGTGGCTGATCGTCGATCCGCCGAAAGAGGACCGCATCGACAACGTGGCCGATGTTCAGACATTGGTTCCGCTGCAGGACCCCGACGCACCGCCTCCCGCGCCGTCGGTCGCCACGGCCCCCTGGCCGCGCCCCTGGCCGGCGCCCATCGTCGATCGGTCGGTGCATCCCGCCACGCCGTTGACAGCCCCGTCCGCCACGCCCGCTCCGACCGCCGCCGCGCCGGCGGAAGCGGACGCCACGGTGGCTGCCCCTAGCGCTGCCGGCGGCAATCGCACGGCAGACGAGACCGCAGCGACGGAACCGGCGGACGACACCGCCCCGCTGACGAACGCCGCGGAGATTCATCTCACCGACACGGCGACGGAGCCGGAATCGGCTGAGACCGCGAGCGAGACGCCAAGCGACGAAGACGAACTGAACGGGCCGGAAATGGGCGTCGAGACGGAATCCGACGACTGCGCGCCGGCCAGCGACGCGTCCTCGGAAGCGTGTGCCGAAGAGATGTTCGACGACTAAACATCAACCGGTCTTGCGTGGCACGGCCTACTTGTTGGCCGTGCCCGCCGTACACGCACGGCCAACAAGTAGGCCGTGCCACAGGGGCCAGGCCGCGCCACGTGGGGTTGGCGTTGCCGGTGAATTCGACCCGGCTTCTTTGCGGAAGCCGGGTTTTTTGTTGCGCTGACCGAACCGGTCACACCGCCGGCTGGGTGGCCGGTTCGCCGCGGGCGGCCAAGGCGGCGGCGATGCGCTCCAGCGACGGGCCGTCCAGTTGCCAGCCCATCCCGCCTGCCGTTTCGGTGATCTGGTACGGCCGCTTGGCGCCGCACAGCGCGGCGGTGATGCCGCGCTGGTGAATGGTCCAGTTGATGGCGACTTGAGCCACGGTCTTGCCGATGTCCCGCGCGATCTCGCGCAGGCAATCCACGAAGTCCTGGTTCTTCTGCCACTCGTCCCCTTGAAACATCACGTACTTGGCTCGGCCGTCGCTGGTTGGAAAGACGTAGTCACGAGGCAACTGCCCGGCCAGCAGGCCCTTCAACAGCGGCCAGTAGACGACGACTGCGACGCCGTGCTGCAGGCACCAAGGCAGCACGTCTCGTTCGATCTGCCGCTGCAACATGTTGTACGCAGGCTGGAAGGCGGTGACGGGGCAGACGGCGTGAAAGGCCTGCAATTGCGGCAGCGTCAGGTTGGACACGCCCACGCAGCGCGTCTTGCCAGCCGCCATCAAGTCCCGCAGCGCGCCGGCCGAATCGGCCAGTGGGATTTCCGGGTCCGGGGCGTGCAGGAAGAGCAAGTCGACGCGATCCGTTCCCAGCCGCCGCAGGCTCTCGTCACACTCCCGCCGCAGCGTTTCCGGCCGGGCATCCAGCAGGCGTTTGCCTTGCGGGTCATAGTGGATGCCGCCCTTGGTCGCGATCACGATCTCGTCGCGGCGGCGGCCCAGGGCCCGCGCGATCCGTCGCTCGCTTTCTCCGTTCCGGCCGTAACAATAGGCCGTGTCGAAGAAGTTCACACCGTGATCCAGCGCGGCTTGCAGCGTGGCCACGCTGTCCGCCTCGTTCACGCCCAGGCTGGTCATGCCCGCAATCGGCCAACAGCCCATGGCCACCGCCGAGACTTGAATCCCGGTGCCGCCCAGCCTGCGGTATTCGCCCCGATTGCTCATCACGTCAGTCACAAGGGACGCCCCCGACGGAACGGTCCTGCAGCGCGCGTAGGGTCACCGTTGGCCTCACACGGTCGGGATCATACCCAGCACGAAGACCATCGTGAAGATGCCGACGGTCTCGACAATGCCCAGCGCGATCAGGATGAAAGCGAAGCCCTGGCCTTCGCTGTCGCTCAGCGCGCGAATGCCGGCGGCTCCGATCAGACCCTGCATCCAGGCCGACAGCATTTCGCCCAGCCCCGTCGCCAGGCCGATGGCCAACAGCATGCCGGCGTTGGAGACCGACTGCTCGGCGTCGGCGCAGGCCGCGCTCATGTTGTTCATGACAATCATGGCGTACAGCGTCTGGCTGATCGGCGCTCCGACGAGAATGATGTAGGTGAAGCTGAGCCGCCGCCCGGCGCGAGCTTCCTTGGCCCACGCCCCGGCCGCCGCCTGGCCGGCCGCGCCGATCCCGAGGGCACTGCCCATGGCTCCCATCCCCAGGGCCGTAGCGGCGCCCAATTGTCCGAGAAACCGCCACCCCACAGCCGGAGCCGCCGCCGCCAGCACGATCGGCAGGCTGAGCGTCAACCATCCAGTGATCGCCGCATACGCCATCATGGTCAAGCCTCCTAAGTCGTTCGTTGAGAAAAGGGAGCGTACGGATATCCCGTCCACTTCATCCCCAGATTGTTACAGAATTCCAGCATATTAAGCCGCACGCCATGAGCGAACATGGCGACCATGGCCAAACCGATATTCAGGCTATGCCCGCCCACCAGCACCAGGATCGCCAGCGGCCAGAAGTCCAACCCGCGGGCGATGTCGGTGAAACTGGCCGCTAATACCGAACCCGCCAAGCTGACGGCCATCAACCGCACGTAGCTGATCACGTCGGAAAACGCGGACAGCATGGACAGCGGAAAATTGGCCAGGCCCAGCAACAGCATCTTGCCCACGTTCCGGCCGGGCTCCGCAAAGACGATCGCCAGGACGGCGCCGGCGAGCAGCAAGTACGGCCACGGAGTCTCCCACCCCAGCGGTGTCTTGAGCACGAACATCTGCACGACGCCGAGCATCCCCCAGATGAACACAGCCCAGCCGACTCGGCTCAGGAACCGCAGGTCGGGCAGCAGGCCGAAAGCAGCCCATAGATGCGCCAGGCTCAGATGGATCGCTCCCACCCAGAAACACATCCGCATCAGGAACGTGCGCGAGGATTCGGTCAGTTCGACCGCGATCAGGGGCGGGTAGAGCCGAACGCCGAAGAAGCTGGCGCACACTCCGCCCCAGACCAGCGTTGCCACGCTGATGACGATCATCAACTGGGTGAAGTGCGCCCCCATGACCGCAACGGCCCGGCGATAGCCCAGGGTCAATCCCAGCAGCAGGACCAACCCATAGCCCCCATCGCTGATCAGAATCGCTGTGAAAATCGGCAGGGCGATCAGGAACGGCACGGAGACATCGAACTCGCGGTAGCCCGCCACCGTTCCCAGAACCTTGAACAGTCCCTCGACGGGCCGCGCCCAGCTAGGGCTCCGAATCCATGTCGGTGGTTGTTCGCCGTCGGCCGGCTCGCTGCACTGCACCGCCGCAGGCAGGTTTCTCCGGGCCAGGGTCTGGGACAGCGCCGGTGCCTGTTCGGCGGGCAGCCAGCCCTGAACGGCAAACAACTGGTCGCTGGAGACGCCCCCCCGCTGAGCCCGCACCAACTCGGCGTGCTGCTTTAGCGGAGCCAACTCGGCGTGCATCTGCGCGGCCAGATGGGCCAGTTCGGACAATCGCCGATGCGCGGCTTTCAGGCCGGCATCGATCTGGGCCGCCTCGGCCCGAATCGCCGGGGCGTCGCGTGGCGGCAGCGGCAGCGGCGAGGCCGATTCTGGAAGCTCGGTCTTCCCACCGCGAGACGCCGTGGCTATGACCGCGCGTCCGTCGGGAAGTTCTCCGACTACGGCCATGCACTCCGCGGCGACCGCAGCCAGATCGTGGTCCGGCACGGCGTAGAACTGCACGTCGACGCCCGCCTGGCGCAGCTCTTCGATCTGCTGCAGCCGGACGTTGCCCCACAGATCGAGCTGCGCGATCTCATGGTGCAGCGCGGCCAGCCGGTTGCCCTGTTCCACGTTTTGATGTCCGATGCGGAGCACCTCCCGCGCGGCCTCCACGGCGGAGAATTCGGGCCGGTCCCCTTGGGGCTCGATCCCGTAAAGCACCTGGAGCGCGCGTTGCAGGGCCTGGATCTGCTCGGCCGTCTGTTCGTCCACCAGGGCCTGAGCAGGATCGGCCGGCACCAGGTGGATGACGCCCAGTTCACCAATGGCCTCCAGCAAACGCTGGCGGTCCCGGCTGCGGGCGGCGACATAGACCTTGACCATCGGCACGATCATGCATCCGCCTCCCACGGCTCGAGGCCCACAGCTTCCCCCGACAGTTCGTCGGCGACTTTCGCCAGTTTGCCCTTGGCAATCTTGCCCCGGCCGACGGCCGCCGCCATCTCGTCGCCCAGCTTGATGCGGATCCGGCGAATGGCCTCCCGGTCCCGCGGAATCATGACCTTCTCGAACAAATTGACACGCTGAATGACCCGTGCCAACTCGCGCTGCAGCAAGGTCTCCTCCTCGCGCATCACATCGATCGCCGCCTGCCGCCGGCTCCGCTGCCGGAGGTCCGCCAAGGTCTCGTCGACCCAAGCCGGCGTGCCGAACAGGCTGTACCGAGCCTCCGGAAACTCGACGTGCTCAAACACCGGCACCTTCACGCCCGCGACGTTCCGGTGCGAGGTCCGGATGCGCAGCGGCCGGGACCATTGCTGCAGCGGAAGGCCCGAGCGATCCGCCAGCACGGATTGGTAGCGGGCCAGCTTGGCCACGATCTCGTCCAACGCCTGCTGGGCCTGACGCACCCGTTGGGCGACCTCGCGCAGCGTCATCTGCAGCTGCTGCTGTTTCAGCTTCAGCATCGGCAAGTACCGCTCGAACCGCGCCAGCCGATCCCGGCGGCGTTTCAGTTCGGGGCGTGTGAGTTTGATTTTTTCCGCCATGTGTCTAAGAGTATGAACTCAGCCGGCTTCGCCGGAACCTCATCCGGCGAACGACGTTGGATTATGACCGGAGAGAGATATGAGTGTACGAGTACGTGTACGAGTACGTGGGAATAACCCGTTCTCGCTTGACTTCCCGCCGTACTCGTACACACAAATCTCTTCCACGTCTCCCGCATCCCGCATCCCGTCTCCCGCATCACGCATCGCGCATCGCTTCTCCCGGCCAATGCTTCTCCACGATCGCCCGCCGAATCCCGGTTTCCGCCGGCTCGAAGCACTCGGCCAGGATCTTCCAGCAGCGGTCCAACGCCTCGAACAGCCGGACGTTCAGCGACAGGTCCATGATCCGCTCCTCGAACATCAATCCGTATTTCAACAGTTTCCGGTCCCAGTCGGACATCTCGAATCCCATGTCCCGTTTTTCGCGGCTCTCGCGGCACAGGGCGTACAGCTGGATGCAGGCATCCATGATGGAGCGATGGTCGTCCCGCGTCTTGCCGTTGACTTGCTGCTTCAGCCGTGACAGCGACCCGAAAGGCTCGATCCGGCCGTTGCGCAGGTAGAACTGGCCTTCGGTGATATAGCCCGTGTTGTCGGGCACGGGGTGCGTGACGTCGTCGCCGGGCATGGTGACGCAGGCCAGCACGGTCATCGAACCGGCTTCGTCAAAGTCGACCGCCTTCTCGTAGCGTTTGGCCAGCTGCGTGTACAGATCGCCCGGATAGCCGCGGTTGGAGGGGATCTGCTCCATGATGATAGCGATCTCCTTGAGCGCGTCGGCAAAAGCCGTCATGTCGGTCAGCAAGACCAGCACGCGTTTGCCTTGCAGGGCGTACTGTTCGCCGACGGCCAGGCACAAGTCGGGGACCAGCAGACATTCCACCACCGGATCGGCGGCGGTGTGGACGAACATGATCGCCCGGCCCAGCACGCCGCCCTCTTCGAAGGTCTGGCGGAACTTCAGGTAATCGTCGTGCCGCAACCCCATGCCGCCCAGGATGATGATGTCCGCGTCGGCCTGCAGCCCGATCCGGGCCAGCAGTTCGTTGTACGGTTCGCCCGCCACGGAGAAGATGGGCAGCTTCTGGGATTCGACCAGCGAGTTGAAGACGTCGATCATGGGAATCCCGGTCTCGACCATCTGGTCCGGCATCCGCCGCCGCACCGGGTTGACAACCGGCGAACCGATGGCGATCTGCTCGCCCTCGACCGGACCACGGCCGTCCCGTGGCCGCACCGAACCGTCGAACACGCGGCCCAGCAGGCCGTCCGAGAAGGGGACTTGCATCGGCCGGTGCAGGAACCGCACGCGGTCGTTGTTCGAGACCCCCTGCGCGCCCGCGAACACCTGCAAGCTGACTTGCTGCCCTTTCAGGCGGATGACCTGGGCCAGGGAATCTCCGCGAGTCGAAGTGATGACCGCCAAATCGTCGTAGCCCACGCCGCCGGCGTTGACGGTCACGACGTTGCCGGCGATCCGTTGAATTGCGTCGAAGTATTTTCTCATGCTTGGTGTCCGCGTATTCCCTCGCAGCACGCGCTCTCCGAGCCGCTGCTGACTCTGTCGCGATTCGGGGGGCCAGGAGCACGGCTCGGAGAGCCATGCTACTGGGGGCATCCTTTGCTGGCGATAAACTGGTCGATTTCGGTCAACCAGCGGTCGTATTCCGCACTGCCGGCGGCCGCATAGTTCCAATTGCGGAACAGGTCCGTGACGCGGACCATGGCTTGGCGAACCTCGGCCTTGTTGGAGCACTCCAGGTCCAGTTCGGCGACTTCCAGAACCTTGTCAAACACGAATTGTTGCCGTTCGGCGGGCGTGGCCCCGTCGACGTCGTCAAAGGCGTTTTGCTGCAAGTAACAGTTGTCGAAAAAGTCGGCCTTCAGGGCCGCCGTGAAATCCTCCGTGGATGTCCCTTCCTCGCCGACCACCGTCATCATCTGCTGGACCTCGTTGCCCTGGACCAGCAGGCGGTGCATGCGGGCGACCTTGTCCGGCTCGATGATGCCGCGGTACTTGCTCCAGGAATCCAGGGGGTCGATGGACGGATATCGGCGGGCGTCGCTGCGGGCCCGCGAGAGGCCCAGAAACGCACCGACGACCTTCAGGGTCCCCTGCGTCACCGGCTCCTCGAAATTGCCCCCTGCCGGGCTGACCGTGCCGCCGATGGTCAGCGTGCCGACTCGCCCGTCCCGCAGCTCAATCGCCCCGGCCCGTTCGTAGAACGCCGCGATCCGGCTTTCCAGGTAGGCCGGGAACGCTTCCTCGCCGGGGATTTCCTCCAGCCGCCCGGAAATCTCCCGCATGGCCTGCGCCCAGCGGGACGTCGAATCGGCCAGCAGCAGCACGTTCAGTCCCATCTGCCGGTAGTACTCGGCCAGCGTCGCGCTGGTGTAGACCGACGCCTCGCGAGCCGCTACGGGCATCGCCGACGTGTTGCAGATGATAATGGTCCTCTCCATCAGACTGCGGCCGGTCCGCGGGTCGATCAACTCCGGAAAATCGCGCAGCGTTTCCACGACCTCGCCCGCCCGCTCGCCACAGGCCGCAATCACCACAATGTCGATCTCGGCATGACGCGACGTGATCTGCTGCAAGACCGTCTTGCCCGCTCCAAAGGGCCCCGGAATACAGTACGTCCCGCCGCGGACGATGGGGAACATGGAATCGACGATCC
>CAZAQY010000070.1:0-24903 GCA_964486845.1 uncultured Pirellulaceae bacterium
ACCACCTCCACCTTGAATCCGTTCTTTTCAAACGCCGCCTGCATCAGCTTGGCGGCGCCCAAAAGCCAGTCGTCAACGATCTCGTCCGCAGCCTTGTCGGGAATCACGATCTGATAGGGGCAGGCGCCGTTTTCGGCGAGGACGAGGTCCGCTCGGGCGGAGGAACACGCCAGCAGAGCGGCGAGAAGAACCAACAGCAGAAGGAGTAGTTTTCGCATTACCGTTGTCCTTTCGTTGTGTGGTATCAACTGCCGACGGGCCGAGTGGAGAGCTTGTCAATCTCGGCTTGATTCAAAGCCTTTCTGTACAGGCGAACTTCCCGGATCTTCCCAGAGAAATAGTCCATTTCGCCAAAGCCGATGCGCAACGGCTGATCGTTGGAAAGATCGTAGTCGGCAGGGCGAAAAGGCGTGGATGTTGCCGCCAGCCGGCCATCCACATACAACTTCAAGCGATCCCCCTCACGGACCGCCGCGAGGTGTTTCCACCCCGGTCCGAGATCATCGTCGTAGGAGACGCATTTGCCGGCCTCGATCGAGTAGATTTGTCCTCGCGCGTCGCAGGGGGCATCCTGGGCCGCACTGGTGCAACTGGCGATGGTGGCGAATAGTCTGCCCTCGAAGACCGTCAGGCTCGTCAGCCGCGTCCACTCGTTGGCCCGCTTGCGGTAATCCGGCAGGGAACTCCTGACGGGGATCGGCTCCCAACCGGGCGGCGAAAAGAAGCGTCTCAGCGAAGTCCACGACCCCGCTCCTTCGTAGCGGCCGGCCTCGGCCCGGGGGATGGAGCCGGCGTACAGCTTGCCATTGTAGACCGTCAGCGCATTGACCTCGGTGCCGTCTTCGCCAACCCGCCCGCAATACTCCCAATCCTCGCCTCCCCGATACCTGGCGACCTTGGCTTCCGGCCAGGTTCCGGCATAGAGGCTCCCTTGGTAGACCTCCAAGGAGTGTACTTGGGTGCAGCTCACCGGGTTTCCCACATAGGTCCATTGCCGGCCGTCGAAACTGTAGACGCTGTCGGGAAAGCCGACGAACAGCTTGCCGTCGTGTACGCCCATCGCGTGCGGGAACAAGCGTCGCGGCTCGTCTTTGGAGAACTCCTTGGAGACGCTCCAGGTCTGGCCTCCTTCATAAACGAAGATCCCCGACCGTTCGTTGCCGGCCCCGACGTACAGTTTTCCTTGGAAGGACGCCATGGTGGGCAAGCGGCGATTGTCGCCCGGTTGGCCGCAGTCGGTCCACCGGGTGGCGCCTTCGTAGCGGTAAACGCGGCCGCAATCATAGTCGCCGTCCGAGACGCGAGTCCAGTCGTACGTCCCCGTGGCCACGTACAGGTTGCCGTCGTGGACAATCATCGGACCGACGCCGGTGGTCTTGCCGTCGCCGACCCTGCCGCAATCGGACCATTTCTGCCCGCCCTCGTACCGATAAACGTGCGCCCAGTCCTTGAAATCCTGGGCGTCGTAAGCGGCGGCGTACAACTTGCCGCGGAAGACGACGGTGTTGCTCGCGTAATTGCTGGTTGGGTTGGGCCGACCGCACTCCTCCCAATCGCTGATCCGGGCGTTGTCGATGCCAAAGTGGACCTGCTTGTCGTTCCCCTGCGACTGGTATCCGCCCGCGCTGGCTTTGATCGCGAGCGTGAATCCCTTTCTTCTCGCCGGATCGTACTTGTCCAGCACGTCGCCGATCACGTCGTTCAGATCCTTTTCGGTATGCACCCAGGCGCAGACCGAGAAGTCGCCCTTGCCCGGGTCGAGCGAAGCGGCGCTGGGAACTTCGACGTAGGAACTGCGGCCGTCGAACTCTCCCGTTTTCAGATTCACGCCGTGATCGACTCCGTGGTTTCCTTGGCCGGAGTAATCGCGGCAGTCGCCGTCGAGTTTCCAGTAGCCCACCAGCGCATCGTCGACGGCCGGCGAGTCCTTCTCAGCGGCGAGCAACTCATCGGCTCGTTGGCCGGCAACTCCCAATAGAACTCCGGCGACCATCAGTACGGCTGGCGTGTTCCATGCGCTCCCGCGCGCGAACCCGCGCTGGGACCGCCGTCCCACGGATCGTGCTTTCTGACAAATCATGGTCATGTCTCCTTAAGGTTGAAGGGCACCGACTCGATACTCACGGCGGACAGGTTGAGTGGCCGATGGTCAGAGCAAGCGCCGGTTTACTCACAGCCCGTTTTCTCCAGGATTATCCACCACAGCGTGCAGCCACGTCAAGGATCGCCGCCAGACTTCGTTCCACATCCTTTTCGGTTGTCGCCCAAGAGGAAACGCTGATCCGCATCGCGCTTCGTCCCTGCCAGATCGTCGCGCCACACCAGCAGGTGCCTTCCGCCTGGACACCGGTGATGACCTGCCTGGTTCTCTCATTGCTGCCGAAGGAAACAAGCACCTGATTGAGAACCACGTCGTTGAGAATCTCGTACCCCGCCTTGCGCAATCCTTCGGCGAAGTGCGATGCCCAGCGGCAAGATCGCTCCACCAGAGCGGCCACGCCGGACCGTCCGAGCGACATGAGCGCCGCCCAGATTTCCACTCCACGGGCCCGTCGCGAAGCTTCGGGTGTATACTGCCACGGTTCCCGGCCCCCTGTATCGGGCAGGTAGGCGGTGGGCGGCGTCATCGCCGTGCGGAGCGATTCCCGATGGCGGACAAAGGCCAAGCCGCTGTCGTAAGGGACGTTCAACCATTTGTGGGCATCGGTAGCCCAGGAGTCGGCATCCGCCACCCCGCCGACAAGATGCGCCCGCGTCGGCGCCGCGGCCGCCCAAAGGCCGAACGCGCCATCCACGTGGACCCATGCCCCGTCCGCCTGGGCGGCGGCGCAGATCTCCCGTGCAGGGTCGAACGCGCCGGTATTCACGTGCCCCGCCTGAAGGCAGACGATCGTGGGACCTGCAGACTTCGGCAGCGCGTCGGCACGCATTCTTCCTTGATCGTCCGTAGCGACCCGTACGACTTGACGATGCCCCAACCCCAACAACCCGATTGCCTTCAGAACGGTCGGGTGAGCGCCCTCCCCCACAATTACGGTAACGCGAGGAGCGCCAAACAGGCCGTCGGCCTCGACATCCCATCCGGCACGTCTCAGCAAGGCGTGTCTGGCCGCGGCCAAGGCGGCAAAGTTGGCCATCGCCGCTCCGGTAACGATCGCTCCGCCGCATCCCGGCGGCAGACCCAAGAGTTCGATGAGCCAACCAAGGACGATCTCCTCCAGGCGCCCGGCGATGGGGGAACTGGTGTTGCACATCGCATTCTGATCCCAGGCGCCGGCGAGCCAGTTGGCGGCCAACGCTGCCGGCAGGCAACCGCCGACCACAAACCCGAAGTATCGGCCACCCGCGCTGGCCACGGTTGCCGGCGATCCCAAGCGATCAAGCAGTTCCAGTGTCTCTTCCGGGCTGAGCGGATTCTCCGGCAACGGCCGATCCAGTTGGCCGAGGTCCACGACGCTTCGAGGAACAGGAGCGATGGATCGCGAGTTGAGACTCTCCAAGTAGAGAATTGCCCGGCTGGCAGCTTCACGCAAAAGGTTGTCTATCATGTGCATCCTACGACGTAGATCGCCGCGTTTCTGGCGGCAGGGTAAAGACAAGGCCGAGAAGTCGCCCTTGCCCAGGTCGAGCGCCTCGCTAGCGATGCTTACGTGTTGGGAGGCAAGGGCTTGACGAGCTTTCCACCCGTTGGCATGTAAAAACGTCAGGACTCCAAAATCAGACGTCCAGATTGCGGACTTCCAGGGCGTGTTTTTCGATGAACTCGCGGCGGGGTTCGACTTTGTCGCCCATCAGGATGCGGAACATGTCGTCGGCGGCGCCGGCGTCGCGCATGCTGACTTGAATCAAGGTGCGGTGGGCGGGGTCCAAGGTGGTTTCCCGCAACTCCTCGGCGTTCATTTCACCTAGGCCCTTGAAGCGGGTCACTTGCAGGCCCTTCTCGCCGGCGGCGCGGATGGCGGGCAACAGACCGCGGAGGTCCTCGAGTGGACTCTCGCTCTCGCCGCGGCGGAGGATGAAGCGGGGCGTCTCTACGCCGGTGCGCTCCTGGGGAATCAGCGATTGGATGTCGAAGCCGAACTCCGCCAGGTCCTTCAACCCCGCGTTGATGGTGCGAACTTCGTGCAATTCCGTGATGTGCAGCTGGGCCGCATGGTGGCCGTTGTTGTTGCCGTTGGCAGCGGGCGCCGACTCGTCGCCCACCGGCAACTCGTCGCCGGCTTCCTGTTCTTGCTGCCGCAGGAATTCGTCCAATTGCTCGCGTGCGGTGAACCAACTCTCGCTACGGCCATAGAAGACGTGAAACACGGGCAGGCGGCCGGTCTGAGGGTCCATCCGCTCGGCGTGGATCTTCAAGCTGATGCCGCGACGTTCCAGCGCGGTGAGGGCCTCTTCCATGGCGGCCAGCGTGTACGACAAGCGCTGCATGCCTTCGCCTTCGATCCGCCGCCCGTCGCCGGGTTCCAGACTGGCGTTCGCCAGTCCCTTCTCCAGCAGTTGCGATTTCATCTCCTCTTCCGTTTGGACGTAGTACGTGTCGTGCTTCGAGCGGACGCGGAACAGCGGCGGCTGGGCGACGTACACGTGGCCCTGTGAAACCAGTTCGTACATCTGCCGGTAGAAGAAGCACAACAACAGCGTGCGGATGTGCGAGCCGTCCACGTCGGCGTCGGTCATCACGATGATCTTGTTGTAGCGGCGTTTGGCAATGTCCTGCTCTTCGCCGATCCCAATCCCAATGGCCTGGATCATGCTCTGGACTTCTTCATTGGCCAACACTTTGTCTTCGCGCGCTTTGTAAGCGTTGATGATCTTGCCGCGCAAGGGCAAGATGGCCTGGTAGTCCCGCAAGCGGCCGCCTTCGGCGCTGCCGCCAGCCGAATCGCCCTCGACCAGGTACAGTTCGCAACGTTCCATTTCTTTGCTGATGCAGTCGCGCAGTTTCCCCGGCAGGCCGCCGCCGCCGAGCACCGTCTTGCGTTTGCGAAGCATGTCCTTGGCCTTGCGGGCCGCTTCCCGGGCCTCGGCCGCCAACACGCCTTTGCGGACGAGCGTCTTGGCCGTCTTCGGGTTTTCTTCCAGGTACTTGGCCAACGCGTCGCCCACCGCCGAGTTGATAATGCCTTCCACCTCGCCGTTGCCCAGCTTGGTCTTGGTCTGGCCTTCGAACTGCGGGTGCGGGACGCGAACGGAAATGATTGCGGTGAGCCCTTCGCGAAAGTCGTCGCCGGAGGGCGTCAGGTCCTTGAACAGGTTTTCCTTCTTGCCGTAGTTGTTCAAGGAGCGAGTCAGCGCGGAGCGGAACCCGGAGACGTGCGTGCCGCCTTCGATCGTGCTGATGTTGTTCACGTAGGAGTGTACGTTCTCCGTGAACTCGGCCGTGTACTGCATGGCGACTTCGTAGCCCACGCCTTCGATTTCGCCGGAGAAGAAGATCACGTCGCGGTGCAGCGGGTCGCTGGTGCGGTTCAGGTGTTCGACGTACTCGACGATGCCGCGCTGATAGTAGAACTCGTCGCCTTCGTTCACGCGCTCGTCGCGGAACCGGATCCGCACGCCGGAGTTCAGGAAAGCCAGCTCCTGGAGCCGCTTGTACAGCGTGTCAAAAACGTACTTGGTGGCTTGAAACACCGCGACGTCGGGCTTGAAGGTGGTTTTCGTGCCGCGTTTCTTGGTGGCACCGATGCGTTTGACCGGGCCGGTCGGAATGCCGCGTTCGTACTCTTGCTGGTACACGTGGCCCTCGCGGTAGACTTCGACTTCGCACCACTGCGAGAGAAAATTGACCACGGTCACGCCGACGCCGTGCAGACCGCCGGAGGTTTGGTACGCCCCTTTCTCAAATTTGCCGCCGAACTTCAGGACGCACATCACGCCTTCGAGCGTGGACATGTCGCGGCCCATTTCCTTGGACAACTGCTCGTGCGGGTCGACGGGGATGCCGCGACCGTCGTCTTCGACGGTGACCGAACTGTCGGTGTTCACGGTCACGCTGATATTTTTGGCGAAGCCCGCCATGGCTTCGTCGATCGAGTTGTCCACGACCTCGTACACCAGGTGGTGCAGCCCGCGCGCGGTGACGTCGCCGATGTACATGGCTGGCCGTTTGCGCACGTGCTCCCAGTCGGACAGGTGCTGTAAGTCCTCGGAACCGTAGTCTTCGTCGCCCCGCTGGAGGATGAATTCAGGGGTGGGGGGGGCTTCTGGTGTGGCCTGGCTGTCCGCGGGTCTTTCGTCCGTCATATTCTTGTCCATCCGTGAATCTACAGGTCAAGGCGTGTTCGGGCTGCCGTCACGCGGAGCGTGACGGCTACGATTTTCAGTCCACGGGGCCGACGCGGAAGCGGACGTCCCGGATCTTCGAATCGGGCGTCAGTCTTGTCAGCTCCACGATGAGTTGTTTCTTGCGGAATGTCAGCTCCTGGACCACCGCCGAGTTGCGGGCGAAGACCTCCAACACACCGCGGCGGATGTTGCCCGCCACCGTGTGGCATGCCAAGGACGAACCGGCTGCTACACGCCAAGCTTCCGCGCAGGCGGACGACGACTGCAGCTGGCCATAACCGCGGCGCGCCATCAATTCGTTCACCACGTCACCCATCCGCTTCGGTCCCGCGCGATAGCGTTGTCGGCCGGCGATGTCGCGGCAGATGGCCTGGAGTTCTTCGTCCTCGTTCGGCATCTTGGGGCTCCCGCCGCGTTCCCCGTTGGGTCGCGGTTAAACGGCTTCGCTCACCGCCCTAGCCTCGGTCGCGGGCCAGAGGCATGACCACGTAGCCATAGCCGTCGTCCGTCCGGAACAAGGCGGCGCTCTCGTCGTTCTCGATCTCGATGGTAAACGTCTTTTCCTGATCTAACGCCCGCAGGAAATCGGACACAAACCGGTGATCCATGGTCACGGCGATCGGCTCGCCCTCGAACGGAATCGGCAATTCCACCTGGGATTCGCCGACCTCGGCCGCACTGGCGACGAGCAGCAACTTGCCCGCACCAAACTGGAAGTCGATGCCCCGGCTTTCTTCGTCGGTAACAATCGCCGCTTGACGCAACGCGGAGTAAACGGGACCGACCTGGACGTCGATCCGCACGACCTGGGTGCGTTGCGGAAAGACGTCCCGCCACTTGGGAAAACGTCCTTCCACCAAACGCGAATAGATGGTCGCCTTGGGTGTCCGGATCAGCACGTCGTTGGGCCGCGCGGCGACCTCGATTTCGCCTTCCGCGTCGGTCAGCGCCCGTTCGATCAATTGCATCGAACGGTGCGGCACGATAGTCATCGTCTCGCCGGTGGTGACGTGCCCCTCGACCGACTGGGCCGGCCCCTCCATCTTGGCCAAGCGGCGCCCGTCCGTCGCGACGGCCGTGATCTTGTTGGCTTCCATCTCCAGCAACACCCCACCCAACGCATAGCGGCTGCTTTCCGTGTCCGTCGCAAACAGCGTGCGGTGGATCAGTTCTCTGAACAACCGGGCAGAGACCTTGTGGTATTTCGCTTCCTCAAACCCGACTACGGCGGGGAATTCGTCCGGATTCTGTGCCGGCAGTTTGAATCGGCTGCGGTCACCGCGAACCAGGACCCCCTTGGAGTCAACCTCAATCCGCAGCTTTTCATCGGTGCTTTCTCGCAGAATGGAGCCAAATCGACTCACGGGCAGGACCACGCTGCCAGGGGCTTCGATCTCCAGCCCTTCCGCTTGGATGCGGATGCCCATCTCCAGATCCGTCGCCATGAAGACTGCGTCCTGCTCTTGTACTTCGAGTTTCACGTTCTGCAGGATCGTCTTCGGGCTGCGGGCTGGTGCGACCAACGCTGCCGTTTGGAATGCCGACCAAAGTTTCTCACGGTCACAACTGATCTTCATGGTTCATTGCCTTTGCGCTCGTAGTTACGGTTGCTACTCTTCTTCTTTTTATATTTGTCTATTTGTCGTAGTAATATCGTCACGCCCTCATCTGTTCACAGACTATCCGCGGTGCTGCGTAACTCCTTGTATCACAGATGTTTCGGGATTGTTCGGGGTTGTGAAAAACGTGTCGAGTCGCCGTTGGCAGGCTGTTGTTGGATTGTTGTCAGCCGTCGATCGAATTGGAGGGGTGGACGGCCGCGTCCAGAGGAGCGAACCGACAGCGACGTTGGTCGACATCGAATTGACGCGTTTTCCACAGGCGACAAAACAGCCCTCCGTGTTCGATTGGCGGTGAGTTCCGTTTTCAGTTGGGCACGGCCGACAAGTAGGCCGTGCCACAGGGTCCATGTTCAATTGGCGGTGAGTTCAGTTTTCAGATCTTCCACAGCTTGGCGGATCGACGGGTCCGCTTCAATTAAGGATTCCGTTTTGCGGCAGGCGTGCAGGACGGTGGTGTGGTCGCGATTTCCAAAGTGGCGTCCGACGCTTTCCAGGCTGTTGGCGGTCAACTGGCGGGCCAGGAACATCGCCACACCGCGGGCTCGGACGACGCGTTGCTGGCGAGTCTTGCCTTTGAGGTCAGCGGACCTGAGGTTGAAGTACTTCGACACCCGCTTGGTGATCGACTGCAGTTGCAGCTGTTCGCCATCGTCCGCGGTTTGCAGGCAGCGTCGCAGGTCCTGCTCGCTGATCGAAGCGTGCCTGTCGAACGGGAATTGTTCGAGGCGCAGCAGGGTTTGCAGCAGGCGTGGCACGGTGCTGGGCTTCCGCGTGTCGCTGAGCGTGCCGGAGGCGACGAGGTCGACCACACGATTCGGCAGAGAGATGCAGCGAGCGGACGCCAGGGACCGGAGAATCAGCCGGCGAGCAGCCGGGCCTGGCGGATGCAGAGGCACCGTTAAGCCGGCGGACAAACGGCCAGAGAGCGCTGGCAACAAAACAGCGGTGTCCCCTGGCGAATGCGGCAGCGTGACGATAACCCGCTGGTGGCGCTCGAGCAAGGCATCCAGGGTCCGTACAAGCTCGCTCTGGGCGGCTGTCTTGTCCCCGATCTCGTGCAAATCATCGATCGCCACAAGACCTGCGCGGCGGTATTTCGACCGCAGATCGGAGACCGAATCAGTCTCGACCGCATGAGCATATTCGCGGGCAAAATCGGCTCCCGTCGTTAGGACCGTGCGAGCGGCCTTGTTGTCGCGTTTCCAGCGAGCCGCGATCAATTGCACGAGCAGCGACTTGCCCGTGCCCGTCGGTCCGAAGAAGACGATCGGGTTGAACTTGGGCTGCTGCTGGAAAACGGTCTCCAAAGCGACCGGGACCAGTGAATTCTCCAGACCACCGATGTATTCGGCGAGCGCCGGCGCGGGCGCGTTTTTCCACGCGGACCGTGTCGTATCGCAGCTCGCGAACTTGATGGAGAAAACTCTGCCGACCATCTGGATGCCGTGTCGTTTCTCAGCGGACGAAAGAACGGGAGACACAAGCCGCAAATTATAAACCTTTTTGCGTTTATGACGAGACGAGGTCCATGAACATCGGTGTTCGCAATTCGCTTGCGGTCCTTCGGCTGCCTGGCTCACGCAAACTGCAGCTGGGCCAGATTCTACACCGCAAGTGCTTGTCAGTAAATGAGATACGACAAAATTCTTAGAAAACGTCTGGCAGCCGCGTCCTGAGTTCGGCCAGCAACCGTTCCGCGCGATACCGCATCGCCGCTGTACTCGGTATCCAAGCGATTCACACTCTGCCCGCGTTGGCGGAACCGCTCGACGAGCAACTGATGCAAGCCGTCCAGTTGGCGGATGTCTCGGACCTGCCAGAACTTGGTCGTGAATTCGCCCGGCATCCGTTTGAACGCAAGTTCCGCGCTTCTGGATTCCGGGATCATCGGTCGCTCCTTGTAACAAGCAACGGTTTCAGGAACCGTCCTGTGTAGTTGTCCTCCAAGGCTGCAACCTGTTCCGGCGTCCCCTCGGCGACCACGCGTCCTCCTGCCTGGCCGCCCTCCGGTCCGAGGTCGATGAGCCAGTCCGCGCACTTGACGACTTCCAGATTGTGTTCGATCACGATGACCGTGTTGCCGCGATCGACCAATCGGCCCAGCACGTCCAGCAACCGCCGGATGTCGTCGAAATGCAGGCCGGTCGTGGGTTCGTCGAGCAGGTACAGCGTGTGCCCGGTATCCACGCGGGCCAATTCCGTCGCCAGCTTGATCCGCTGGGCCTCGCCACCCGAGAGCGTCGTCGACGGCTGGCCCAGCGTCAAGTAGCCTAGTCCCACGTCCTGGAAGCTTTTCAAGGTGCGATGGATGGCGGCGAAGTTTTGGAAAAAGTCCGTCGCTTCGTCCACGGGCATCGCCAGCACGTCGGCGATCGACTTGTCGCGCCAGCGGACTTCCAGGGTTTGCCGGTTGAACCGCGCCCCCTGGCACTCGCTGCAGGTGACGTACAGGTCGGGCAGGAATTGCATTTCGATTTTCTTCAGGCCGTGACCTTGGCACGGCTCGCAGCGGCCGCCCTTGACGTTGAAGCTGAATCGGCTGGCTCCAAAACCGCGCTGCTTGGCCTCGCGCGTGCGGGCGAACAGTTTGCGGATTTCATCCAGCGCGCCGATATAGGTGGCCGGCGTACTGCGGGGTGTGCGCCCGATCGGGGTCTGGTCGATCTGAATCACCTTGTCGATCGCCGCCGCCCCGCGCAGGCCCCGGAAAGGCCCCGGCTTTGGAGCCGGCGAGCCCAAGCGGCGCAGCAGCGCCGGCGCCAGCGTCTCGTTGATCAGCGAACTCTTGCCCGAACCGCTGATCCCGGTGACGCACACCAGCGCCCCCAGCGGAAACCGCACGTCGATGTCGCGCAGGTTGTTGGTCGAGACGCCCTCGATCGCCAGCGACCGCGTCTTGGACAGGGACACCCGGCGGCGCGTGGCGGGCACGGGGATTTGCAGGTCGCCGCTCAGGTAGCGGCCGGTGATCGAGGCGGGGTTCCGCAGCACTTCGTTCACCGTGCCTTGGGCCACGATCCGCCCGCCGTGCGTCCCGGCGCCCGGACCGATGTCGATCAATTGGTCGGCCGCGCGCATCATGGCCGCGTCATGCTCGACGACCAGCACCGAGTTGCCTTGCTGCTGCAGGCCGCGGAGCGCGTCGATCAAGCGGTTGTTGTCGCGCGGGTGCAGGCCGATGGAGGGCTCGTCCAGCACGTAGCAGACGCCGACCAGCCCCGAACCGATGCTGGTGGCCAGCCGTACGCGCTGCAGTTCGCCGCCGCTGAGCGTGTCGGCCGAGCGGTGCAGGGTGAGATAGCCGAGGCCCACGTTTTCGAGGAAGTCGAGCCGCCTGCCGATTTCCTTCAGCAGCGGCTGGGCGATCGGCATCTGGGCTGGCGGAAAGGCCAGGCCCTGGAAGAAGCGCACCGCTTCGCCGATCGGCAGTCGGCACATATCGTAGATCGTCTTGCCGCCGGCGCGGACGGAGTTGGCTTCGGGCCGCAGCCGCGATCCGCTGCACGCCGGGCAGGCGATCTGGCCGCGAAAGCGGGCCAGCGCGTCACGGCGCTCCGGGTCGGTCGCGGTGACGTACTCCTGTTCCAGCAGCGTCAGGATGCCCAGAAAACCTTGACCGTCGCCGTGCAACAGGGTGTGGCGGTCCTGGGGCGCGAGCTGGCCCAGCGGCGTGTCCCAACCGGCTCCGCGGCCTTCGAGGAATGCGGCCAGCAGCGGCCGGTGCTTCCTGAGCGGGTCGGGTTTCACGTTCTTCCACGCCGCGATGGCTCCCCCGGCCAGGGACAGCTCGAAATTCGGCGCGACGAGTTCGGGATCAAACTGCTCCAACGCTCCCAGTCCTTCGCAGCGGGGGCAGGCTCCGTAGGGGCTGTTGAAGCTGAACGTGCGCGGTTCGACCTCAGCCAGGCTGACGTTGCAGCGGGGACAGGCGTAGTGCGTGCTGAACAAGGCGTCCTGCCACCGGCTGGGATCCGGATCGGCGTCCGGCGGCGGCGGTTCCTGGTAGCACGCGATCAGCAGGCCTTCTCCGTGGTGGATCGCCAGCTGGACCGACTCGCCCAACCGCGGCGCGATGTCGTCACGAACGATGATCCGGTCGATCACGGCCTCGATCACGTGTTCCCGGCGGGGGTCGATTTCGGGCAGGTTTTCGAGGTCGTACACTTGGCCGTCGATGCGCACCCGGATGAACCCGGCCTTGCGAGTCCTGGCCAGGGCTTCTTCCTGTTTGCCGCGGCGGCCCCGCACCAGCGGAGCCAGGATCATCAGCTTGGTGCCCGCCGGCAGAGCCGCCAACGCCTCCTGGATCTGCTCCGCTGTTTGCTGGCGAATCGGCTCGCCGCACTGCGGACAGGAGGCTTCGCCCAGGCGGGCCATCAGCAGCCGCAGATAGTCGTAGATTTCCGTCACCGTTCCCACGGTGCTCCGCGGGTTGGCGGCGCCGGGACGCTGGTCGATGCACAGCGTCGGCTGCAGTCCCTGGATCAGATCGACGTCGGGCCGTTCCATCTGGTGCAGGAACTGCCGTGCATAGACCGACAGGCTTTCGATGTACTGCCGCTGGCCTTCGGCGTACAGCGTGTCGAATGCCAGGCTGCTCTTGCCCGAACCACTGGGCCCCGTGATCACCACCAGCCGGTCGCGCGGGATGTCCAGGTCGACGTTCTTCAGGTTGTGCATGCGCGCGCCGCGAATGCGGATGACTTCCGGCGCCGCATCCGCAACAGAGTCGGCTGACGGCGGGAACTTGATTTCCGTTTCCGTAACGTCCGGCATGTGAAGCTACCGCGCGCGTTTCGGGACAGGTGAGAAATCCCGAACGCTACCAAAGCGGCGTCCGAAGGGCAAGAGCGGCTGAGGCCTGGAACAAGGCTGAGGGATGCTGGAGAAGAGATTATTGCCCCTGCGACTTCACGTGGTCCAACGTGTGTGGTACCGCTCGATCGCACCGCCGGCCTTGACGGGACCCGTCGGGTCGCGCCCTGTGTCTGGCTCCACCTTTGGCAAACCGTTCTGTTTCTCCTCCCCCAGGGCCAAAACCTGGCCGGCACCTAAGGCCAGCAGCCCCTCGCCTCCCACTGCGCCAAGGAAGTCACGTCGTTTCATGATCCGCTCCTGTTCCATCGGAATCCGCCGCAGCCCGGCGGGCCGGTTTGGTGAAACTCGCGGTGCGTCCTACTTCGGCGGTCCTTTTTTGGCGGCCAGGTGCTGGAGGATCGCGGCTTCCGTGGCCCGTTCCAAGTTGGGCGAGACCGCGTGTCCCATCAGGGGCTCGTTGACGATCTGCTTCTGGCCCGGCAGGTTGTTGTACGCGGCGTAGACGCTGGTGGGCGCGCAGGTGCCGTCGATGAAACCCACGCTAAAGATCGCCTCGGCTTTGGCCCGCGTCGCGAAGTTCATGCTGTCGAAATAGCGGGCGACCTGGAGGATCTTGGGGTCGGGCTTGCCGTCCGTTTCCGGGACCAGTTTGGGCCAGCCGTTGATGCGCCCCGCCGCCTTGCCCGTGTGGTCGCAAATGGCCGGCACGCCGGCGGAGATGAAAGTCACGCGCGGATCGAGCCCGGCCGCGGCGATCGCCTGCCCGCCTCCCTGGCTCGACCCCTTGACGATCAACACCTTGCCGTCCCACTGCGGCTGGCTGGTCAGGAACTCCATCGCCCTCGCCAGGCGCAGAAACATGCCGAGGAAGTAGCACTGCTCCCGGTCTTCGCGCCCGGCGGTGCGGTAGTCCTTCAACTCGCCCGCCGCGAGTTCCTGGTAGAAGGCGTCCGGTTCGCCGTTGGCGATGCCGTGGGCGTTGATGTCCATGGCCAGGGCGTTGAACCGCTTGGCTGAACCGGCTGCGCCGCCCAGGCTCGAACTCCGCACGCCGGCCCCGTGGACCAGCAGGATCGCCGGCAGGCTCTGGAGAGCCGCGCCGGCCGGGCGGGCAAAGTACCCGGACACCGGCCGTGGCGGCACGCACGGGATCTGGGTGTCGAAGCATTCGATGCCCTCGACCGGCGACTTGACCGGCGTCAACTTGGGCTCCATCGGCACCGCCGCCAGGCGGGTCTTCTGCTGCGTCCAGAAGGCGTCGAAATCCTCCGGCACCGGCAGGCTGGGCGGGATCTTCAGCGGGTCGAACGCGGCGCCGGCCGTGGCCGTGAGTACTTGTTTGTCCGGGCCCGCGCAGGTCACGCGGCAGCGCAGGAAGCCGGGCTCGCCCAGTGTTCCCTCGATCGTCGCAGTCCCATCGCCCAGCGCCAGCTTCTTCGACGTCACGGGCGGCATGCCGTCCTTGTCCAGCGTGCAAACGAGGTCGGCCTCGGCCACCGGCTGATCGCCCTTCTTGAGAGTCACCAGAAACTTCGCTGTCTGGCCGACCGTATAGATCGCGTCCGGCGGATCGGTCACGACCGACAACTTGTAGCCCGGCTCCGCGGCCGGCAGGCGCGACGCGAGGGCCAACCACAGGGCGCATCCCAGACTAACGGCAGTTCGGTGTCGCATAAAGATTCTCCTGAAAGAGGTGACGGTTCACGAGGACCCTGCAGATCCGGAACTTGCCGTGAACTCAGCCGTCAAGGTACACGCCCCGCCCGACGAATCAAGACGGGGCAGATTCCTTGACCTTTTAGAAGCGGCAAGGTAGCAGCGTTCGAGAAACAACTGTCGCCCCGTCAAAGTAGCCATCACACTCCGTGTGATGATCGGCAACAGGCGCATGGCGAATCCGGGGACCCAACTCCCCGCCCGCGCAGTGGCTTGACTTTCCTGGGCCGCTCCTTCAGACTCGTGGGATCGTGCTTGAACAGCCACCATCTCCTTCATCGATTCGGAGGCGCGTAGGATGAATCCGTCAGGTCAGAATGTACGTAGAACCGACCGCCGGGAGTTTCTCCGGCATTGTTCCGCCGTTGCCGTGGGCTCCGGGATCGCCGTGACTGCGACCGCTGCGGCGGCTGAGAACCCGCCGGAGGCAGCTGCGTTGCCGAATATCCAATTGGGCGATCGCAAGGTGAGCCGGTTGGTCGCCGGCTGGAATCCGATCGGCGGCTACTCGTACCTCGGTCACCACATGGACCAGCACATGCGGGAGTATTACACGGCCGAGCGGACGGTGGAGTTCCTCCAGCGCTGCGAGCAGCAAGGAATCAACACGCACCAGTACTCGCCGTCGGACAAATCGACCGAGGTCTTGCGCACCATGCGGGAACGCGGCTCGAAGATGCAGTTTCTCTGTCTGCATTCGGGCCGGGCCAACGTCAAGCCCACGATCGAAACCACCGGGCCGTTCGCCATGGCCCACCACGGCGGCGCGACCGACACGCTGTTCGCGGCGGGCAAGAGCGGCGAGGTACACGACTTTGTCAAAGAGGTCCACGACCGCGGCCTGCTGGCCGGCGTGTCGGCCCACAATCCCGACTGCATCAAGCGCGTCGCCGACGAAGGCTGGGAAGTGGACTTTTTCATGACCTGCTTCTACTTCCTGACCAGGATGAACGTGCCCGAGGCTCGGGAAAAGGCGGTGCCGGACCCCACGTTGCCGGTCGGCAGCTATGCGTTTTACCGCGATGACCCGATGGTCATGACCGAGGTCGTGCGGCAAGTCAAGAAGCCCTGCTTCGGCTTCAAGATCCTCGGCTCCGGGCGCAAGTGTGGCAGCCAGCAGTCGGTGCGCGAAACGTTCAAGTTCGCCTTCGGGCGGATCAAGCCGACGGACGGCGTCATCGTGGGCATGTATCCCCGCTTCTTCGACGAGATCCAAGCCAACGCCCAGTACGTGCGCGAGTTTGGGAACTACCACGTTTCCTGATGAACCGCGTCGTCGCGGTATCGCGTCCGGGGCCCAGGTGACTCGGCGGGCCAGCCGATCGACATCGCGGCAATGGGGATGACCGGATCAGGGATGTTCAGCAAAGCGCGAATGTGCTTCACCCGCTCCTCGCGCGGGTGTACTCCCAGCCAGCATGCCCCCAGGCCCAGGGCGCTGGCTGCCAAGAGGAGGTTCTCGATCGCTGCGGAACAATCCTGCAGCAGATACGATAGCTGCTGGTCGTGTGCCCGCTGCAGGTCGCCGCAGACGACGATCCCCAGCGCCGCGTCGCGGAGCATCTTTCCGTTCGGCAAGCCCTCGGCGATCTTCGAGAGCATGTCGCGGTTGCGGACCACGACGAACGACCACGGGTCCTTGGCCACCGCCGACGGCGCGGCCATCGCCGCTTCCAGAAGGTCGCGGACCAGGTCGTCTGCGACGTCTCGCTGCTGGTACACACGAACGCTGCGGCGGGAGAACAGATCTTTCAGTCTTGGATTCATCGCAGGTCTCTCGGTTATCATCGTGGATCATTTCGCGTATCGCGGATTTGCGCGCACGTCGGGGCACGAGCGATTCGGCGGAACCTTTTGACGGCGCCAATGTAGGTGAGGACAGGTTTGCCGTCAAGGAGCTTGTATGCCGGCAGGCGGGGCGTGACAATGAATGAGTTCCACAACACGTTCACCGAGGGGGAGTCGTCCATGAAACGTTCACTTGGCGCAAAGACGCTGATCTGCCCCACGCCGACCTGGATCGTGGGATCGTACGACAAGCAAGGCAAGCCCAATGGCATGGCGGCCGCGTGGGGCGGGATCTGCTGCTCCGTTCCGCCGTGCGTCGCCGTTTCGCTGCGCAAGGCCACCTACAGCTACGGCAGCCTGGTCGAACGCCAGGCATTCACGATCAGCGTCCCGTCGCAAAGCCAGGTCAAACAGGCCGACTACTTCGGGCTGGTCAGCGGCCGCGACACGGACAAATTTGCGGCCACCGGCCTGACTCCCGTCCGCAGCCAACTGGTGGACGCTCCTTACATCCAGGAATACCCGTTGGTGCTGGAGTGCAAGGTTCTGCACATGTTCGAGCTGGGCCTGCACACCCAGTTCGTGGGCGAAATCCTGGATGTCAAGGCGGAGGAAGAGGTGTTGGACGCGGCAGGGATGCCGGACATCCTGAAGATCCTGCCGATCATCTTTTCGCCCGGCAACCAGTTCTACTACGGCGTGGGCGCCTCGTTGGGGCACGCCTTCGCCATCGGCAAGGAAATCTGAGGACGGCCCCGGCTATCACAGCGACCAACAGGTGAGGAGACGAACCATGCGATCACTGCTTCTGACACTGGCGATCATTGCTCTTCCACTCCCGGTTGCGGCTCAGTCTTTCGAGGCAACCGACCGAGGCTGCGTCTGGCGGCAAGCCAAGGAGTACGTCCGTTTCGATCTTGGCAAATGGTCCGCGGGAATCGAGGGCCAGGCCGAGGTCGGCTGGCACATGTCGATCTCCTTCACCGACATGCCGGCGCGTTTTCCTGGGCAGATCGATCCGGCCCGGCAGCCGCTGGCCATCCACGCGGTCACGCCCAGTGCGGCCCGGTTGCGGCAATACGAGCGGCTGGAATTGCGGGTGGAACTCGGCGCCACGTATGACAATCCCTTCGACCCCGACGACGTGCGGCTCGATGCGGTCTTTACCGCGCCTTCCGGCCGGCAGCTCGTCGTGCCCGCGTTCTTTGCCGTCGACTATCGGCGCGAAGTCGCAGAGCAGGCGGAGGTGATGGTTCCTCAGCCCGCCAGCGGCTGGCGAATCCGTTTCACGCCGCAGGAGATCGGAACGTATCGCTGGCAACTGCGGCTCCGCGACCGCAGCGGCGAGATCCTCGGCGGGGAGGGCTCGGTGGAGTGTGTGGCCGGCGAGTCGCGCGGTTTCGTCCGCACGAGCAAGGTGGATCCGCACTACCTGGCCTTCGACAACGGCGAAGGCTTCTTCGCCATCGGCCACAACTTGCCGATCTACCACACGACCGGGCAACTGGGCGACGAAGCGATGCGGAAGTTCGCCGCCGCCGGCGAGAATTTCAACCGCTGGTGGATGAGTTCCAGCGGGTTCGGAATCGAGTGGGCCGACCGCCTCGGCTGGTACCGGCAGGACGTCGCCGCGCGGATCGACCTGGTCCTGGATCTCGCGGCCGAGCTGGGCCTGTACTACATGATGTGCATGGACACCCACCAGGATTTCCGCGAAACGGGCTGGGAGCGCAATCCGTTCAACGCTCGCAACGGCGGGCCGTGCGCGACGCCGCGTGATTGGTTCACCAACGCGGCGGCCAAGCGGTTGTACGAGAAGCGTTTGCGGTACACCGTCGCACGCTGGGGGTACAGCCCGAACGTGCTGTGCTGGGAGTTCGGCAACGAGATGGAGGGCTGGGCCGACTCGCCCGACGAAGTCAAGCTGCCCTGGCACAAGGAAATGTCGGACCACCTGCGCTCCATCGACCCGTTCGGACACCCGATCACGACGAGTTTCTGGAGCAAGACCGGCCCGGAGGCGTATTGGAGCCTGCCGAACATCGATATCGTCCAGACGCATTGCTACACCAACGACGACGCCAATGTGGCCGAGGCGGTGCGGCGCTACTGCCTGCACCAGTGGGAACGGTTTCCCAAGCCGCACATCTTCGGCGAGTTCGGCATCCGCAGCCATTCGACGACGGCCGACAAGGACCCGGCGGGATGGGCCATCCACAACTCGCTGTGGGCCGGGCTGACGAGCTTCGCCGCCGGGGGACCGATGCCGTGGTGGCACGAGAATTACATCGATCCGCTGGACCTGTACTTCCACTTCGCGTCGCTGTCGCGCTTTGCGCAGGACCTGCCGTTGGGGTCCGCCCGCTGGACGATGCTGGAAACCTCGCCGCCGGAGTTCGTCGACGCGACGCGTCCGCCGGGCACGCGCGATGTCGTGATCTCGCCGCTGAGCCGCTGGGGCAAGCCGGAGCACGCGGAGTTCGTGATCCACCCCGACGGGACGATCGACGAAGATCGCCTGCCCCAGCAACTGCTGCACGGGCAATCGCATCGCGACATCAAGAACCCGCCCACCTTCGTGGTGACTTACCCGCAGCCGGGCAAGTTCATCGCCCGCGTTGGCCGCGTCTCGGCCTCCGGGCTCCTGAAAGTCTGGGTCGATGAGGATTTGAAGCTCGAGCGCGAGCTGCCCTGCGGCGAAGGGCTGGGAAAGCAAAGCGTCTACCGGCCGCAATGGAAGCTCTGGGAGACGACCTATGACGAAGACGTCGCCGTGGATGTGCCGGCCGGCACGCACCGCATCCGAGTGGAGAACTTTGGCCGCGATTGGGTGACGGTCAGCAGCTACCGGTTCACCGGCTGCCAGATCCTGGACAAGCCGAACGTGCTCGTGTGTGGCATGAAAAGCGACCGGATGGCCATCCTGTGGCTCCAGAACCGGGACAGCACGTGGTACAACCATGCCCGCGAGGCAGTCCCGTCCGTGGACGCTTTTCGGCTGGCCGTCGAGGGACTTGCGGACGGCCCGTACGACGTCGAGTGGTGGGAGACCTGGAAAGGCCAGCCGGCTCGGACCGAGCAGATTGAGGTCCGCGACGGCCGCCTGCCCTTGACGGTTCCCGCACTCAAAACCGACACCGCGCTGAAGGTCCGGGCGAGATAGCAGCCCAAACGGGAACGCCCGTGTACCAGCACAAACGACTCGCGACGGGTCGGGGGGAGATCTTGCCATCCACAGGAGAAAACGAGATGACCAGAAGCGGATTGTGTGCGTGGTTTGTTTCTGCCGTGCTGGCCGGCGCAGCTTGGGGCGGAGAAGCGATTTTCGTGGAATCAGGCCAGCCGAAGCTGGTCAAGGAGGAAGGTGGCCCGTGGACTCGCCAGGCGGGCTTTCTGGAATGTGCCGGCACGGGCCCGATTCTGTTTGCCGGCCAGGCCCTGGGCGACGGGGATTTCCGGATCGCTGCGATGCTGACCATCTTCGATCTCAAGGACAGCGCCGCGTCCTTCACGTTCGACGGCGCCAGTCACTTTGGGTTCGAAGGCGGGAAGGGCCAACCGTTCGTGGAAGGACCTTTGTTCGGCGGCAAGGCTGCGCATTTGCCGGATTTGGCGGGCATGATGCCCGTGGGCCAACCGTTTCGCCTGGAGGTCGTGCGGCGCGGCGAGCGAGTCACGTTCAGTATCGACGGGCAAGCGGTATACGAACGAGCGATCGGCGCCGGCCCCGTAGGTGATTTCGGCTTTCGGCCTTGGCGGAGCCGGATGCGGGTACACGAGTTCTCGGCGGAGGGCAACCTCGTCGCATCGAGTCTGTTGGCGGGCTGGGCGGATGGCCTCGCGAGCGAGCCCGTGGACGTGTTCACGTCGGGCGGCTCGGATTACCACACGTTTCGCATCCCCTCGGTCGTCGTCACCAGCCGCAACACCGTGCTGGCGTTCTGCGAAGGCCGCAAGCTGGGCGGCGGTGACGCGGGCGATATCGACCTGGTGCTGAGACGCTCGACGGACCTGGGAAAAACGTGGTCCGACCTGCAGGTCGTCTGGAACGACGAGAACAACACCTGCGGGAACCCGTGCCCGGTCGTCGATCAGCAGACCGGCCGCATCTGGCTGGCGCTGACGTGGAACCTGGGCAGCGAACCCGAAGGGCAGATCATGAAGGGCACCACGCGCCACCCGCGCCGCCCGTTCATGACCTACAGCGACGACGACGGTGCGGCGTGGGCAAAGCCGGTCGAGATGCCCCATCTGCGCCAGGAACATTGGCGCTGGTATGCCACCGGGCCGGACAAGGGGATTCAGCTGACGCACGGCCAACACGCCGGCCGTCTGGTCATTCCCTGCAACCACTCGGACCACTCCGATCCGCAAAAGCACCCGTACCGCTCCCACGTCATCTACTCGGACGACCACGGCCAGACGTGGAAGCTGGGCGGACTGCTCGACGAACGGACCAACGAATCGACGATCGTCGAGTCGTCGGACGGGTCGATCTTGGACAACATGCGTTCGTACCACGGCCAGCACCGTCGCGCGGTGGCGATCAGCCGCGACGGAGGCGAGTCGTGGGGTCCGGTCACACTGGACGAGCAATTGGTGGAACCGGTCTGCCAAGCCAGCATCCTGCGGTACTCGTGGCCCGATCCGCCGTCGCCGTCGGCCCTCAGCCGGATCGTGTTCTCGAACCCGGCCAGCAGCACGGCCCGCAAGCAGCTCACGCTGCGGCTCAGTTACGACGAAGGCCGAACGTGGGCGAAATCGCGAGTGTTGTACGGCGGTTCCGCGGCCTACTCGTGTCTGGCCAAACTGCCCGACGGCACGATCGGAGTGCTGTTCGAGCGCGACGGTTACCGCCGCATTTCGTTTGCCCGCGTAGACGTGTCCTGGCTGGAGAGTTCCACGGAAGAGGCTCTGAGAGTCGGCTCTTAGAGCCCCTCCGGATGTGCGGCAAAACGAGGGTCGTCATGGACATCAAAACGGTCGGCGTCGTGGGACTGGGGTTGTTGGGGCGTGGCATTGCGGCCTGTCTGCTGGGGCACGGCTTTCGCGTCGTCGCACACGCCCGCCGCCAGGCGGTCCACGACGAGGCGCGGGAGTACATCGCGCGAGCGATCCAGGACTTGGTGGAGCGGGCCGGCTTTTCCGTCGACCTGCCGGCGCAATGGCCGGCTCGCTACGTGCCGGTCGATTCGCTCGAATCGCTGGCCGGCTGCGATTTCGTGATCGAATCGGTCGCCGAGGCTCTGGCGGCCAAGCAAGACGTGTTCGAGCGGCTCGAAGCCGTGCTCGGCCCGCACGTGCCGATCGCCAGCAACACGTCGTCGCTACCGATCACGCGATTGCAGCGAGACCGGAAGCACCCGGAACGGTTCCTGGGTATGCACTGGGCCCAACCCGCGCATGTCACTCGCTTTATGGAATTGATCCGCGGGGAGCAGACCTCGGACGAGGCGTTGGCGGCTGCGGCTGGGCTGGCCCGGGCCGGCGGCAAGCAGCCGTGTCTGGTGCAGCAGGACCTGCCTGGTTTCCTGTTCAATCGCATCGCCTACGCGATGTACCGCGAAGCGTTGCACCTTCTGGAGCTGGGCGTGGCAGACATCGAGACCATCGACCGTGCCTGCCGCAACGCGCTGGGACTGGTCGCGACCCTGTCCGGGCCGTTTCGCTGGATCGACTTGAGTGGCGGGCCGGCGCTGTACGGCAAGGCGATGCAGAGGGTGCTGCCGAGTCTGAGCCGGGCCACCGAGTTGCCCCGAACGCTGCAGGAACTGATGGACCGCGACGCCCAAGGCATCGCCAACGGTCGCGGTTTCTACGAATACACCGAGGAGGAAACTCGGCAATGGGAACAACGCAGCGCCGAACACGCTTGGGACGTCCGCGAGTTGATGAACCGGTATGACGATGAGGAGCCAATTCCCGAGGCACGCAGAACATCTGAGGAGGATGAACCATGACGCGATTTGCCCCCCGCTGGCCGAACGAAGGCTGACCCCTGATTGGTCCGCTTTGTCACGGGGACAGCGGATCGTGGGGGCGGCCCAGCAGTTCATACCACGCGCTCAGCCCCGCTAGTTCCTGTTTGGCGCGGTCGCCGGGCTCGAGGAACCGGACCGGCCGCGGGGCCACGAGGGCGGTCAACTGCTGGACGTCGCAGCATTCCAGCAGGCCGAAACAGAACAGCTCGGGGGACTCGGCAACCGCCGCGTTGCGCTCGATGACTTCCTTGAGGCTGCCCATGGATTGGCGAAGTTCGACCGCGCCCACGGCCTGCGTCTCCAGACCGGCTGCCACCAGGGCAAAGACGCTGGAGCGAGGGCCGATCGCGACCAGTGTGACCGGCGCGGCGTAGTCCCGTCCCGCCGACCAGCGGGCGACGGCGGCAAGCTGGCCGGCCTGCAGCCCCAATGGCCGGTCCCCGACGGTGGCCACCAGCAGGGCGAACAGCCAGTCGCTCTGCCGAATCTTGGATTCGCCGAAATAGAACGGGTCCACGGCGAGCACGCGACAGCCGTCACGGAGCAATTGGGACGCGTTGGCTGCAACCGCCTGCCGGCCTCCGTCGGCGACCAAGATCGCCGTCTTGTCCACCCGCTGGCCCGTCAATTCGACGACGGGGACGGTCCAGTCGCTGTCCATCATCAGCCGCCAATAAACCGCCGTCACGTCCCCCTTGGTCTCGCGGCCCGCCTCGCTCCCGATGATCGCTTGGTAGTCCTTGGCGCGGACGACGTCGCGCAAGCGCTGACGACGCTCGGTCTGCCATCCGGCTGCGGCTGCGGCGTCTTGAGGTAATTCGCCACCGCGCGGCAGACTCCGGCTGAGGGCCAACGCCAGCGTGTGGAAGTCTTCGTTCGGCTCTGGCAGTTCGACCTTCAATTGCTCCGCCGTCTTGATCTCGCCGTCCGACGGGATCTCCTTGGCGTCGAAACCGGCACTGCCCGGATAGAAGAAATCGCCCAACATGCGGTACAGCGCTTGGCGGTTGTCAACTTCGTAGTTGTGCGTGCCCGGCTCCTCGTTCACGTGCGAGCGAAGCGCATCCGCCTTCTCGAACAAGCGAAAAGTGGGTCCGGCCGCGTCCAGCAGCGGCTGCAGGGCGTAACCCGACTCGAAACAGCAATCGTCCTTGGCGTTGTACGTCAACAGCGTCGGCCGCGGCGCCATCATGGCCGTCAGGTGCGTGTAATCCGCCACTGTCGCCAGATCGGTCGGCGTCTGCTCGGAATCGCCCAGATCCTTGAAGTGCCGCGCGCGGGTCAGGAAGCTGGAGTATCCGGCCACAGGATTGGTGAGCGTGACGCGGGTATCCAGAGAGCTGAGAATGATCGTTTGCCAGCCGCCGCCGGACAGTCCGGTGACGGCCACTCGCTGCGGATCGGTGTTTTCCAAGCTGAGCAGCACGTCCAGGCCGCGTTTCATGCACAGATAGAATGGCGCCAGCCCACTGGTGCCGCACAGGTCCAACTGGTTCATGCGGGCGTGCGAAAATCCGCCCGTGCTCAGCTGCCCCATGCCCACCCACTCGATGTTTAACGCCAGCATGCCGCGTTTCGCCTGATTGATGCAGCGAATCTGCTTGGGCGGGTACTGCTTGCCCAGCGACGTGTGGCCGTTCACGTTCAGGATGCCGGGAACCCGGCCCGACAGTTCTTCCGGCTCGTACAGCAGGCCAGGAATCCAGAGCCCCGGCAAGGCTTCGTAGCGGAGCTTCTTGATCCGATACCCAGGTCCGCCGTCGATGGTCTCCAGCCATTCGACTTTGGTCTGGGCGTCTCGCCAGCCGGCCGCTTCGCCGCGATGCACGACCCGGCCCAGCACGGCTTGCCGCAAGCGATCGGCTTCGGCCTGCCACTCGGCCGCCGTCGCGCACGCCGGCATGCGCGGCACGCGGTTTTCGACGTAGCGTTGCACCTCGGCCAACGGCAACTCGTTACCGATGATTTCGCGCTTCAGGAAGTCCGTCACGGGATCCTGAGCGGAAAGCGACGTCGCAAGGACGCTGGCCACCACGGCCAGCCCGATCTGCAGAGGGAAGTGAGCGCGCATGGGAAATCCTCCAGTAGGTCGTTTCAGGTTAGCTGGCAGCGGCGGCCTGCGGTATCGACGGCGACACACGGCTGGAATTCGCGCTGGCCGGCGGTTTTTACTTCAATGAATCGCGCAGAGCACCTGTTGCGGTCTAAGTATCGGCGAGGTCGCGCCGAATTCCAGCAGGGGGCGAAATCTTTCCTTATCGCGTGTGGCCGAACAACGCAAGTCACCTGGGGCGGTGAAAAAATATGGGCCGGGCGTCCACCTGAAGGCGGAAAGCCCGAAATGCCCAGTACTTGCGGCGTTATCTGTCCAGGTTTTTGGAAGCCTGATGTCGGCCTGCGCGTCAACTGCCTGGAAACTTCGGCAGATAAAAAAACGCAAGAATCTTGCGTTGCACGACTGGCGAAGATACATTGTTTGGGGTAAGGTAGAAAAACATTGGCGGTTGAGGAGATTGTACAACTCCGTAAACTTCGTTAACCTTTTTCCCTGGGGAGTGTGCTCATGAAACACACGTTGATCGTTGCGATTTGTGGTCTGTTGTGCCTTGGAACCATGGCGTACGCCGGTGACTCGGCCCAGAAGGACGGCGCGGCCCAGAAGGACGGCGCGGCCCAGAAGGACGGCGCGGCCC
>CAZAQY010000070.1:25003-32869 GCA_964486845.1 uncultured Pirellulaceae bacterium
CAGAAGGACGGCGCGGCTCAGAAGGACGGCGCGGCTCAGAAGGACGGCGCGGCTCAGAAGGACGGCGCGGCCCAGAAGGACGGCGCGGCCCAGAAGGACGGCGCGGCCCAGAAGGACGGCGCGGCTCAGAAGGACGGCGCTTGCCAGAAGGACGGCGCGGCCCAGAAGAACGGCGCTTGCCAGAAGGACGGCCACGTCCAGAAGCACGTCCAGAAGAACGGCCACAAGCACGTCCAGAAGAACGGCCACAAGCACGTCCAGAAGTAACCCAATCAGAGAAACGTACGGTCCAACCGGGGGTGAGGCCATGGCTCGCCCTCGCGCAAAACGGGACACAAAAAAGACGCCCTGCACGTTGTCGTGCGAGGGCGTTTTTTGTTTAATGGAGGCTGCCCCGGCAAGTTTGGGCCGAAGCATCGGCTTCGGCAAGGAGGAGTCACGTGACGTCGCTTACGCTCGCAATTGCTCTGTCGCTCACGCACAGTAGTCTCGCTCAAGCATCGACTGCAATCCGAGAGTTGGAGATCACAACGCAGAACGATGCGTACCAGCGGTGGTGGAACCAAGAACTGGTTTGGCGATTCGACGATTTGCCGACCGAAGGCGGCGTGCCTGAGGGCCGAGTTCCTTATTCGGGGCACGATTACCCCGATCGCGCCGGCGGCACGATCTCGGCGATGCGGAAGTACGATCTGGCGTTTCACGAGGGCCGGTCGTTGGCGGCCGCGTTCGAGCAGAAAGACACGTCCACGATCAAAGAGCCGACCGTTGAACGCCGGGGCATTTTCGGACTGCGAAGAAGGACGGTCGAGCGCACTCCCGGCTGGCACGGACACTGCAACGGCTGGGCAGCTGCGGCCATCCGGCATGCGGAGCCGCAGACGAGCGTCCGGCGAAACGGCGTCACCTTCACGCCTGCCGATATCAAGGCACTGCTGGCGGAGATCTACATGTACTCCGAGGCGGAGTTCCTGGGTGGCGACGACGACGAGAACAACCCGCAGGACGACGCCATCAACCCCGGTCTGTTGCACGTCGTGTTGGCGAACTGGATCGGACGGCATTCGCATCCGGTGGCTATGGACTCGCAGTTGGGCAAGGAAGTTTGGAATTATCCGATCTACGCCTTCTCGTCTTCGTCGGCGAAAAGGTCCGGTGGCCAACAAGTGGAAGTAAGAATGAACGTAGCGTACGCCGCCAGCACCGACCAAGAGTACACCCGCTCTCCGCGCTTGAAGCGGACCAAGTCGTTCCACTACCTGTTGGACTTGGACGCAGAAGGCAAGGTCACCGGAGGCCGATATTTCAGCGACAGCGCCCGGATCGACATTCTTTGGGCGCCGCTGACTCCGGCGCAGGGCGGTCAGGAAGGGAACGAGCGCGGGAATCCGCACGTCGACGTGAACGAAGTCTTCGCCATCTGGCGCGAATCCGTGCCGCAGGAGATGCGGAAAGAGTGGGTCAATATCGACGTCAAGGAGTAAGTCGAACACAGCTCCAAACCGCAAGATGCGGTTGCCCTGACCGGGTCCGCGCCGACGGATGACGGTCTCGTCCTCTCATTTCATTAAGGAGATCAACATGCCTTACGTCCCTCGATTCGTCAGCATTGGCCTGTTGTGCGGACTGGGAGCGTGCTCGCACGCGGCAGCCGGGGACTGGACCACGATCTATGGTGCGGCTCGCGAGGAGGCGCGCCAGGTGTCCAGTGCCTCGTTGGCCGTCCCGCTCTCGCCGGCCCAATGGGAAGCGACCGTAGCGCAGCGGCGAGAGATGTGGCGGGAAATGTTGGGGCTGTCCCCCTTGCCGCCCCGCTCGCCCTTGGCCGCGACGGTCACCGGTGTGCTGGAGCGAGGGGACTATGTGGTGGAGAAGATCCATTTTCAGAGTATTCCGGGGGCGTACGTGGCCGGGAACCTGTATCGGCCTGCCAAGGTCGACGGCCGGTTGCCCGCGGTCCTGTATCTGTGCGGTCACAGCAAGGGCAAAGTGAATCCGCCTTACCAGGCGAATCCGCGGTGGTTCGGACAACACGGCTACGTGGCGCTGGTGCTGGACCCGATCCAGCTGGGCGAGTGCCAGGGATTGCACCACGGCACGTACCGGGAAGAACGTTGGGACTGGCCCAGTCGGGGCTACACGCCGGCGGGCACCGAAGTTTGGAACGCGATGCGAGCACTGGACTACCTGGAGACGCGGCCCGACGTCGACGCCGGCCGGATGGGAGTCACGGGACTGAGCGGAGGCGGCGTCATTTCCTGGTGCCTGGGTGCTGCGGACGAACGAGTCAAGGTCGTCGTGCCGGTGTGCCAATCCGGCAGCATCGAACACGTGGTCTTCGATCGCGCCACCGACGGCCACTGCGACTGCGCGTTCTGGATCAACTACTACCGCTGGTGCTGGCCCGACATCGGCGCGCTGATCGCTCCCCGCTCGTTGCTGATTGCCTCCGGCTCCGAAGATGTCCTGTGGCGGCCCTACGGGTACCGCGATGTCGCTCATCGCATCCGCCGTCAGTACGCGGCGCTGGGCGCCGGCAGCGATTTTGACCTCGTCGAAGACTTGACGCCCCACGGTTATACACCGAAACTCCGTCAAGCCATTTTCACGTGGTTCAACACGCACCTGAAGAACGACCCGACGCCCGTCACCGACGACGTGACGGACTTCGTGGAGCCGGAAGAAAATCTGCTGGTATTCGGCGGCAAGCTGCCGGAGCAGGACGAGATGCGCCGCATTGACACGCTGCTGGTGCGGCGCGGCGAACTGCCCGCGATCACCGGCGAGGCTGCGTGGCGTGCGCATCAAGAGACGGCGCTGAAGCGACTGCGGGAACTCACGTTCCGCCACACTTGCTCGGATCGCGCCCCGCGCCGGCGGGATTTCCGAGCGGACGGCAGCGACGGCGGTGGCGTCTTCGCCACGTACGTCTTTGACAGCTTCGACGGGATGACGATCGGTATCAAGACGAAGCGGCCACAAGAAGCCGAGTGGCCCGTCCCCACGCTCGCTTTCGCGGTGCAACCGGACGCGCGCAGCACCTTTGCAGGCGGCGGTTCTTCCCGGCCGGGCATTGGCGGCGATTTGGCGACGGCGGCGGTCGAGGTGCGCAACACGGCCACAACGTCACTCGGCCCCGGCTATCTCTGGACGGCGCGGCGCACCTATCCGCTGTTGGGCGAAACCCTCCCGGAGCGTCAGGTCAGCGATTTGCTCGCTGCCGTCGCGGTGTTACGGCAGGAGGCCGTGACGGGACCCGTGGCCGTGTACGGCCAGGGACACACCGCGCCGCTGGCCATTTATGCCGCGCTGCTCGACCCGCAGATCACCGAGATCGTGCTCGCGGACTGTCCCACCAGTCACGAGGACCCGCAGACCCCGGAGTTCCTGGGCGTGCTGCGGATTGGCGACCTGCCTCACAACCTGGCCCTCGCCTATCCTCGAGCAATTACGTTCGTGGGGAAAATGCCGGACGCGTATGCCTGGACGCAGCAACTGTACGAGAAATTCGGCGCCGCAGATCGCATTCGGGTCCTTCGCAGCACACGGGATTGGCGCCCCCGCTAGGCCCTTGACGGCGTTTCTTGTGGCCCTTGCCCTCCAGGCTGTGGGCTCGTTACTGCTGCGGCCTTCTGCTATCTTGTTGGCGCCGGTCCGTGACAGAATGCCTCGAACGTGGACAGGCGAGTCGCGGCAATCGGTCTGTCGAACGAACGTTTCGAGCACCCAATTACAGGTTTCCAGAGAGAGGGAGGTATTCCCGTGTGCAACATGACGATGGCGATGAAACTAGCTGGACTCGTCCTGGGGGCGGTGGCGTTTTCCTGCGGTCTGACGGCTTCGGCCGAGGATCCGTGGGTTGTGTACGAAGGCAAAGAGGGCCCTGGCAAGGGCAAGCACATCGTGCTGGTCGCCGGCGACGAGGAGTATCGCTCCGAAGAGGCCTTGCCGATGTTGGGCAAGATCCTCGCCGTGCATCACGGCTTCAAGTGTACCGTGCTGTTCTCGATCAATCCGGCTGACGGAACGATCGATCCGCTGAATCAGAATAACATCCCCGGACTGCAGAACCTGCAAACCGCGGACATGATGATCATCGCCTCGCGGTTCCGGGAACTGCCGGACAGTGAGATGAAGTATGTCGACGAATTCGTGAATTCCGGCAAGCCGATCCTGGGACTGCGGACGGCGACTCACGCCTTCAGTTATTCGAAGAACAAAGACAGCGCCTACGCCAAATACGACTGGCGCAACAAGGACTGGCCCGGCGGCTTTGGCCAGCAGGTTTTGGGCGAAACGTGGATCAGCCACCACGGCCTCCATCGAGTCGAAAGCACTCGCGGGGCGATCAACGACAAGTACAAAGATCACCCGATCTTGCGGGGCGTCAAGGATATTTGGGGGCCGACCGACGTGTACGGCATCAAGAACTTGATTCCCGAAGCCCAGGTGCTGGTGTACGGGCAGGTTCTGGAGGGCATGAACCCCACCGACAAGCCGGTCGTGGGCCCGAAGAACGACCCCATGATGCCGCTGGTCTGGACCAAGACCTTCACCGGCAGCCAGGGCAAGACGTCCAAGGTGATCTGCACCACGATGGGCGCCGCGGTGGACTTCGCTTGCGAAGACCTCCGCCGCCTGGTGGTGAACGCCGCCTACTGGGCCACAGGCCTGGAAGACAAGATCCCGGAGAAGGCGTGCGTCGACACGGTCGGCCCTTACGAGCCAACCTTTTACGGCTTCGGCAATTTCCAGAAAGGTCTCAAGCCTTCGGACTTGAAACTGTAGCCTCCAACGACAAACGGAGCCCAGCGAAGCGATCGCTGGGCCCCGTCGAGAAGGCCAAGTTCGGGCTGCGCGGGATGCGGCTCGCGGACGACTCGAGGCGTTGGCGGCCGAGATCCAGCCGCTGAAGACCGAACTGAGCGACTTGGAGGCCGCTGTGTCGGCCGAGGTGGCGGCTGAGGCAGACCTGAAACGGCTGGTGGAAGTCCGAGCGAAGCTGACGCCGCTGGTCTGGGAACGGAACCAGCTATGCAGCCAACACAAGCTCGCCCTTGTTGCGCAGGACGCTCGCGAGGCCGCGCGACTGCGATTGCGTGCGATCGATGCCACGGTCATGGGGCCGCCCGCCGTCAACGCCGCCAAGCCCGCAGATGCCAAGCTCACGGATGCCGAACATCGCGGTCTCTTGGCCGAGCGGGACCGGTTGGAGGCTCAATTGCTGGGCAGGTATCCCTGGTTCGTGGATTCGCAGGCCCGTCCCGCCGGCACATTGTCGCCGTCCGCGGCTTCGCTATCCGTCGCCAACGCGACGGTCATTCTCGAAACCCGCGCGGAACTCGGCGCCAGCACCGGGAACTCTACGACAGCGTCGAGAATCCCTTGGACCGCCAGTCCCTGACGGCGACCCCGCCTATCCCGGTCCGGAACCGGGGACGGTTCCCGTCCGATTTCATGTTTCGGTTGACACGCGAGGAAGGGGCAAGTTTGAGATTCCAATTTGGAACCTCAAAGGCCGTGGCGGACGGCGATACGCTCCCTACGTGTTCACGGAACAAGGCGTCGCCATGTTGTCCAGCGTCCTGCGCGCAGTCCCCGCGCCGTAGCCGTGAATATCGAAATCATGCGGGTCTTTGTCCGACTGCGGGAGATGCTGGCCAGCCATGCCGCGGGCATTCGGCGCGAGTATTGCGCGGCCAGCGGGCGCAGGGAACGAGGGCAGGACGGGAACGGGCGACGGGACCCGGCAGGCGCCCCCCCGAGCGCCGGCGGAATTTTGCCCAGCACCCCACCCCGGAAAGCCACGGGGGGACGCGGTTAACCTGTTTCTTCGGCGGGCTGCATCGTCAAAAAGTGACATCGCGGCGGATCAGCCGTAGGGCAACGCCGGTGACTGTACGGAAACCGGCGACTGTCATCTAAGAAAAATACCCAGAACCGATCATTACACGGTGTTTTGCCGCATGATTTTGATGACACGCTGGATTTCTCGATTTCGCTGGCTGGCCGTGGTATGATCGACAAGTCACGGATCGCCAAGGGGCAGACGACGGGATTTTTGAGAGGGGCAATCGAATGACGCCGCAACAGTTCATCGCCAAGTGGCGCAACGTGACGCTCTCGGAACGATCGGCGTGCCAGCAGCATTTTCTGGACCTGTGCGAACTTCTTGGGCAGCCCAAGCCGGCCGAGGCGGATCCCGATGGGGCGTGGTACACGTTCGAGCGGGGCGTCACCAAATCTACGGGCGGCCAAGGCTGGGCCGATGTCTGGATGCGCGACCACTTCGGCTGGGAGTACAAGGGCAAGCACAAAGACCTTCGCGCCGCCTACAACCAACTGCTCCAGTACAAGGATGATCTGGAGAACCCGCCGCTGTTGGTCGTCTGCGACATGGACGTGTTCGAGATCAACACGAATTTCACCGGCACGGTTCGAGTGCCCCACGTGTTCGGCCTGGAAGAACTGGCCGATCCGAAGAACCTGGACATCTTGCGCAAGGTCTTCACGGACCCGTACTCGCTGAAGCCCGGCTTGACGACGGAGGGCGTGACGAAACAGGCGGCGGAACTGATCGGTCAACTGGCCGATGGAATGCGGGTCCGCGACATCCCTGCGCCCAGGGCGGCCCACTTCCTGATGAAGCTGATGTTCTGCATGTTCGCGGAAGACATCGAGTTGCTGCCCGGCAAGGTCTTCTCGCGGATCATGGACACGGCGACGAAAACTGGGACCAAGGGGCTGTCCGATCCGGCCGCCGGGCAGCGGTTCGCCCAACTGCTTCGCGGGTTGTTCGATTCGATGGCACGCGGCGGTCTGTTCGGAACCGATGAAATCCTGCACTTCAACGGCGGGCTGTTTGCCGATTCGGACGTCATCGACCTGACGCCCGGCGAGATGCTCAAACTGCGGGACGTGAGCCGGCTGGACTGGAGCGCCCTGGAACCGTCGATCTTCGGGACGCTGTTCGAGCGGACCCTCGACCCGGAGAAGCGATCGCAGATCGGCGCCCACTACACGAGCCGCCAGGACATCGTGACGCTGCTGGAACCCGTGGTCATGCAGCCGTTGCGCCGGGAGTGGGCGGAAGTGAAAGCCAAGTGCGAGAAGCTGAGTTCTGAGCTGGCGTCCGCCAAGACAGCAACGGCGAAGCGGAAGAAGGTCCAGCAACGGGACAAGACGTTGCGGGATTTCGTGGAACGGCTGGCCCATGTCAGGATTCTCGACCCGGCTTGCGGATCGGGGAACTTCCTTTACGTGGCCCTGCACCTGCTCTTGGACCTGGAGAAGGAAGTCATCACGTTTGCGGCGCGGCAGGGCATCGGCCTGTTGCCCCAAGTCCGGCCAACGCAACTGGCCGGCATCGAGATCAACGCCTACGCCCAGGAACTGGCTTCCGTGGTCATCTGGATCGGCTACTTGCAGTGGATGCACCACAACGGCTTCAACCCGCCCAGCAACCCCGTGCTGGAACCCATCGAGAGCATCCGCCGCATGGATGCCATTCTCGACCTGTCGGACCCGGAGAAACCGAAGGAACCGGAATGGCCCGAAGCGGATTTCATCGTGGGGAATCCGCCGTTCTTGGGTAACAAGAAGCTCCGGTCGGGCTTGGGCGACGCCTACGTGGATCGCCTGTTCGCCCTCTACGCCGGTCGAATTCCGAACGGCTCAGATCTCTGCTGCTACCGGTTCGAGAAAGCGTTGAGGCAAATCAAGAAGGCCCAATGTCGTCGCGCAGGACTCCTTGCGACTCAGGGGATTCGCGGTGGCCACAACCGGGAGGTATTGAGCGCAATTAAATCAAGGGGCGGAATGTGTCAATGGGTTTGAGACAGTGACCTCGGGAATTTAGTGTAGTTC
>CAZAQY010000071.1:0-22597 GCA_964486845.1 uncultured Pirellulaceae bacterium
TGGCGGTCCGCGTGGCGGCCCCGGTGCTGCTGTCGCTGGTCGTGACCGCGTTGGTCTTGGGATTGATTGGCCGGCTGGCGCCGCAGTTGAACGTGTTGGCGTCCGGCCTGGGTGTGAATTCCCTGGTAGCGCTGACGGCGCTGTCCTTGTCTCTGGCATCCGTCGCTTGGATCTTCCAGGATCAGAGCCAGGCGGCGATGGAGACGATCTGGAGCGCGATCAGCGCGCTGGGTCGGGGTTCGCCTTGGGGAAGGTAACATGTCCAGCGAGTCCACAGAACGCGTCCACGCGGCCACGCCGCACCGCCGCGAGTTGGCCCGGCAGCAGGGCTACGTGGCCCAGAGTCACGACTTGACCTTCGCCGCCGTGTTCCTGGCCGGCGTGCTGCTCTTGTTGCTCGGCGGCAGCCGATTGTCCGGCACGCTCAGTGAGTATACGCGCCGGCAACTGAGCGGCGAGGCGTTTTCGCTGGCCGGCGCAGACGCCGCGAGCACATGGTGGTACGACGCCGTGCGACTGCTCGGACCCAGCCTGGCCCTCGTTGGCGGCGTCCTGTTTTGCGTGGCCGCCGTCAGTCACCTGTTTCAGACCGGTTTCCGGCTGCAGCCTCAGCGGCTGGCGCCGGATTGGTCACGGCTCCATCCGCTGGCCACGGCGGCGCGGATGTTCTCCGGCCACACGGCCGCGCTGCAACTGTTGAACATCCTGAAGCTCGGCGTCGTCATGGGCGTTGCCGCCTGGGCCCTGTGGGACCAGCGGGACCGCATCGTGGCGCTGGGGAACACGGGCCCTGCCGCCTTCGCCGGCAGCTTGGTTGAGATCGCCAGCAGCATCTGCCTCAGAATTGGCGGCGCGCTGCTGGTCGTCGGTGCGGCGGACTACGGTTTCCAGCGCTGGCGATACGAACTTTCGCTGCGAATGACGCCGGAGGAAATGCGGGAGGAAATGCGCAAACAGAACGGCGACCCTGCCGTGCAGCGGCGTCGCCGCCAGTTGCAGGGGACGCTGGCCCTGTCGCACTTGGAAGCGGCGGTCGCCCAGGCCCAACTGGTGCTCGTCCAAGACACGTCTTGGGCCGTCGCGCTCCGTTACGATCCCCGCTCCATGTCCGCACCCATCGTCGTCGCCAAAGGCAGCGGCGACGCGGCGGCCAAGATCCTCCGGACTGCCGAACAGGCCAAAATCCACGTGGCACAAGAACCTCGTCTGGCACCCACGATCGCGTGTCAAACTTCCGTCGGGGCCGCAATTGCCGCCGAGCACTACCGCGCCATTGCCGAACTCATTCGCTGAACCCAGACGCCCCACTCGGCGGCAGGAATCAAGCATCGTTTCGATGGCACTGGAGCCGGCCGACTTCCTTGTCCAACAGATGCCAGACGCAGCTCAGCGCGCCGTAAAATCCTTCGTGCATGCGTCCGCCGAAGGGGCCGTCGACGAGATCGAAGTCCAGGGTCGTGATCCAGTCCTCGGGCCGGTCGGCCTCGGTCCCTCGAAAGCAGACCAGGATCGACGGCGAATCCGCCGCCAGCAGACACTGCGTCGCCTCGACATCCAAGAAACAGAAATGCGCGTACTGCCACGCCGCGATCACCGTACGCTCCACCAGGCGGGGATCGGCGTAGACCAGTTCGGCCACCGAGGCCAGCCGGAGGGCCGTCGAGAGATCGAAATGGTGGGTCGCGTTGATGTGGCGAGGCGCTGGCACCGCTAGCTTCCTGAAAACAACCACCGTAGATTTGAGTGAGCGTCCCTCACCATGTTATCGGCAACAGGATCAGCGACAGGTAGGAAAATCGTGGCCGGGCCATCAACCTGATCGCGCCGTGTTGTCCCTCGACGCGGTCCTGTCACCGCAGTCCCGCGCGGCGGTATGGCTGGTCAAACATGACGACCCGGACTATAGTACAACGGTTCGCTCCGCTGCTAAGCACCTGTCCAGGAACAACTTCGTAGGGCGGAATTCATTCCGCCCAGCGGACCGAAGTCCGCTCTACTGTAGATTGGCCAAAGGAGACATATTCATGACATCCTCATCTGGTTCGGAACGATGCTTGTTGTCTCGCCGGGGTTTTGTCCGACAGGCTGGACTCCTTGCGGGCGCCGTAACGCTGGGCGCCGAGGTCGCTGCGGCGATGGCGGCGGAAGGGCCGCCGCCGAGCTTGCCGCCGGCCACGCCCGGGGGACTGCCGCGGCGGATCTTGGGCCGCACCAACGTGCCGCTGTGCATGTTTACTTTGGGCACCGCTCCCTGCGGCAGTTTCCCGCCGCCCGAGATCGCCAAACTGGTCAATGCCGCCTTGGACGAAGGCGTCACCGCGGTCGACACGTCCGAGATGTACAACAACTCGCAAGAAGGCGTGGGTTTGGCGCTGGGCAAGCGCCGCAAGGATGTGTTCCTGTCCACCAAGGTGTTCGCCAACAACATTGCCGACGCGGAGAAATCGCTGGCCAAGTCGATCAAATTGCTGAAGACCGACTATTTCGACGTGCTGTATTATCACGGACTTGGGAACCTGGACATCAGCCGCGCCTGGGAGGCCGACGGCGTCTTCACCTGGCTGCTGAAGCAGAAGAAAGCCGGCAAGTGCCGCTTCGTGGGCGTGTCGGGCCACAACCTGGCCGCCCGCTTTCCGCAGTTCCTGGAATCGGGTGAAGTGGACGTGGTGCTGGCGATCGTGAATTTCGTCGACCGCCACACGTACCACTTCGAAGAGGAAGTCCTGCCGGTAGCCCGGAAACACAACGTGGGGATCGTCGCTATGAAGGTCTTCGGCGGCGCTCTCGGCATGGATTACAAGAATCCCAAGCGGGCTCAGCTCGACCGCCGGCACGTGCCCCTGGCGCTGCGGTATGCCCTGAGCATCCCCGGCGTCGTCTCGGCCGACTTGGGCGTTCATACGGTCGAGCAGATCCGCCACAACGTGCAGATGATCAAGAATTTCCAGCCGCTGTCGCCGGAGGAGACCGCCCAAGCGATCGACCTGGGGCGGGGCCTGGCCGCCAACTGGGGCGAGCACTTTGGGCCGGCCCGCGAGAAGGCCACCGCGTGACGATCGGCCCCTGCCCTTTTCCCGACCGGCATTTGACCGGATAATAGAAGGCGGCTCCCGGCTCATGCATCATCCTGGTGAGGGGTTCGCAGCGCGTGGCGGCGTGGTTCGAGTTGATGGAAACGAGCGAGCAGTTCCTGCTGGGAGGGATCCATCACCGGATCGGGCCCGAGGGCGATCTGCCACACGCCGTCCGGCGTTGGTATCGTCAAGAGATGGAGCAACACGACCAGACGATGATTGGATTGCTGGAACAACTCGGTCGTCGCGAGCGAGACTGCCGCCATGCTCAGTGAAGCCGTCGCTTCGTCGCTCCGTCACCTGTTGCACGCGCTGCATTCGCCCCTGAACGCCCTGGTGTTGGCGTTCAAGCCGATCGTCGGGAGTGTGACGATCTGGCCCGTTCGGCGTTCGGTGATCGGGCGGCCGTAGTCACCGTCACGGACGGACAGGATTACGACACCCTTCGGCGCGGAGAGCCCGACACGCTCTCGGCGACCTACGACCGCGGAACTCGGCGCGCCTTCTACAGTTTTCGATCCGCGCGTCAATAGCTGGCGTCACCTTCTTGATCGGCCCTTGTGTCTCCCGCCACAGGATAGGGTAAGCTGGCGATGTTCGCCGGGATTGCGGCAATTGGCGTCGCGGCGGCGATACGCAATTCAGCTGTCCGTTTGGACCACAATGGAAGGTGGTTGAGGAGACCGATGGTCGCCCGCTCAACTGGACGTACCGAGGAGTTGACCGATGAGCATTACAGTCGAGTTGAACAGCGATGAAATCGCCCAGATGACCAGGTTTACGAATCAACAGGACGGCGCCCGAGCCGTGGCTCAAGCCGCCCGTGAGTATCTACGTATTTGCCGGCTTCGCGAACTCAGTGCCATGTCCGGCCTGGTCGATTACGACGATGATCCCTGCATCTGGGTCTCGTTCTTTACCCGTCCGAGTTCGCGTGAGAAGCTCGCGGTAGATGAGTTGTTGGCAACGGATCGCGCGGCTCTGCTGGGTCCGGTTGTGGCGGAGGTCTTGCGCGGGTTCCGCCGTCGGGAGCAAGCGGACTGGGCCGCCTCTCGACTGCGACTGGCGCATTACGTGACGGCCGAGTGGGACGATTGGCGACAGGCCGCGGACCTGGGGCGAGAGCAAGCCAAGCGTGGGCGCGATCTGCCGATTACGGACTTGGCCTTGGCTGCCGTCGCACTCCGTCTGGACGCCCACGTCTACACCACCGATCCACATTTTGATGGCATCGACGGCCTCAAGCGGTTCTGGCCGGCCTGACCCTGGAAATGCGAAGGGATCGGCAACTTTGGGCCGCGGTGCCCGGCCGCAGAGCTGGTGCTCTCGGAATCGAAGCAGTCGCTGCTACTCGGCAGGGTTCTTTCCGTTGCAGAGCCGCACGATAAAGGCGCGGGTCAGCTTGGTGAGAAGAACGCTTGAAAGACAAGCGGAAATGAACACCAGGGCATTTGGAACCAGAACGAAAGCGATACGGGCGAGGTCAGCCCAGCCGATGTAGCCTTCCAGGACGCGAATCAAGGCCAAGAGAACGCACGCGAGCGCCGTCACTTTGAGCAATGACGCCAACCGGAACTGAGGCCGGATCTGTCTGACGCCAAACCAGGATTCAACTGCCCGCGAAGTCAATCCAAGAAGGCAAAAGGCGACCATCAGGTCTACGACAAGCCACACTGGGGAGAACTGTCGCAAGGGTGGATCGTCAAAGAAGGGCCACGGGCCGTAGGCCAATCCTCCCATGTCTCCGTCCCTGTTCCTTTCCCTGGACATGTACGTAAATGGCCATCCGTGCTCGTACGTGTCCCAAGAACAGTACCAGCTTAGGTGCCACCATTGAAGGCGAGGGTGAAGGTTGACGAACGCGAAAGCACCGCTGAGAAGGATCACGAATCCGATGGTGACAGCATGCAATCGCAGTAGCATGTGCAGACTCCCTGACGCTGCGGGCACACTGCCAATTCCACAAAGCGGTTTTGCACGGCCCCCCGCCGTGTTGTAGCATCTGGCCTCGCTGCCAGTGTATCAACGCACGCGACGGCGCGATAGAATCACCTTTGTGGCCGGAGGATTCCCGATGAGCACCTTGCCTTTACCCACTACCCCGACTCCCCGCCGCCGGTGGCTGCAGTTCAGCCTGCGGACGCTGCTGCTGCTGGTGCTGCTGCTCGGCGCCGGGTTCGTCGCGCTCTCGGACGAGGAATCGGAGGTCCAGTGCAACTCGGCGAGCACATCAGCCGCTGCTGGACAGGCAACTCGCCCCGCCGTGGGCGAATTGCGGCGAATGCTGTCTGATTCGAACGCGAATGTGCGTCTGTATGCGGCCGAAGCACTGTGGCGGGTGACGGTTCAACCTCAACCCTCCGTCGGGGCGCTGATCAAGTTGTTGGAGGACAAGAACGAGCTTGTTCGCTGGTGCGCCGCCGAGAAATTGGAGGACATCGGGCCAGAAGCCAAAGATGCTGCTCCCGCTCTGGCAAGAGCTCTGACTGATCAGGACTCCGACGTACGTTCCGCGTCTGCTCGTGCTTTGGGCGGGATCGGTTCACGGGCCAAGGCCGCTGTGCCGGCCCTGATCGCCGCGCTTGGCGACGAGGATGAATCCGTGCGTGAGAACGCGGCCCTCAGCCTTGGCCAGATCGGTGTCGACGCGCCGAAGGTCGTGCCAGCGCTGATCGCCGTCACGACCGATGGGGGCGATCGCGTGCGAATGTCGGCGGTCCATGCGCTCGGCCAGTTCGGCCCGGCCGCCGCCTCCGCCACACCTGCTCTGGTCAAAATCCTGAAAGAGGACCCAGGCGAGTGGGTGCGTGCTGAAGCAGGGCGAGGACTGGCGAGGATTGATCCCACCGGGAAGGAGGCGATGCCTGGGTTGATCGAGAACCTGCGAGATCCGAAACCAACCGTCCGTCGCTTCGCCGCCTGGGCTTTGGCAGACTTGGGGCCGGTCGCTGCCGACGCCGTGAAACCGCTAACGGAGACACTTTCGGACCCCGAGCCTGCCGTTCGCGTCTCGGCCGCCGGGGCCTTGTGGAGAATCGACCGACAGGACGCAGTCGCCGTGCCGGTGCTCATCGAAGCCTTACGGGGCGACGATTTCTTCGTCCGTCGCTTGGCGGCCCAAAACGTGCTCGGGACGGGCGAAGAGGCCGTCCGCGCGGTTCCTGCGTTGGTCCAGAATCTGCGGTGCGGAAGACCGGACATCCAGTGCGAAGCTGCGACCGCTCTGGGCCGCATCGGCCCTGCGGCCGAGGCCGCGGTTGGGCCGCTTCTCGAAATGCGGCAGAACGGGCGAGAGGACATCGGCGTCAGCGCGGCCGAGGCCCTGTGGCGAATTCGCGGCGACCGTGAGTCCCTGGAACGGTTGATCGACGCCCTCGCGAGCAGGAACCACCCGGCGCAGCGCGCTGCTGCGAGAGCACTGGGCGAGATCGGTCCGGCGGCGAAAGCTGCCCTGCCGACGTTCCAGGACCTCCTCAAGCACGAAGACAAGTTCGTCCGACAAGCCGCCACCGAGGCAGTCCGACAAATCAACGCGGCTGCCACAAAGTACAAATGACCTTCCCCGTCGCCGACGTCGAGACGACCGCGGAAATCTGGACGAGAATGGCCGAAGACGCAAAACGACGCTTCGACAATCGCTGCCTCTGTGACACGCCAACGCAGAGCCAAACGGACAGTTTTCCGCGCTGTGGGCGACGTTACCAACAGGTCGACGAATCAGCTCGATGCGGTGCGTCGGCCCGCCGCGTTTTTTCTGGCAGACGAGGATCTCAGCGCGAAGTCGTGGCATTTTTCTGACCGTTCGGATGTCGAGAGTATTTGGAGTCTTTGGCGTTAGGAATACTCGCCATGCACGGAACAGACGACTCCAGCGGACTGCGAGTCGTGCCACGACATGAATTTGACCCCTGGATTGCTGCAACTCTGAGCCCGATGGTATAATGCGCAGACTGCCCGTGCAAAATCCGCCGGGATAATCAGTGTCGTTAGCTGGAGAAAAAGCCAATTCGGAATCGCAGCGTGGTGTATCGCCGACTTGCTGTCATCGTCGCGGCCTTCGCGATCCTCGGAGGACTGTGGCTGGTCTGCCAGGCATTGCGGGAGACGCGCGAAACGGAACCCGCTGTCGATGACTGGATCGCAGACTCACGGTTCGACATCGGTGCGTTTGGGGATGAGCCGAACTCGTCGAACGAAGAATCCGCCACCCGTGCTGAATGGGTCCGAAACTTCGGACAGAAGGAGCGAGAAGAATACCTTACGACCTACGCGTTGAAAGAAATCGCGAAGGAATTCCCCGTGCATGCGGGAATGACGATTCCCGAAATGGACCATGCAGTCGCGGAAAACGAACGGAAATTCGACGCGAGCACAATGGAACAGAGGGAACAAATGTACAATCTCGGCTGGGAACAACGCAGCATCGTGAAGGGCGACGGTTGGGTCTACTTCTGGGTTAACTTCAAGCATCTGTTTCATTGCGACATCGTGATTGAATCGGGCAAAGTGAAAAGCGTATGGGTTATGCCGGGCACCAAAGACTCGGTAACGGGTGTCTACTACCGCATCTCCGGCAACGGAGTTCACAAAGGGCCCGGGAGGATCTGGTAGTAGGTGCCCGTTGCGCAGACGCCAGCTAACCTCAAGCGGATGAAGGCGAGCGGGGGTAAGGGTGGTTGCCAGTAGCTGCGTCTTCCCGTCCCCGCCGCCTTATCCGTGTCGGCTATCCCAACGAGTCATGCCAAGGAGAACCACAATCACGAACACGCCACCTTCGTTCCAGATCAGCTTGCGGGCGACTATCTGGCTCATGACCACGGTTTGCCTTTCGCTCGGATGGCTTCCTCGCGTCCGAGAGAGTCCCGGCCTTTCCGTTCCCCTTGTCGCCTGTTGGACGTTGTCAATCATCCTTTTAAGCCGCCGATTACCGATACTGTCCGTTGACCGCGTGGGATGCGGCTTAGGTCTCTATGCCTGGGTTACGGCTCTTGTCGCGGTCGTCACCCTCTATCGCTCTGGATTCTATTCGCCGGGGTTTCCCGTGTTTGTGATCTTGATTTGGAGCGCGTTCGTTGCCAGCATCATTTCATTTTTGCTGGCGGCTTTCTCGTTGATCAAGCATCGTCGCGCCCACTCGTTGTTCATCCTGGCGTTACCGCTCACGCTGTATGTCGCCTGGGTTGTCTTGATACACATGCAACCTTGAAGGAGTTGTGGTTCTTGCCGTCGGGTCGTGTGTGCGTTGGATAACCAAACGCTGAACCCGAACGGGAATGGCGGTCGGGTTTAGCGATCAGATCGGCGTTCCTCGGCGTCATTCCCGCCGGGTTGACTTTGTTTTGCGGTGAGTACTGCCCAACACTGACGCTCTGTAGTTCGATGAAACTGCTCAGATTCCCGCTGCTGATTGCTTTCTCCCTTCTTGTGCTGATGATGGGCACGCCAAACATCGAGGAATCCCGTGAAGAGGCTCGCAGTGCCCAGGTATTTATGGATGCGCAAGAGATAAAGGCAGGAACACGGCCCCTTTCTACGCTCGACCCGTGGGGCATGCCGTTCCACATCAGCAAAGATGCCAACAATGGACTGGTGGTGACATCGTTTGGTCCCAACAAGTCGACAGGAGCGAAAGGCTTCGACGACGATGACGTTTCATCTGCGATGTCATTTCCCCCGCACAAACGGATGATGCGCCGCAAGCAAGTGCAGTTGATAACGACGCTCATTCTGTCCTTAGGTCCCTGGGTGTTTTTGTTTCTTTGGTGGTGCTGTTCGGCAGCACTGCCGCAACGGCCACAGCGCCAATCACATTCGCGCAACTAGGACGACCGCATCGCAATGCACCGGAGTTGCCGGCCGGGCCGAATCTGAAATCGACATCGCTGGCGGCAACCCAGTGATTGCGGTCGTACTGTGGTAGAACCACCGTTCCCCTGAGAAAGCAAGCGCTAGCGACATGGCCGCAACCAAGACGCTGCCGTGGCTCCGCAACGCCCTCCGCCATTCTACCAATGTTGGCGGCGAGGCGATAGAATCAACGGTGGACTTGAGGATTCCCGACGTGACCATCACCGCTCCCACCACCCCGAAGCCCCGCCGCCGGCTGCAGTTCAGCCTGCGGACGATGCTGGTGCTGGTGGTGATCTGTTCGCTCCCGTGCGGGTGGCTCGGCATGAAGCTCAAACAGGCGAAGGAGCAGCGGGAGGCGGTGAATGCCATTGAGAGACTGGGAGGCATCGTGCTCTATCGACCCGCCTCCGGTGGCATGATGCGCGCCGGAGTGGACTGGGCGGGGAAGCTGCTCGGGGAACGCCTGTGTCGCGATCCGGTGTCTGTTGACCTTTCGTACAACCCGGTCACTGATGCCGACCTGGCGCTTCTTCGCAAAGTGACGCAACTCGAAGTACCGTTGCTCAAGAAGAATACCCCGGTCGGTGACGCCGGACTAGTGCATCTCCGGGGACTGACGCGACTCTACTCGCTAACCCTCAACAACACCCAGGTCACCGACGCCGGTGTGGCCGAACTCCAGAAGGCATTGCCCAACCTGGCAATTCACCGATGACCATCACCGATTCCACCACCACTCCGCAGCCGCGCCGCCGCTGGCTGCAGTTCAGCTTGCGGACGCTGCTGGTTTTGATGCTGCTGCTTGGCGCCGGGTTCGGATGGCTGGCCCATGAGGTGGATCGGGCGCGGACGCAGCAGAAAGCGGTTGCGGCGATTGAGAAACTGGCGGGCCGAGTAGAGTACGAAGCCGTATCCGGCGGCATGATCCGGACTGCAGTGGCTTGGTTGGGGAAGTTGTCCGGAGAAAACTTGTCCGGAGACATCACTCAGGTTCATCTTAATAGCACCCAGGTGAGCGACGCGGGGCTGGCGCATCTCCGGGGACTGGCACAACTCCAACGGCTGTACCTGACCAGCACCCAGGTCAGCGACGCGGGGCTGGCGCATCTCCGGGGACTGACGAAACTCCGGCAGCTGTACCTCACTGGCACCCAGGTCAGCGATACGGGGCTGGCGCATCTCCAGGGACTGACGCAACTGCAAGTGCTGGACCTCGCCGACACCCAGGTCAGCGACGCGGGCCTGGCGCATCTCCGGGGCCTGACGCAACTCCAAGGCCTAAACCTCGGCAACGCGCAGGTCAGCAACGCGGGGTTGGCGCATTTCCAGGGGCTGGCGCAACTCCAATGGCTGTACCTGACCAACACCCAAGTCAGCGACGTCGGCCTGGCGCATCTCCGGGGACTCACGCAACTCAAATCGCTGGACCTCGACAACACCCAAGTCAGCGACGCGGGCATCAATGGACTCAAGAAGGCTTTGCCCAACGTCCACATCAGTGGCGGCAAACCAATAACAGAAGAAGAGAACTGATGTGGGTTCCCTCCGCCGCAAGACGTTCACGAGGCCGCTACCCGAGGGCGCTGAACTGGTAAGCTTGATTCGGTTCGCCGGGGGGATTAGAGCTTGCGGCTCGACATCGCCGACCGACTCGCCGCGTACTCTCGGGCTTGAACTCAGCAAACGAAAGGCGACTGATGGGCACCGCCGAGGCATTGACCGCAGAGCACGCATCCAAGTTGAAACGCCGCCGCTGGCTCCGGCTCAGCCTGTGGACGATGATGGTTCCGACGCCTTGGCGGCACTGCCAGCGTCGGGCACAAGCAACTCAGCGTTGTCGATCCAGGCGACGAAATACGGCTGTTCCGCCGAGCGACGCTTGATCACGATCAGGAACGGCCGATCGACAATGAACTCGCGCGGAATCGCTCCCGGAAACGTCTGCGATTCTGAAGTCACTGTCGCTCCACTCTTGTCGAGGCGAAAGCGGATTGACTGCCCTGCCTTCGCGATGAACAGACCTTGGAACTCGCCGGGGTTCTCAATGATCTTGTCGCCGCCCTGCAGTTCGACGAACTCGTGATTCACGTTGAACAGTACATTGGGGGTTCATCCGGGTGAAGCGGGCGCGGAGGAGCCGGAGGGCTCACGTCGCCACATCAGGTTCGCGCGACCGCCACGGTCCAGCGACTGGCCACATCATGTCCAGCAGTTCGCCGCCCGCCACAGCCTGTGCAAGAGGCATCAGGAATGACCGCAGTGCATCGACGACTTCCTCCAGTCGTGCTCCTCCGGTGTCCAGCCTGCCTTTGCCGACAAACGCCCGCCACTGCGTCTGCTTCGCTCGGTCTTGGGCGAACTCCGACGACAGTGCTACGGGGACCGTCGCGGGGACTGCCGTCCGTCTCCTCGCGAATGTGGCCTGGATCGCACGGCTGAGCAGCGGCCCGTCGAACTCAAACTGACAGGCGAGGGCCCAGAGGTCAAAGAAGTCCTTCATGCGGCTGTTGGCGATGCCCAGCATGACCATTGCCTGGAACTTCTCGGCCACGACGGATTCCCGTGAATAAGCCGGCAGCACCGGGGCTGGGAAATCGAGCAACACTGGAAACCGAACCTTGGTCGCAGCAGGCGTCACTATGTCCCCGAAGCCGATGTCGATCTGGATCGGAATCCGGGCGTTCTCCAATCGGCAATCCAGGTTGATGCGCGAGCCCTCGTACTCCTGGTCTTCTTTGATCGTGTCGCCCTGCACCGACGCGGCATTGAACACCAAGCCGTCCGCCTCAACCACCAACTCGCAGACGTCTCGGAAAAGCTGCTCCCAACGTGGGACCGAGTTGTCGCCTGTTCCCAACAGATCCAGATCACGAGTGGGCCGGTGCGGATGATCGCCCCACAACTGAAAAAGCATGGCGCCCTTGAGGACGAACACGTCGCGATGTTCAGACTCGCTCAGGCGGTACAGCAGACGTTCCAGGGCGTAGCGGGTGAGGACGAGTTGGAAGTCTTCGTTCCGAGCCCGTGCCAAGTTCATCAGTCGCTGACGCACGGACGCCGCCAAGTTGCGGGGCCTCTCCTTGCTCATGTCAGCGACTCCAAGTAGGGCCGCATGACGTTGGCCACTCGGCACGTCTTGGCCGCTTGCCACAGTCCGTCCATCGTGGCCCGACGCTTTCTCCAGCAGTCCCGCAGGGCTTCCAGGGCCACATCCAGCCCAATCTTGTTGCGGTACTTAAAGCAGTCGGCCACCGTCTTCGCCGGGGTGTACACGTTCACTGGCACGCCTTCGATAGGATGCTGTACGATCCCTCGCTCAAGGGCCGCCCCGGAGAACCGCACGATCCTCAGTGGCGGGTAGTCCACCTTGGGCAGCCGAGCCTTTTCGCCGATGGCCAGCCAGACCTCAAACGGTGCCTGGGCGGTCAGTTCGTGGAATTGCAGGGCCGAAAGCAGGCAGACTACCCCGTGCGGGACTCTCTTGACCGCCTCAGCCAAGCTGTGGTTGGGCGTTGGCTTCAGTCCGGATGCCACGTAGATTCCGCGTCCCGGACGTTCCAACAGGCCCTCGGCGAGCAGCCGTCGCAGGTACTCGCGGGGAATGCCCTCTGCTTCGAGGTCGCGGGGCCGCAGGACTCCCGCTTTCCGCGCCAGTGCGAGGACCCGGTCCTTGCGGCACTCCGAAGGTCCTCCGGAGGTTACGATTCGTCGGGACATATTTGCATCTCCCGACAAAGTGTAACAGACAACTGCACATAGGTCAAAGGCGTCCAACGCAATCCACACTGCCACACTTCTATTCGGCGCCGCCACCCGCACAGCCGAGCAGCTGCCCTGCCACGCGTTCTGCAGCGACTGTCGCTCCACTCCTGTCGAGACGAAAGCGGATTGATTGCCCTGCCTTCACGATGAACGGGCCTTGGAACTCGCCGGGGTTCTCAATGACCTTTTCGCCGCCCTGCAGTCCTGGCGCGGCAGGTAATCACTTCGCTCGTCGGCCTTTTGACAGCCCAGCGTCACGCAGCCGACCGCGAGTAAGACCAAGACCAACAACACAGAATCAAGCTTCTGTCGCATACTTGGCTTTCGTAAAATCGTGCGATCAAAGGCCGTCCGTCTCGAACCGTCCTGTACCGCTCGCCATCGGCGCCGCCAGTGGCGAAGATGCCGACGCGGCGGAACGTCAGCGGCCTGTCGTTGTCGCCCAAGCGGTGATAATCGAACGGCAAGGCCGTGTGCCGCCATTGTACCAACGTCTACGGCCACGATAGAATCGGCGGAGACGAACGACGCCGGGCCAATGGGCCAAACTTCGACCAAACTCGCTGGCCTTGACGGACAACGAAATCAGGCGTAGTATTACATTACTACAAAGGTGCGGCGGTGGCGTGATGAACGTCCAAGCGATCATCTGGGACCTGGAAGACGACTTGCACGGCAACGTGCAGCACATTGCAGAGCACGGCGTCACGATCGAGGAGGTCGAGGACTGAGATCATGGCAAGACGAGTATTCCGGAAACGCGACCAGACGCCCGCCCAAGAGGCGCACGAGGCGGCTGTCCGCGAGCGGTTTCAACGCGAGCGTCCGTCGTTGCGGGACCTGCTGGAATCGGGGGACGGCACGGAGCCGCTGACACAGCGCGAGTACTTCGAACTTCAAGTGGCGTGCCGTGAACGGCTGCGTCCGCTGCGTGAGGCCGCGGGCCTGAGCCTCTCGGACATGGCCAACCGCACGGGGATGGACCGGGCGGCGATCCAGAAGCTGGAGAGCGGGGTCCACACCAACCCGACCATCAGCACCATCAACCGCTATCTGCACGCACTCGGCAAGCGACTCGTGGTCAGCATCGTCGATGAGGTCGCCGAGCCGCCGGTCACCGTGGCGTCGTGACCAGACGAAGTGCGAGTATCGCGACCACGCCACCTCTTCACCAATGTTGGTGACGGGGCGATGGAAGCAACGGTGGAACCCAGGATTCCCGACGTGACCACTTCGCCAGCCATCACCCTGAAGCCTCGCCGCCGCTGGCTGCGGTTCAGTCTGCGGACGCTGATGGTCCTCGTGCTGGCCATCAGCATGCCACTGGCTTGGTTGGGCATGAAAGTGAGGCGGGCGAATGAGCAGCGGAGCGCGGTTGAGGCGATCCGCGCTGTGGGCGGATACGTCGAGTACGACCATGAGTACAAGTTTTGCTACTTCCATGAACAAATGAGCGGCCCCTCGATCCCGTTTGGACTTTCAGAAGACCCTCCGCCTCCGGGGCCAGTCTGGCTCCGCAGATTGTCCGGAGACGACTTGTTCGCAGAAGCCGTGTACGTAGAGGGAAGCGAGGATGCGGACAAGATCGTGAGTCACGTCGAACAGCTGCCCTACCTCCGACATCTCCTTTTGGGTGTAGCCTCTCAGGATTGCCTGGTGACGGACTCTAGCCTGGTACAAGTCAAGGGGCTGACTCGCCTCAAGACGTTGCGGCTCTACCACACCCGAGTTACGGACGCCGGGTTGGTGCATCTCAAAGGGCTTAGCCAGCTGGAGAGCCTGGGACTGTGCGGCACGAAGGTCACAGACGCCGGACTCGTCCACCTCCAAGGGTTGCCGCGCCTCCAGATGCTCGACCTCAGGAGCACCGAGGTGACAGACACTGGACTGGGCTACGTTCGTGGCTTGCCCCAACTCAAGGCTGTAATCCTGGGCGACACGAGAGTGACCGACCTGGGCGTCCGAAGACTCCAGCAAGCGTTGCCGAACGTACAAATTGTGCGCTGACATCCAAGCCAGGCAGCTTTGGCTGGAGCCCTGAACGACATGGCGCTCCGACATCGCTCAGTCACTCGCCTCCAGTAGTTTAGCCACCGTTCTCATCGGCAGGAACATCCGCCGCGAGTCGGGCGCAACCGCTTGGAATCCGTACTTCGCGTAGAACTGACGGGCGTTCTCGTTCTTCGCGTCCACCAAGACCACCGCCGCCGCTACTTGTTCTGCATGCCGAAGCGATCGCGCGAGCGCATCGAGCAGTAGGAGCCTGCCGACGCCTGGGAAGTTGACGTCCCGCGCGAGCCGTCCCAGCAACACCGCCGGAACGAGCGGGTAACGCGGAAGTGCCTTGGCAAGTTCGCCGGGGAGTTCGTCCAAGATGATGGACGCGGATGACAAAGAATAGAAGCCCGCGATCCGCTGCGGCTGATCTTCAGGTACCAGTACGAAGACCGCGGCTGCGCGGCGACGGACGTCCTGGCTGGCCCGATGCTGAAGATAATCATCGAGTTCAGAAACGCCGCAGCGAAACGACAATCGGTCGTGGTGCTTCGCCAGCGGCTGGCAAACAAAGTCGCTCATTCGCGGCGTACCCGACGATGGTATTCCTCGCCCGCCTCCTGCAACGCAGCGTTAGGTTCCGGCGGTTCGAGCAGCATCTGCACCAGCGTCTCGCTCTGCTGGCGATTCAGTCGCAACGTCTCGTGCTCGCGCACGACCGCTTTGGCGGCCTCCTGGACGCTGTGGACCACAAAATCGGACACGCTGCGCCCTTCGTAGGCCGCCGCGCGTTCGATCATCACCTTCTGTTCTGCGGTGATTCGAGCCTCCAGACGTGCTGTCCGCAGTACCCGTTGCTCGGAACTCATGACGCCTCCACCAAGCCAGACCGACCAAGCCAACTGTTCCAGCGAATTGTACGGCAATCTGCCGGACAAGTCCAGGCGAGAACGCAGAGTGGGATCGCCGATGCGGCGGGGTGGTGCCGCGTGACTCTGGCGGCCTGCTAGAATACTATCTGTTCTGCAACGCCTTTTGCCGTCCCTCTATTGCAGTCCCCAAAACGCCGTGACTTCGCCATTGCCAACCCCCACACCGAAACAGGCCGCCGCCCGTGCGGGTTGGCTGTGGGTGCTGATCGTGGCCGTGGCGTTCCTGCTCCTGGGGCCCATCGCCGTCATCATTTGCGGCCAGCTCATGTTCGCCAAAGTCCTGAGCGAGTCCGCTCCCGTTCGTCAGAGGGCGTTTGATCCGCAGCTTTGGCAGAAGCCAGTTGACGTCGAGTTCGGCCGCACGACGCGCAGCGAGATGGTGGAGGATTTGTTGCGAGAGTATTCGTTCATCGGCTGGACGCCTGAGCAGGTCGAAAGACTGCTGGGGCCAGCCGAGCCGCCGCCAGCGTGGGATGATCGCTGGGATTTCGTCTATCACCTAGGTGCCGACGCAACTCACGACCTTTATCAACGCGATTAGCCAACCGATCGTAAAGAGACCCCAAGCCACGTCAGGCGATCTGCGCCGCCGAGCAACCCAGCAGGCACCAACAAACAACGCCGCCGGGAGGACCGTCCAGTGCGGAAAGGTCCGCTCCAATCGGCCGAGGAAGCAAAGGATCGCCACCGCGGTGATAACGCAAAACGCAGTGGCAATGCTGAATTGAAAACGTGGCGTTGCGTTCAATGTCGGATTCCTCCGCCATGAACTCTTTCATTCTACGGCCGGACATGCCCAGCCACTCGGCGCATTTTACCACCTGGCAAGGGCTGCGACATCCAGGAAACCGCGTTGCGTCCGTCGAGCCGCTGGGTCCCATCAGAGCCAGAGCAATTCCGTTCAATAGCGTGGACTTCCCGGACGAGCAAATCAGGGGCGAATCCCAGACAGCACAAGGTCCGGCGTCACCCCCACGCGACTCCTTCGTTTGCTCGGCCATCTCGTGCGCGGCCTCACTCGGCCACGAACGCTTCTTCGGGCGGGCGATAGGTTACCAGCAAGTCCTTCAGGTAGATGTCCGGCCGCACGGGAGGGACGAGCGTGGTAAGGTGCAGCACTTTTTCGGGCAATTCCACGATCAACCGCCGGAACTTCAGCGGGTACTTCACCACGCCGTCGCCCGTGTGACGCCATTGGCTGCTGTAGGGCCAGTGGTAGCCTTCGCCGGGATAATTGCCCGGCAGCGGGAACCGCACATAACGCCAGCCCTCGAAGTTGATGCGGCTCCGCTGCCAGGGATCGTTGGTGTTCCAGTCGCTGACCGACATCGACTTCATGGCCTGCAGGTCCTCCGGCCGCATCCAGTCTTCCATCCAGCGGGTCGGTTCGCCGGTCGCCGCGGCGCCGATCGAAATCCACCGCTGGCCCCCGGCGTCCTGCAACTCGAAAATCACTCGGCCCCAGCCGCCGTTGCCATGCACCATCAGCCCGATTTCGGTCGGCTCGCCGGGCAGTTCGACGCCCTGGCGGTGAACCAGTTGCGAGTACATCGGCAGGTAGGACGAACCGTCGACCGGCAAGCGCGGCGTGACTTGCAGAACTTGCTTCTCGCCCTCGAACTCGGCGACTTCACGGAACTCGAAGTTGCCCTTCCGCCGCGGACACTCGAAGTTGTACCATTCCAGTTCGGCGCTCCGGCCTTCGTCTACCTGCCAGTCACCAAGCTTGCCGAGCGATGAGATCAAGAAGGTCTTGCCTTGCGGGCGGCCCTCCAATTCTGCCGGACCAGGAACGATATCGGTCAGGGGCTTCGGCGTAGCGACAAATACGGGCGATGCGGACAGCTGCAGCTGTGTCCGGCCGTCGGCGAAATCGACTTTGGTCTCGTTGCCCATCAGGTCGGTCACGACCGCGGCGGAAGTCTCGGCCGCCGACAGCGTCACGGGCCGGGTTCCGCGCAGCGTCCAAAGCACCGTGACACAGTCGCCGTCGCGTTTGGCGAATTCCACGGCGTAAACCGTCGTGGAGCCGGTCGGGACCTCGCGACGGAACTTGGCGCCGTCCAGGACCTGGGTCAGCGTGGCGACGGCGACGTAAGACGGTTTGGGCCGCACGTCCGGCTTGGCGAAGCACAGGCCCGACGCGCCCCAGTTGCTGTAGTAGTACGAATTGCCCATGTCCGTGATCGAGCCGGGGCGAATGACCGGCACGCCCCAGGCCAGCGAGTGCAGGATGTGCCGGACGTAGTACGCGGCCTGCGTTCGCAAGGACAGGTTGCCCGGATTGGTGTTCGGGTAGCAGATTTCGTAGCACTGCGTGATCGGCTTGCCGGCGTAACCGTAGTGATCGAGGATCTGCCGGTCCATCCACAGGCTGGCGTTGTTGGCGACGAAGTCCAGCGGTTGCGTCTCCGGCATCCGCATGAAGCTGCCGGCCTCGTTGCCGCGCGAGTCGAACAACTCGGCGGGGAATTTCCGCCGCAGGAACTCTTCCAGCAGGTGTGGATTGCCGTTCCCAAGAGCCAGTTTCGCATCGGGGAACTGTTGCCGCGTCGCCTTGCCGGTCTCGATCGCTTCCTTCCAGAGCTGGTCAAACCGCTCCTGTTCCTTGGCGTCCAGCTGGTACGCCGAACGGCCGGTGAACACGTCCGGCGTGCGCATGATGTGCGGGCCGCTGATGGCGTGCTCGTGGAAGATCAGCACGCGGCGGGGCGTGCGCGGGTCTTTCTCCAATGCCTTGGCCAGCACTTCCGCCGAACGCGGCTCGTTGCCGGCCAGCACGCCGTACTTCTGACGCGCCTCGGCCGAGAACCCGAACATGCCGTACCGCAAACCGGCCTTGACGTACAGCGGTCCCACGACGTCAGGGTCGTTGGGCGTGTAGTGGCCGCCGCTGAAGTCCCACGTGCCAAACGGCGATTCGTCGCGATGGCGGCGCGTGTCCTTCGGCAGCAAGGCAAACGTGGTCTGGCGGCGCACCAGTTCGCTGCGTCCCGCGACGACGCGGACGGTCAGTTGGTAATACCCGCGGCGGACCACGGGAATCGCAAGGTCCCGCTGCGTCTTCGCTCCCGGTTCCAGCGTCCGCTCCTCGGTCCTCACGACTTGTTGCTCGCCGTAGTAGTCCGTCGCGACGGCTTCGATCACGCATGCCGTCTTCCGTCCGACGCCGTGCAGTTGAACGCGAAACGTCGGCGTCTGAGGTTCGTTGAAGACGTGCCCCGCCTCGTCGCTGGACACGCGGATTTGAATCGGCGATCGCATGAACGTCATGCCGAACAGGTGTACGCCGCTGGGCAACCCCAGCGGACGGACCTGATATCGGCACGGATCCGGCCTTCGGATGGCCAGCCGCAACTGCTTGGTGACTTCGACGTCAAACGCCCATTCGTCGCTGAAGTCCTGCGCAAAGGCGGTACCGATCGGCACGCGGATCAGGTACAGATTGCCCTGCGGGACAGGAAACACCGCCTGGGTGACGGCGTTGCGTTTACCGTGCCAGCGCGGCACTTCGGCCGAGAAATCGTGCAGCGTCGTGCGTCGCGGTCCGTCCAGAGTGCCGATACGGAAGCTGATCGCGTCCGACAGCGCGGGATCGTCGTCCGCCGCCGCCAACAGGTACACGGCGGCGTAGTCCGCCACGGGAACCTTGAACAGCGGCCGTTGCGGATCGCCGGGCACTTCCGAACCACGATCGTAGGCCGCATAGTAGCTGCTGGGATCCTCCTGCCAGTCCGGCCATTGGGCAGACTTCAGAAACAGATTGTCCGCTGCGGGAGTGCCGATCAGGTCGAACGGAATCCCGGCGACCACCACGTGCCGGCTGGGGAAGTCAAGACCGACACGATCTGCAGCGCAGGGCTCCAGGCGGACCGGCACGTACAGCCCGGCGGTTGGCACCTCGCCCTTTCGCGGTTGAAACGGACCGTCGGCCGCGAGGGTCAGGTCGCACGGCAGGCAGAGGACGGCGATCAAACAACAGAAACCGGCCGGCAATCGACTTGTCATGGAACGACCTCCCAAGGCGCCGCACTCCAAATGTCGAACCGCTAATGCAGTTTTGGACTGCGGTGCCTTGTCACCGCTTTGGACCGGACGTAGATGAACTCGGACCGCCCGGGTACAGCAACGTTTCGGAAAAAGCGGCGACAAGGCGCCGCACTCCAGAATCTTGTCCTCAACGTCCTGGCACTTGTTCTTCCTGCCACGGTGCCGCGTAGGACGGGCGGTGGACAAAACGATTCATGCCCAGATCCAGCCGTCCCCACGCGCCGGGGCGCAAACGAACCTGAAACCACTTGCGATTCACGTCGGCCGTTTGATCCTTGCAGCGGACCGTAGTGAAGCGGTGTTCTCCAAAGGCGCCGCCCTGCACGATCACGTCCCGCGGTTCGGTCGCGTGCAGGTTGACCAGTTGTACGGAGACCCCGTCGGGAGTCACGCGATCGACCAGCGCCGCGACGTCGGGCGGCAGGCCGGGACGTTTCCGCAGCGGATCGAAATAGAACAGCCGGCAGTGCAGCAGGCCGCCGTGGTACACGTGATTCGGACCGCCCAGCATCAGTTGCACAAGCCCTTCCAGCACGACCGGATTGCGCTGCTGCCAATGATGCACGTCCTGCACGGCCGGATCGCTCGTGTCTTTGCGGATCACCCGCAGCCGATTAAGGCTCTCGGCGTACGTGGCCCGGAGAATCTGCTGCGGGTAGTTCGGATTGCGGCCTTCGACAAAGCCCAGCCATGCCAAGGCGTGTTCCCAGTCGCCTTTCCCTTTCTTGTAGCTGAGCATTTCCTGCGAGGTGCCCTCCGCCAGCGTTTGAATCCGGCGGTAGTCCTGAAGGTCCTGGGAGATGTGCCATAGGTAGACGACGTGTGCCGAACTGATCGGCCGGTAGTCGTACCAGCCCTTCTCGCTGTACCGGTGCGGCACCTCGGCCCGGCCCGTCTCCGTACATTTGTGCTGCTCTGCCAGTTGCAGCACCGAACGGGGCAATTCCAGGTACTTCGGGTCGCCGCTGACCAGGTACGCGTTGCTGCCGCCGATCAGCGTCGATTCGACCTGGTTGAACAGCCCGTGGGGCCAGCGCCAGCCGTAGTAGCCGCCCCACCACTTGCCGTCCATGCACTCGCCGATCTTGCCGCTGGGGCCCACGTTGTCCGGCAAGATACCGCCGTTGGCTCGCATTCGCTCCGTCCAGGCCGTCACGTACTCTTCGATCCACTGCCGGTATTTCGCATCGCCGCTGTACATGAAGGCGTTCAACACCAGGCTGGTCGCCGTCAGATTCAGTGGCACGTCGCCGCGCATCATCCGCTCGTTCATCGCCCGCAGGATGAACGGAAAGCGGGCGTCGTCGATCCAAGCGTCGCTGGACGTGACGTTCGGGATGTCGCTGTACGGCAGCGGGTAATCGGCCAGAACCGGGCGGTGGGTGACCCAATCCTCGGCGGTGTTAACAAACCGCGGCCCACGGCTGCCGGTGATCGGCGAGCGGATCAACTTGCGCTGGGCATCGTAATTCGCCGCCGCCGGATCTTCGCCCGTGTACAGGCCGGCAAACCGCAACGACCGCTCGCGGAACTTCTTGTCGGTCGGGTCGGCCAGGCCGAAGAAGTAGAAGTTGGTGTAGGCTTCGCCGTGGTGCATCCAGTCGTAGTACGCGTCGAACTCGTTGTAGACTTGCCCGTACTGTGTAAACTGCCTGGTCACCGCCTCCCATAGCCGGCGCGACAGGGCGTTGATTTCGGCCGGCCCGCCCAGGGCGTAGTACAGCGGAAAGTTGTAGAAGCTCTCGTAGCCGTCGTCCGAGCCGTCCATGCCGGGCCACTGTTCGCGCCAGATCAGCGTCCCGTCCTCACGCGTGTACTTGCGGACGAACTCCAGGGCCGCCGGATACAGCCGATCCAGCAACTGGCGTTCCCACAGCGCCCACTCCGGCGGCGCGGCCGAGTCGGTGATCTCAATCGTCGTCAGCGCCGGCGTCTCGTCGGCCGCCTCGGCCGTGCCGCCGGACGCGACAAGCCAGACCAGTACGGCGGGGCAAATCAGACCGCAGACGGGCGAGAGATTGCATTTGGGGAAGCCTGTTCTCATGATCCGATCTCCTGAGTTCCCGATTTGTCTTGCACCGGCCTGCGGTGCCACCACGTGGCCAGCACCGAACCCGAGACGTTCATCCACGGGCCGAAAATGGCCGGTGCCAGCGCCGCGCTGGGACTCTGCAACACGTTGATCGCCAGCCCGGAGGCCATGCCGCCGTTCTGCAGGCCCACCTCGATGGCCACCGTACGACAAGCGATCTCGTTGAGTCGCAGCAGCTTTGCGCCCCAGTAGCCCAGCACATAACCAGCGGTATTCTGCAGGACGGCGGCGGCGATCAAGGCCAGGCCAACGGTCAGCAACTGCTCGCGGGACCGCGACGTGATGATGGCAATGATGAAGCAGATCCCCGCCATCGAGACCACGGGCAGGGCCCGGTCCATCCAGTTCTCGGACCTGCGGAGCAGGATGCTGACCACCAGTTTGGCAGCCGCGACCGCCGCCAGCAGCAATAGCCCAATCAGCGCGCCGCCTCGCAGCGCCAATACCGAGCCTGTTGCGGACTCGGACAGCACCGCACTCACTACGCGTTCATTCAATGCGCTGACGGCCGCGGCGGTCAGACTGCCGGCGACCGCGATCCACGCCACGGGCCCCAAACGCTGAAGCCATGCGGCACGGCTGTACAGGATCTTGTTCGCGGCCAGCCCGGCCAGCGTGGGCACGATCACCATGTCCAGGATTGACAACATCATCTCCCAGAAGTCGATCGGCACCAATCGGCCGGCCAGGACTTTCATCATCAGCGGCGTCATCACGGGCGACAACAACGTCGAGCAGGCCGTCATCGTCACCGACAACGCCACGTCCCCCCGCGCCAGATAGGTCATCAGGTTCGAAGCCACACCGCCAGGCACGGAGCCGACGAGGATCACGCCGGCCGC
>CAZAQY010000071.1:22607-32168 GCA_964486845.1 uncultured Pirellulaceae bacterium
CGATTTCCGGCTCGAATCCGAACACCGTGGCGATGATCAGGCCCATGGTGGGCATCACCGAGAACTGCAAGACCATGCCGGCGAACACCGGCCACGGCATGGCCAACACGCGGGTGAAATCCCTGACGTTGAGCGTCGTCCCCATGCCGAACATGATGATCTGGATCAGCGGGACGATCAGGATCTTCAGATCGACGCCGTACCACTTTCCAAACGCGGACGGATAGAACATCGATGCAGAGACGAAAGCCAAGACCCAAACGGTGAAGGCGACTCCGCGCAGGGCCGCGTGTCCCATGAAGGCGACTGCCAGCGCCGCGAACAAGATCACCGTTGCCGGACCGATAAACGACCAATATCCTGCGGCCCCCGAAACCAGAGCCGTCGCCAGGGAGATCAGGCTCAGAGCGAAGAAGATCCAGCAGACCGACCGATGCGTTGTCGCCACGGATTACCTCTCCTGTCGCTTGATCGCCACCGCCCAGCGGGAAGGTAATCATGATAGCGGACCCGTCGGCCACAGGGAAGCAAGCCACGTGGAACGTGCGGCACGAGATTTTGAAGTTGCGCGTAGCCGAATTCGTGAGAATTCCGGGGTGTTTGGCGGGGGCCGGCGACCTCCGCAGCCTCCGAATTCTCACGAATTCGGTTACTCTCCGTCGAGATGCGCAACTTCAAAGGCACGAGACGGGGGTGATCGCTGGATCAGCCTTGATCTTCAGCAACCCCCGTGTGACGCGGGCGGGAGATGAGGGTCAAAGATGAGCGGAGCCTGGAAACAGAAATGGCCCTCGCTGCCGCCAAGACAACGAGGGCCGGGTGAATTATGGGGAGAACCGAACTGTCCGCCCTCTGCTAGCACTGTCTGGCTCAATCGAGCAGCGCCTTTTTCGGGCTTGGCTGGGATCCAGCCGCGACAGCCCGCCGCGGCGGATGACATACAGCCGCCATAGCAGGACGAAGCCAGAGCCGCACTCCGGGGCTTAAACAGTCCCGAGCTGGCCGCTTGGCGCGCCAGCAGGTTCTCGTTCGAAACGTTTAACTGGAGGTCATGGAAACTGACCAGCGAAACCGGTCAACGAACGCCACCCCGCGAAACTGGATCAATTCGCGGCGAGTGAACGTGACCAAGCTTTCGCTACGACCTTGGAGAGGCCGCCAAAGAGGGCCTCTCAGACTCGGATGCCCGGTGGTAGTCGCATGTCTGCCTCCCTTGTGGAAATGGGTGGAAGGAGAAAGCACTACTGAAAAACGAACGTTCTGTCTACATCATAGCCATTCAACAGAGCAGGTCAAGCCTTGTTGCAAATTTTTTCGGGATCGCTTTCAGGGCGTTGAGGGCTTCGTCCACGCGGCCAACTCGTTTCGACAACCCACCCAATCGCTCGCTGCGGGCGTACCGAGAACTCGTCTCACAGACACGGTCGGGACCGTCTTCGGCCATGCGGGGGGCTGGTTTGCTGATTGACGATCATTGGCACTTGCGCAGCAGTTCCGCGAATCGTTGGGCCCAGGGTGTGTTCTGCAGGCCGGGTGTCGTGGCTTGGAGATATCGGATCCGATCCGCAGCTTCGTGCTTCTGACCGAGTTTGAAAAGTGCCAGGGAATTGGCGTACTTGGCGCGATACCAAAGACCGGTCTGGGGGCGGCTACGGGCGGCGATGCGGCGCCACAGGTCCAGGGCCTCGCTCCAGGACTTCTGGTCGCTGCCGCCGAGCAGAAGTTCGGCGTAGGCGGCCTGCAATTGGGCGTCGTCCTGATGCCCGGCTGCAAGATCGCGGTAGGCAAGGGTGGCCTCGTCGTGTCGGCCGGCGGCGGCCAGCGACCGTGCGCGGTTCCGGTTCAGTTCTTCTTGGACGGCGGGATCGAATTGAGATGTGCCGCTGCCGAGCGCCTCCAAGGCTGCCAGCCACAGCGCGGCCAGTTCTTTCTGCGCTTCGGCAGGGGCTGACTCGGCGATGGCTGACAGGTCCTTAAGAAGTTCCAGCAACAGCTGCGGCGACTGGCCGCTCAGCCGTCGCACGACCCGCTCGGCCTCGGCGATCTTGCCCGCCTGGGACGCGAGGGCCACAACGAGAATCGCTTCCGCACGGCCGCGCTCTTTCGAGTCCGGTGGTGGTTTGCCGCTGAGGGACGCCTGCAGCAAGACTTCTGCTTGCGGTCCGCCGCGTGGGGTGTGCCGCACAAGGAATCGCGCGGCGTGTTCGGCGCAGAAGCGGTCTTGGCCAGTCCAGGGCAAGGATGGGTCCGTCAGCTGGGGGCCGATCTGTTGGGCCAGGAAATCCGCTGCCGTTTGTGCCGCCGCCTCGGTAGACTCCCTGCGGTCCCGCAACCGGCTGAACTGTTTTGCCCGACAGCGCACTGCCGCTTCCAGGGATTCGCCGAACTGGTCCGATTCACGGGTCACGCCTTGATAAGCAGCGGCGGCGGCCGACCAATCTTGTTGGCTCTCGCGCAGTCTGCCCAGCCATACGCGGGCCGTATCCGCGGTCTTGTCTTGCGGCCAGAGACGGAGATGTTCCGCCAGGATTTCGGCGTAGGTGTCGAGTGCGGCCGGATCGGCGCGGGAGCATTGCGCCGCATTCCAGGCTGCCAGCAGATGGGCCTCGGCAGCTTTCGCCTCGTCGCGCAGGTCGCGTCCCAGCATCCGCAGTTTCTCGCTCGCGTTTTCGTGCCGTTGGCGGTTCTGGTCCACCAAGGCCGCCTTGTACCGGAGTTGAAACGCCAGGTCCAACTGGTTCGCAGCAGCGGCGACCTGGGCGGCCTTTTCGTAGACCGCAATCGCTTCGTCGCCTTGGCCCTTGCGGTACAGATTGTCCGCCGTCCGCGTCAGGACTTCGACATCGGCGGCACCACGCACGCCGCCGATCGAGTTGACCAGCAGCAAATCGGAGCGGCGTCCCCAGTAGGGACCGTGGACCTGCTCGATCAGCTGGACCATGGCCACGGACTTCGATCGCCAGTTTTCCGCTTGGCTTGCCTCGCCGGCGTCGTGCGCGGTGTGCCACAAGTCGAGATACGTCTCCAGGTGCGCGAAATCCAGCTCGGGCGAGACGCGGTCGCCGATTTGCCGGCCCTCGCCCAGCACCTCCAGCGCTCGTTGCGGGCGGCGCTGGGCCAGTTCCAGGCGGACGGATTCCGCCCGTGCTTCCAGAGCCGTATCCGCCTGATCGGCGGCGGGCTGTACCGCCCGCAGTGATTCGGCGGCGGCCTCGAAGTTGCCCAACAGCCGGTGGCAGCCCGCCAATTGGATGCGCAGGCGATCTGTCAACGGATCCGCCGCCGCAAGTTGGGTGAGCGGCTGGCGCAAAGTGGCGACGGCTTGCGTGAGCATGGCGACACGATCGTCGCTTTCCGGCGCATAGCAGAGCGCCAAGCCGCGTTGTGCCCGGCTCCGCTGGAAGCGGACTTGGTGCTGCAGAGCCGTCAACTCATCCGCCGTCAGCCCGCCCGGCGGCGGCGTTTGCCGATGCCGTTGAGGGATCTCGCGGATCAATTCCGAGTCCAGCTGTTCCAGCATCCGATCGGCCTCGCGAAAGGCGTTTTTGGCGTCTTCCAGCGACAAGCCCGGCTCGGCCAGCAGTTCTGCTTCCAAACGCAGCAAATCGCCGCGAGCCGCGACCGTCAGCGCGTCTTGGACCCGGACCAGGATCAACTGCGGGTTTTGTGCCTGGTCGCGCTGGAAATCCGCCGCCGTCGCCCGCGCCCGCTGCCACGTGGAATCGCGCTCTTGGGGGGCCTGCTGGGCGGCGTGCGATGCATAGCAGCGGATCAGTTCGATCACCAGCTCGGCGCGCTGGGCGTCGCTTAACCGCGCATCGCTGAGACGATCGTTGCAGAATTCCTCCGCCAAACGGTACAGGCGCCGCTGGCGCAAACCGTCGACGAACCGGGCGTCCTCGCTCTGAGCCTCCGCTGTAAGGGGAAATACCAGCAACAGTGCCAGGCAGACCAGCCTGCTCAGACTTCTCCGGAAGGAAGACGGACGAGCAACGGGCGACCTGTAGATGCATGTTCTTCGTTTCCCCATCTTTCTGTCACCCCATTTTTCTGTCGGTCTGTTTGACGTTTCTGACGGACTGGCTGTGCCAGCAGGGTCCAACGCAGCGTTCTCAGTCGATGGCTCTTCGGACCGCTGCGGTTTCGTTCGCTTGCCTAAGACCAATCTCGGCCTTAAGATACAGGTACTTATCAGTTTAGCGTTTTGGGGCGGGGCGTACACGCGGGGCGAGGCCAAGCAGCGGCGTCGAGGGAGACGATTGATGAGTTGCACATGTGGCACAGCGGGCGGCACACGGAGTGTGCCTGCTACCTTTCTTGCGGCCGTTTCTTGCGTGCCGTGGCTGAGTGCCGTCTTGATTTGGTTCGGCGCCGGCGAGGTGGCTCGAAGCCAGGACGCAGCGGATGCCGGAGCGAACTATTGGAACGTGTTTCAACCGGCGCCGAGCGACGTCCGCCGCCCTTTGATGTACGCCGAGAAGGCCATCGAGGAGGGGCGGTACAGCGACGCGGCGTTGCGTCTGGGCCAGTTGCTGATGAACGAGTCGCTGGACGACCCGGAGGCGCAAGACTACTTCTTGGTGGGCACGGACGAAGGCGGAACGGCGCTGGTGAGCGAGCGTTTGAAGGCCAAGGTGCAGCGGTTGATTGGGGACCTGCCGGCGGCGGGCCGCCAGGCGTACCAACTGCAGTTCGGCGCTCAGGCCCGCGCTCTGCTGGACGAAGCCTTGGCGGAGGAGAGCACCGGCAAGCTGACGGACGTGATCCGGCGGTTTTTTCACACGCGGGCCGGTTACGAAGCCAGCCTGCTGGCAGGGCAACGCGAGATGGCCGAGGGCCGCCCGCTGGTGGCCGCGTTGCACCTGCAACGGCTGGCCGAGGTGCCGGCTGCGGCCGCCGAGTTTGATCCGGAGTTGTCGTTGCTGCTGGCGACCTGTTGGTGGTACGCCGGCATGCCGGAGCGAGCGCAGGCGGTCGCCGAGGCACTGAAGAAGCGCCTGCCACGGGCGACGGTGCGCGTGGCAGAGCGAGATGTGCCGCTGTTTGCGGACGACCGGCCGGCCCTGGATTCCTTCCGGCAGCTGCTGGGCGCCGGCGACTTGGCCACGCCGGAAGTCACGCAGTGGGTGATGCACCGGGGCAACGCTCAGCGCAACGCGCGGACCCGAGGCAGCCTGCCGATGATGAACTTTCGCTGGCTCGTGCCGACCACCCTGGACCGTGAGGACGAGAAGGTCGTCGAGCGGATGGCCCGTCAATACCGCGATGAAGGGCGAGCCGCCATCCCGGCCCTGCAGCCCTTGGCCGCCGGCAACACGGTGGTCATGCGGACCCCCGGCAAGCTGCTGGGCGTGGACTTTTCCAGCGGCAAGCGGATCTGGGTGTGGCCGCCTTGGGAAGACGAATCCGCGAACCTGTACCAGGGCGACATGGACCGTTTCCGCGTCGCCGTGCGCGGCGACCGCGAACAGGAACTGCAGCAACGGATCTGGGACGATGCGCTGTACGGCCAGATCAGCAGCGACGGCCAATCGGTGTTCGTGCTGGACGAACTGGGGTTCGCTCCCAGCGTGGCCAATCGGGCGCAGCAGATCATCATCGCTCAGGGGGGCATGGCTTTTCGGCAGCCCGGAGCGCCCCAATCGAGCAATCAGCTGGTGTCGTTGAGTCTGGCGCGGCAGGGTGCAGCACAGTGGATTGTCGGCGGCGAGAACGGCGAGGATGAGCCGAAATTGGCCGGTGCGTTTTTCCTGGGGCCGCCCTTGCCGCTGGAAGGCAAGCTGTACGTGATTGCCGAATTCAACGGCGAGATTCGCTTGGTGGTCTTGGATGCCAAGACGGGACGGCTCCAATGGCAGCAGCAGTTGGCACATGTCGAAAACCGCACGATCCTCGTCGATGCCGGGCGGCGGCTGACCGGAGCGACGCCGTCTTACGATGGCGGCGTGCTCGTGTGTCCCACGTCCGCCGGCGCGGTGGTGGCCGTGGACGTCACGATGCGGTCGCTGCTGTGGGGCTTCCAATACGTCAAACGCCCGGAGACGAACCGGCAGCAGTTCTTCGGTTTCGCGCCTTTCAACATGGCGGGGCCGAAACCAGCCGGATCGCGCTGGAGCGACGCGTCGGTGACGATCGCCGAGGGTCGGGTCTTGGTCACGGCCGTCGAGTCGGATGAACTGTATTGCCTGGATCTGCGCACCGGAAAACCCGTCTGGCCGGCACAGCCGCGCGATGATCGGCTGTACCTGGCTTGCGTCCATCAGGGTCAGGCGGTGTTTGCCGGCGTGAGCCGCGTGTCGGCGATTCGGCTGGCCGATGGCCAGGGTGCGTGGGCCAAGCCTGCGGAATTGAGCGATGCGCCCAGCGGCCGGGGGTTCTACAGCGACCAATTCTACTTCCTGCCGACGTTGGGCGCCGAGTTGCTGAAGATCGACTTGACCAAAGGCGAGATCGTGCAGCGGGCCGGCACGGCGCTAGTGCTGGGAAATTTGGTCTGTTTTCGCGACGAAATTCTCTCTCAGGGCCCCGAGTGCCTGTCCGTGTTCTGGCAGAGCGAGCCGCTCCGCCGGCACGTCGAGAAAGCCTTGGCCGAAAAGCCCAACGACGTCGGCACGCTCGCCCGGTTCGGCGAGCTGCTGCTGCAGGAGGGAAAACGCGTCGAGGCGATCGACACGTTTCGCAAGGCCCACCAGTTGTCCCCCGGCGACGAGACGGTCCGCCATCTGTTGATCACGGCCATGTTGGCTTCCTTGCGGGAAGATTTTGCGGGCTACGCGCCGGCGGCCCCGGAGATCCAGCGGCTGATCGACCGGCCGTCGCAGCAAAGCGAATACCTGCGGATTATGGCCCACGGCTGGCAGCGCCAGGGGGCCTTGCAGAAGGCATTCGACGCGTACCTGGAGCTGGCCAAGTTGCGGGACGACCTGCAGGCCAGCGGCGGGGCTGCCGAAATGGAATTGGAGCGGATCGACCGCAGCTGGAACGTCCGCGCGGACCGCTGGCTGCAGGCGCGGTTCGGCGAACTATTGCAGGCCGCCGGCGGTGCCGATCGCGAGGCGATGGAACGGACCGTTCAGCAGCACTTCGAGCAGGCGGCCTCCAGCGGCGAACTGTCGGCGCTGCGGAAGTTCGAATGCTTGTTCGGACTGCATCCCAAGGCGGATGAGGTGCGATTGAGGCTGGCCCGCCAGTTGGTCAAGGCGGGTGAGTTACTGGCGGCGGAATTGCTGCTCTCTCGGCTCGAACGGTCCGGCGATGCCGCCCTGCGGGCCGCCGCGGTCGCCGAACTCGCGGATCTGATGGTCCAGACGCGGCAAAACGACGTGGCCCTGCGGTACTACCGCAAACTCGCGGATGAGTACGCCGGCGCGGTCTGCTGCGACGGCAAGACGGGGCAGCAGCTCTTTGAGCAAGCGGCTGAGACAGCGGCGATCCGCGAGGCCATCGAACTGGCTCGCCCCTGGCCCTTTGGCAAGGCGGAAATCAGCGAATCGCAACAACGCACCAGCCAGTTCATCAGCTATCGCCGCGTCTTCGCCTGCGAGCAGCGGCAGCGTACGGGTCCGGCTCTGGACGGCTTGGCCGTGTTCTACGATCAAGCCCGCAATGCAATCTTGGTCCAAGACGGCAGCGGGAACGTAATGCTGAACGTGAGCCTGGGGAACCGCCGGTTGGCCGCCCCCGATTTCAGCCCCGCGCACTTCCGCGTGTGCGGCCATCTGCTGGTGGTTAGCATGGGCATGGAAGTGCTGGCGATCGACACGATGCGGGCCGTTGGCGCGGCCGGCAAGCCGACGGACGCGATCCTCTGGAGGCACGACCTGGTGCGTCCCAACATCACGGGCAACATGTACCATACGCAGCTGCAAATTCAGAGACTAGCCCATCCCTGGGGCGGCAACCGACTGACATTTGCCAATCAGGAGAAGGAACTCGTCGGCGTCACCGGTCCGCTGCTGGACTGCGGCGCGTTCTACCTGGAGGGGCGCACGCTGGTCTGCGCCGATCCGCTCACCGGCGAGACCATCTGGTCGCGGGACGGGATGCCCAGCGGCGCGGACCTGTATGGAGACGGCGAGTGGATCTTCGTGGCGCCGCCCAACGGCGGCGTAGCCCAAGTCTTCCACGCGCTGGACGGGACACAGGGCGAGGCTCGCCCGGCCGAATCGCTGGCCAACCGCTGGGCGACCTGGGGACGGCGCGTGCTGGCTTGGAATGTGAAAGGTGCCGAAAATGCAGCGAGAACTCGGGACCCAAACAACGAAGAGGACGACGAACAGCTGTCCCAACTGCCTCGCGACGTGTGGCTGTATGACGCCGTAACGGGCACCGAGATCTGGCGCGAACAGCTGCCCGCCGGGACGCGGGGAACGCTCGTCGACGGTGACGAACTCGCCTTGCTCCAGCCGGACGGCCGGTTCGTGGTTCGCTCCCTGCGAGGGCCTGAACTCGTCTTGGAAGCGAGGCTGAACCCCGAGGAGAATCTGCGCTCCGTGTACGTGTTGCAGTCGCAGGACCAGTACCTCGTCGCCACGAATCACGTCGAACAGACGCCCGCCAACAATCCGCCGATCCAGATCCGCTCGATCACCGGCGGTGGCGAAGTCCCGCTGGTGACCGGCCAGTTGTACGCCTTCGAGCGCAGCACGGGCAAAACAGCTTGGCCGGCTCCGGTGGCCATCGAGCGATTTGGCTTCCCCCTGGACCAGCCCCGCGAGACGCCGGTCCTGTTGTTTCTGCGACAATTCACCCCGGCCACCGGACAGGGGCCGCGGCGCGAACAAACCTCCATCCTGTGCCTGGACCGCCGCGACGGCAAGCCGTTGTTGGACAAGGCCGAAATCCCGGCGCAAACCAACACCTTTGACGTGGTCGCCGACCGCCGCAAGCAGACCGTCACGATCGGGCTGCCGTCGAAGTCATTTGTCATCAAGCTGAGCGAAGCGTCCGACAATCCGCCGCCGCAGGAAGAACCACCGGCGGAGAAACCCGCTGATCAGGAAGAGGCAAAGCCGGAGAAGGAGAAGGGCAAGCCGAATGGTACCTGATTGCGTCCTGGACGGCGGTGGTTTTCCTGCGCGCGTTTTTGGAGTGCGGCGCCTTGTCGCCGCTTTGGCTCGACCTTCGCCGTTGACGGTATTCACGGTGAGAGGTAGGGTGAGGACATGGACTACATGCAACGCATCACGATCGAGCCCGGCAAACGAAGCGGAAAACCGTGTATCCGCGGATTGCGGATCACGGTGACCGATGTGCTGGAGTATCTGGCAGCTGAAATGTCCATCGAGGATTTGCTCGCCGATTTTCCTGAACTCACCCGGGAGGACGTCCGAGCTTGCTTGGCGTTTGCGGCAGACCGTGAACGTCGCCTGGCCGTGGTGATCTCAGCATGAAGCTGTTGTTCGACCGTGTCCTTTCCGCAAGCGTGCATGAATCTTTTTCCGGGGGGAGGTATGGTTGGCTGTCGAAGCGATAGCTTGCGGAGGACAGCCGATGGGGACGAGAAGTGCAGGGAACTTGCCTGCCGAGCTGGAGATCGGCCGGCGACAGTTCGAGCAGTGG
>CAZAQY010000072.1:0-32131 GCA_964486845.1 uncultured Pirellulaceae bacterium
CACACGGAGTGTGATGGCTACTTTGACGAGGCGACAGTTATTTCTCGAACGCTGCGCAGGCGTGCTGCCCCGGGCTTCGCAAAGGCTTTAGTCCAGGAAGTCCCCTTCCGCGAGCCGCTCCGGCACGTAGGTCTCCGTGACGTAGCTGATCCCTTTGTTGATCAACGCTTCGACTTCGAGCTTGAAGCCGTTCTTGAGCATCAGCTCGATTTCCTTCTGCCACGCCTTCTTGTTCTCGAACCAGGGGTACTGCGCGATCTGTTTGGCCCGTTTGACGTCCGCGTCGCTCAGCTCGATGGTCACGCTGGGGGTCAGCCCGCAGCGCTCGTAGTCTTTGCTGCGGAGCCCGATGTAGCGGGCCTCCGGGATGGCCATGCGCTTCGATTCGTAAGCCAGGTTGATCGAGCCCTGCTTGAGGACGCTGTAGATGTAGTATCCCCAGGGATCGTTATCCAGCAGGCAGTAGACCGGGAGCTTCCGCTCGTAGTGCAGCCGGTGCAGCAGCCGCCGGACGCCGCGCGACGGCTGGCCGCCGCCGTGCGTCAGAATACAGTTGTACTCTTTCCAGAACTTGTCCTCGTTGAACCGCCGCCAGACCGTGTCTTTTTCGACGTGCAGGACGAATTCGGCATCGCACTTCAGGAATTGAATCACCTCCGACTCGACGATCGACGGAATGCTGTAGCCGCCCGAACCCATGCGCGAGCAGTCGATTTCGTCGCCGCTGTCGTTCAGCACGATATTGCCGACCATCGAGCCGCGGTTCGAGGCGTAGACGTGCAATTCCTCGCGGAGTGCGTTCAGGGTGACCTCCACGTCCTCGATCACCGGATCGCACTCCGATTGGTCGTTGAACGTCTCTTCGCGGCAGCCTTCGATCGTGTGCTTCAGCAAATAAAACAGGCCGCGAATGCTGGCCGTCTTGCCTTCCTCGATCAACTGCTTGCAGCCGCTGCCGACCAGCAGCGTTTGCATGTAAACCTTGGCCTGGGACAGGTTGAACAGCTCCCGGCGGTTGGTGCCGCTGCCCATCTCGATGAACCGCTTGGCCTTGTTATAACGCACGTTGGACAGCGACCGCGACGGAACGTCCAACGTCGGCGCCCGGCCGCGATCGGCGGCCGCGGCCACGTCGTTGGCCATGCCGACCAGGGCGTTGAGGGTCTTGCGATCAGAGGGGTTGAGAGTGGGGTTCGTCTTGGTTGTTTCTTTCGCCGGTTTCTTGGCCATGATGCGGTTCACCTCGGTTATCTGCCATCGTAGCCCTCTCGCTCCGCGAGAGGATGGCTTGCCCTCTCGCGGAGCGAGAGGGCTACAGTGCACGCTCAGAAGATATCAAATCTGCCGCCGTCTCTCCCAGCCCACCTTCGGCGCCACAAACGGCTCGCGATACTTGCTCCGACCGCTCATGAAACCGCGACCAACTCGATGCCCTCGGCCGAACCGAGATTGCGCGAGTACTTCTTTTCCTGGGGGTTGTTCCAGTGTTCGTGGACGCCGAGGCTAGTCAGACGCGCGGCCGTGGTGGCGTGGTCGGGATCGTAGAACGTGCCGGAAGGCGGGTCGTCAGCCAGCGCGGCCTCGCGCAGATAATCGTCCACGCCGGCCTGCCGCGGGTAATCCGCCCACTCGGCCTGGAGGAAGTCGAGGGCCACCGAATCGATGGCCACGGGATCCTGCGAGGCGAACAGGCTGCAAGCCCAGTGGCCGTTGAACGGCGGCGTCGCCATGCGCTGCGGCGCCGGGTCCCGCGGATGGAGGCCGGAGAACAGCCCGTCGATCAAGTACAGCACCGTCTTGCCGCCGAGGTGCGCGTGGCCCATCAGGTCCACCAGCGGCCGGTAAATGCCGGTCTGTTTCGAAAAGCCGCCGGGGTGCATGTCGTAGTAGCCTTTCTGGACCGGCCAGCGCACCAGCGAGCCGAAATGGTTCTTGGCGCACAGGGTCACCCCGCTGCCCATGTGGGCCTTGAAGTTGGCGAAGTTGACCAGGTAATCCGCCTCGGCGAAACACGTGGGCAGGAAGTCCTGCGACTCGGTTTGCGGGCGGCAGCTCCAATACAGAGGCACCGTGGAACTGCTGACCTTGATGCGTCCGAACTCGCCCGCGTAGTCCTCGAAACGCACGCCGGGAAAGGCGCTGTGCAGCGGGCCGTGGAATTCGTTGACCGCATAGGCCAGCGTATCACAGACGGTGATGTCCGCCTGCTTCACCCCCGCGCCGGTCAGTTGTCCCAGCAGGGCGATGATCATCTGCGGCGCGGTGTTCATGTAGTCCTGTCGCCGGATGAACGTGTAGGTTTTCGGGTCTACATGGCCCTCGCGGTAGATCATGCCGACCCAGTTCGGCTTGATGGCGATCTTCTCGCCGGCGCGGTAGCCCACGTCGCCCTTGCCGCGCGCCTGGTTCAGGTGGCGGAACAGCTTGTCCCAAGCCTGCGCCGGCTTGGACTCGCCCGTCAGTTCGCAGACGGCGTGTGCCATCATGGCGTCCACACGATCCTGCTTGACGCGGTCGCCGTCCCACCAGAAGCCGTCGCCCGGCCCTTCCCAAGCGGTCACCCCCGGATCGTGGATCCAGACGACGCGGCCGGGATGGATGCCCCTGGGCCGGCCGATGGGCTTGAGCCCCTCCGGCTGCTCGGCCCCTGCCGCACGGGGAACAATGACGGCCGGAAGAGCCAACCCGGCTGCGGTGGTGGCCAAGAACTTTCGGCGGTTCACATCGGTGTTGCCCATGGTTTCTCTCCTGCGTTGGCAAAGTAGGTTGCTACCAGTGTACAACGCAAACCGGGGATCAAGAAGTCCCGGTAACGGCGTGCGAAGGTCGCGTGAGGCCGGCGAATCAATAACCGTCCAGTTCTTGTCTGCGATCATCACGCGGAGCGTGATGGCTACGGTGAAGCTGCGACAGTCATGGATTCGCTGATTCGGCTGTACCTCGACTGCGACGGCAGCGGTCAGACACGGGGCAAGTTCTTTTCCGGCGGCTGCCGCTTGCGGAGTTGAATGCGGCTGGTGAGCGTGCCGACCAGCAGAATCGCGAGGGTGCCGGCGACGGGAACCATGAATGCGTGGAAGGGACTGATCCACGCCGACGAGGCCTCCTGCAAAGCCAGCCCCCAATCGTGCGCAAGGCCTCCCGCAGATTGCGCGAGGAGGAAATCGACCAGCTTGGGAAAGGACATCCAGAGAATAATCAGCACTCCGGCGAGCACGCCCGCGACGGCCGCCGGATTCTTCGCCCGGCGGCTCATCATGCCCAGCAGGAACAGGCCGCACATTCCGCCGCCGAAGATGCCCGACAGGGTCCACCAGATGTCCAGCGCGCTCTCCGTCAGCTTGACCAGCAGCAGGGCCATGCCGGTTCCCAACGCTCCCCACACGATCGTGCTGCCGTACAGGGCCAGCAGGCATTGCCGTTCGCTTGCCCGCCGATTGACGAACCGCCGGTAGTAGTCGGTCATCAGCAGCGTGGCCGAGGAGTTGAGGCTGGTCGAGACGGTGCTCATCGCCGCCGCGAAGACCGCGGCGATCAGCAAGCCGGTCAACCCCGTCGGCAGGTGCTTGGCAATGAAATGCGGAAACACGCGGTCGCCGATGTCCGTCTCGCCCAGTTGGGCCGCCTGCTCGTCGAGCCGCCGCCGGTAATCGGCGGCCGGCGCCGAATCCGGGGAGTCGGAGGCGCCCGGAGGATAGACGCCCTGCTGCATCAGCCGCTGCCTGGCGACCAACTCCTTGACCTCCGGCAACTCACGCTCATACTGGTCCGAGTGGTAAAAGACAAATAGCGTTGTGCCGATCAGAAAGAAGACGGCCGAGACGGGGACGTACAGCACCGCGCCGAGCCAAAGGCTCTTGCGTGCTTCCTGGTCGCTGCTGGACGCGATGTAGCGTTGAATGTAGCTCTGATCGATGCCGAAATTCTGCAGGTTGATGAACAGCCCGTAGAGCAAGACCACCAGGAACGTGGCGCTTCCCGCGTCGAACCACACGGTCCCTTGGTCCACCCCCGCCCCGAACTCTCCCAAGCTGAACTTGCCTTGTGCCACGGCCACCCGGATCACCTCCGCCAGTCCGCCTTCCACACCGAACATCATCACGCCCAGACAGGTCACGGCGCCGGCCATCAGCACCAGGGCCTGGATCGCGTCGGTCCAGATCACGGCGATGATCCCTCCGGCGAACGAGTAGACCGTCACCGAGATTCCCGTGACCAGAATCACCAAGCGGATGTCCCAGCCGAAGATGACGGCCATGGGCAAGGCCATCAGGTACATGACGACGCCCATGCGGGCGATTTGCGTCAGCAGGTAGAACGCGCTGGCATACAGCCGCGCCCAAACGCCGAAGCGGTGTTCCAGCAGGGCGTAAGCCGAAACTTCCCCGCTGGCGCGATAGTAAGGCAGAAACCACCGCACGGCAATCCACGCGGCGATCGGAATCGCGAGACTGAAGACGAAGGGGTTCCAGTTGCCGGCAAAGGACTTGCCGGGCAACGCCAGGTAACTGATGCTGCTCAGGTAAGTGGCAAAGATCGACAACCCACAGATCCAGCCGGGCAGGGACCGGCTCGCGACGGTGAAGCCTTCCGTCGAGCGGCTCTTGCGCCAGAAGTAGAAGCCGACGGACATCGTGCCGGCAAAGTAGGCCAGCAGCACGGCCCAGTCCAGTTGCGTGAAGTGGCGGTTCATCGGGCGTCTGTCTCTTCTGGGCCCTTTTGCTTCATGGCCGCTCGATGGCAGCAGCAAGGGCCTTGCGCAGCCTGGCCGAGGAATACTAATCGCCCCTACGTCATCAACTGCTGTGCGGCACCCCAAAAATCCGAAATGCCGATCCACGATCAACGCAACTGTTCTCGCAGGATCGGCGCCAGCAGTTCCGCGATCAATTGATGTCCGGCGTCGTTGGGGTGCATGCCGTCCAGCAGGAGTTTGTCCGCGTTCTGGGCGGTGAACGCAGCGTGTACGTCCACCAGCGGCACGGCGAGTTCGGCGGCGAGTCGGCGCACGGCTTCGTTGTAGCTGGCAAGCACCGGGGCGTCGAACCCGTCGGGTTCGTCCGGCCGGTACGGCGGCTTGCCGTACAGGTCGCGCAGTTTGGACGTCCAACGCAAGGGGTTGGTCGTCATCAGCACGGGCTTGACGTTCTGCGCGCGCAGCGTGGCGATGATCCAGCGGATGTTCTGTTCATACTCGGTCAGCGGCACGCGCGATGCCGTCGCGGGCGACTCTTTCCACACATCCACGGCCGCGTCGTTCAGGCCGAACTGGATCACCACCACGCGCGGCTTGTGGGCCAGCACATCCCGCGCGAGCCGGTCGCGGGCGTTCTTCGTGGTGCTGCTCCCCACGCCGGCGTTGTAGACGGACAGGGTTGAACCGGTGCCCTGCAGCGCTTCCCGCACGCGGTCGGCATACACCTTTTCTATCGCTCCGGGACGTTCTGCGGTGGTCGAATCGCCGAACATGACGATCCCGCCCGGTTGTGGCGGCGGGACGACCGGCGGTTGGTAGACGGGAATCTCGCCGCGTCCGAGGTCGGACACCTCGATCTTCATCCGCAGGCCGCCTTGCATCGTCGTGATCCACAACTGGCCAGGTTTGCGTTCGTACAGATACGGATAGGAAACTCGGCCACGGCCGCCGTAATTGGCCGCGATCACTTGCGGCGGCGACCACGTGGCACACTCGTCCGACGAGAAGGCGATCGACAACTCCTCCCGGCTGCTGCCGCTGTCCGGACGGTGACGCGGCGGATGGTTCCACAGCAGGGCAATCCGGCCGTCCGCCAACCTCGCCAGCTGCGCGCAGCACGTCACGGACTTGATCTGCGATTGCCGGAAGTCCTCCCACAGCAATCCGCCGTCGCGCGAGACGGCCTCGTACAGCCAGCCGGTCTCGGTGCGGAGCAGTTGATACAGCGAACCGTCCCGGCGTTCGACCACGGTGCCTTCGATCGAGCCCGCGTGATCGTGCCGGCCCTGGCCGATGTCGAGCACGTTGCTGCGCTGCCACGTCCGCCCCTGGTCGTCGGAGACGAACACGACCGTTGCATGACGCCATGCGGGAATGACCTCCTGACCGACGAGCGCGATGCGGCCGGTCTTGGTCTCGATCAGCGAATGAATGCAGCCGCACCAGGGTTTGTTCAGGAAGACCGGTTCCTCCCACGTCTTTCCGTCGTCCAGGCTCCGGCACACGTAGGTGGGCAGCACGAAATCCTGCCAGTCCGCGTCCTTCTCGCCCCACTTCCAGCCCGGCGGCGATTTCTGTTCCTGCAGGTTCATCCAGGCGGCGATCACGGCGCCGTCAAGCGTGCGCAGCAAGGCTCGCTCGTTGCTGATGCGGTACTTCTGCTCGTCGCGGAAGATCGGCGTCGCGGTCCACGTCCGGCCTTCATCGCCGCTGTGCAGGGCCTGCTGCGCATCGACGCACAGCACCCCGCCGTCGCCGGCGGTCACAAACGGCCCCTGATGCGCAAACGGCAACGGCACCGCATGGGGATGCAGCGTCGGACCTCGATCCGCAGCGTGCCCTATCCCCGCGGCCAGCAAGATGGGCAGCAGAATGGTGGTGGAGAATACGAAAGTGGGTCTGGTTGTTCTGCGCACGAGTTTTCTCCTAATCTTCCACTTGATCTTTCACCTTCGTCTGAACACGGATGATAGCCGAGTTCTCTGTCGCATGGAACCAGCAGACGGCGGCGGCAAGCCGAGTGGTTCCCCGCCAGAGCCCGGCCGATCCGTCGCTGTCCTCCGTGGCGATGGTTGACAGGCCGCCGGGGGCGCTGAGAATGGGATTCGTGCGCGGGCCCGCCGTGGGCCGGCCGCAATCGAGAGGGACTTGTGGAGATGGTCATCATGAAACGAATTCTGATCGCGCTGTGCGTTGCGGGGTTGGTCGGCGCGGGGATGGTTACGGCGCCGGCCCAGGAGCCGACCGCCTGGAAGGCCGGCGCGGCGGCGGTGAAGATCACGCCGGAAGGGCCGATCTGGATGGCCGGTTACGCCAGCCGCAAGAAACCGTCGGAGGGCGTGGCGGCGGACCTGTTCGCCAAGGCGCTGGCGATCGAAGACCCCGCGGGGACGCGACTGGTCATCGTCACGTTGGACCTGATCAGCGTGCCCCGGACGCTGCGCGACTGGCTCGAAACCGCCGTGCAAGACAAGTACGGCCTGAAACGCGAGTCGCTGCTGATGAACTGCTCGCACACGCACTGCGGTCCGGAACTGCGCGCGTCGCGACTGGCGGACGACGAGGCCAAGGCCGCGCACGCTCCGGCCGCGGAACGCTACGTCGCCGATTTGCAGCAGAAGCTGGTCGTGCTGGTCGGCGACGCCATCCAGCGTCTGGCACCGGCGCGGCTGGATTTCCAACGGGGCCGGGCCGGGTTTGCCATGAACCGCCGCCGCCCGACGCTGAAAGGGTACAGCAACGCGCCGAATTTCGAGGGCCCGGTGGACCACGAAGTGCCCGTGCTCCGGGTGACCGATCCGCAAGGGAAGCTGACGGCTGTGATGTTCGGCTACGCCTGCCACAACACGACCATGGGCGACTACCTGATCCGCGGCGACTATGCCGGCTATGCCCAGCAGTACCTGGAAGAAGAGCACCCGGACATGACGGCCCTGTTCATGATCGGTTGCGGCGCCGACCAGAACCCGTATCCGCGAGGCAAAGAGGAACTGGCCAAGTACCATGGACGCACGCTGGCCCTGGCCGTCGAGGCCGCGCTGCAGACTCCGCCCCAGCCGCTGCGCGGTCCGCTTTGCCTGGCGTTTGAAGACGTGGCGCTCGACTTTGCGCCCATTCCGCCGCGCGAGGAACTGGAGAAGACCGCGGCGGCCGGCCGAGAACCCGATGCAGGGCACGCGAAACGATTGCTGAAGGAACTGCAAGAGACCGGCAAGATCCGCAGCACGTACGCTTGCCCGGTGCAGGTGGTGCGCTTCGGTCGCGATCTGACGCTGGTGGCGATCGGCGGCGAGACGGTGGTCGACTACGCCCTGCGTCTGAAACGCGAACTGGCCGGGCCGAGTGTCTGGGTGGCCGGCTACTCGAACGACGTGTTCACCTACCTGCCCTCGGCCCGCGTGCTCCGGGAGGGCGGCTACGAGGCGGGCGGGGCGACGGTTTGGGGCTCGCTGCCGGGGCCCTTTACTGCCGGCGTGGAAGAACGGATCGTGACGAAGGCGCTGGAACTGGCTCGCAAGCCGATCGAATCGCAGCCGGCCGCCGTGGATTTGAACGTCGGCCAGGAGGCCAAGGTCCAACTGATCAACGGCCGGACGGCCACGGTCAAGTTGCTGGAAGTGAAAGAGCAGCGCGACAGCCTGCGAAACGCCTTGCGCCTGGCGCGGGTGACCGTCGAGGTCAACGGGCATCCCGTCACGCTCGGCTCGGCCACCTACCATTTGCCCGTCACCGTGGGCGACGTGCAGATCGACTGCCCGATCACCAAGGGATACAACCAAGACGCCGATCTTTGGGGGCTGGATGCCGACGCCCGGTTGCGGCTGTGGCCGGCCGGCTATCCGCTGATCACGCCCGGCACGTTCTCCTACCCCGTCAACCAGCGCTGGTTTGCCAGCCACACGCTGATGGCCAACCAGATCGGCGACGGCGAGGACGTCAAGAAGAAACCGATCTACTATCACTGGGGCCTGGACATCGGCGGCGCCGAGCGGATGGTCGACGTGCTGGCCGCGACCGACGGACAGGTCGTGTCGGCGGCGGGCGAGTTGCATCAGCAGGGCACGTATCCGGACCTGGTCAAGCCGCGGGGCGACGTGGTCTACCTGCGCGACGACCGCGGCTGGTACTACCGCTACAGCCATCTCGATTCGATCGACCCGGCGGCCAAGCTCGGCGCGCGGGTCAAGATGGGCCAGAAAATCGGCGTGCTCGGCAAGCAGGGCGCCAGCGGCGGCTGGTCGCATCTGCACTTCGACATCGTGGCCCCGCAGCCCAGCGGGCGGTGGGGCATCCTGGAAGGCTATGCCCTGTTGTTCGAGGCTTATCACGATGCGCACCCGCTGGAAGTGCTCGAAGCGGTCGCCCGGCCGCACCAGCTGGCCGCGGTGGGCGAGCCGGTCACGCTGGACGGCTCCCGTTCCTGGAGCCGCCACGGCCCCGGCCACATCGCCAGCTACACCTGGACGCTGAGCGACGGCAAGACGGCCCGCGGGCCGACCGCGGAGCGGCGTTATGACAAGCCGGGGGCGTACAGCGAGATCCTCAAGGTCGTCGACAAGGACGGAAACGTCGACTACGACTTTGCCGTCGTGCGCGTCCAGGATCGCGACACGCCCGACCAGAAGCCGCCGTCGATCCATGCCGCCTACTGGCCCACGTGGGACATCAAGGCCGGGGACGAACTCACCTTCAAGGTCCGGTCGTTCAACGTGGCTCCGGACGAAGGCCAGGAGGAATGGGACTTTGGCGACGGCACGCCGCCGGTCTGCGTGCAATCCGACGGGAACGCCCAGGCGCTGGCACCCGACGGATACGCGATCACTCAGCACACCTACCGAGCCGCCGGGCAGTACCTGGTCAAAGTCTCCCGCACCAACCGCCGCGGCGAGACCGCCACCGCCCGCCTGGAGATCATCGTGCGGCCGTAGGAGGCTGCCATGCGCGCATCTTCGTAGGTTGGGGCTCTGTCCCGACTGGGTCGGGTCGGAGACCCAACCTACTTTCATTGCGGCCGCCGGCAGGGCTAGAATTCCGTCTTGGTGATGATGCCCGGCTGCGGGATCGGGTACTTGCCGTCGGCGTCCGACTTCAGCGGCGGCGGCGAGTCCATCGTCCACTTGTCGCAGTCCGGCGCGTATTCATCGTCGGAGTTCAGCATGTCGTCCAAGGTGATTTCCCGGCCGGTATGAGCCGCTTTTCGGCCCAGCGAAGTCACCGCGCTGGCCATGACGCCGCGTTCGGCCTCGTTGTACGGCTTGTCGGCGCGGATCGCGTCCACCAGGTCGTTCCACTCGTTGGCATACGGATTTCCCTGGTCTCCGGGGACTTGCGATTGCCATGTCTGGCTGTCGCGGTCCGGGTTCTGGCCCTTGTGAATGCTGGAAGGCGCTCCGCAGTCGCCGCCCTTGGAGGCGATCGCCAGGCCCTTGCTGCCATGCACGTAGCTGGAGTAGATGTCCGTGCAGCCCGCGATGTTGCGGCCATCCATAAACAGCTTGGCGCCGTCGGCAAACGTGTATTCGACCCCATACGAATCGAAGTTCTGATCGACGCACGTGCCGCGATAGTGGCGGCCGCCCACCGCCTGCGCCTTGACCGGCCAGGCGTTCTTCATCCAGCACAGGTGATCGATAATGTGGATGTTGAAGTCGCTGAAGCATCCGCCGCTGGCCCAGATGAAGCTGTGGAAGCGTTGAATCTGCCACAGCAATTCGCTCGGCTGACCGGGCCATTTTTCCGAGAACGCGGAGCCGATCGGCCCCGCCATCCGGTAGCCGCGCATGGCGATGATGTCGCCGATTTCGCCGTCCTGGATCCGCTGCTGCAGTTCCTGCAGGTGCCGGGCGTGGCGAGACATCAGGCCGACGCCCACCTTGAGGTTCTTGGCCGTCGCTTCCTTGGCCTGCTCGATCATTCGGCGGGACGTCGGGCCGTCGGCCGTCACGGGCTTTTCCATGAACACGTGCAGGCCTTTCTGGATGGCGTAGCCGAAATGCACCCAGCGGAAGGCCAGCGGCGAGGCAAAGATCGCGATGTCGCCCGGCTTCAGGCAATCCATCGCTTTCCGGTAGCCGTCGAAGCCGACAAATTGGCGGTCTTGCGGCACATCGACCTGGTCGGCGAATCGCCGCTTCAGGCCTTCCACACTGCTGTGGACGCGGTTCTCGAAGACATCGGCCGCGGCGACCAGCTTGACGGGACCTTGCTTGACGGACATGGCGTCGGCCGCGGCGCCGGTGCCGCGTCCGCCGCAACCGATCAGGGCGACCTGCAGCGTGTTGTCCTCGGCGGCATGGACGCGCGGGATGGCCAGGCCGGCCAGCGTGGTGGCCGCCGCGATGCGGCCGGTATTCCCCAAGAATTCGCGACGCGTCGAGACGTGCTTCGTGGTTTCGCTCATCGTGGACCTCCTCTTTGGAATGTGTCTGGGCGGAAGGATTCGGCAAGCCGGCACCCAGGCGCACTCTCGTCCGGGTTCTGGCCGGCTCAGCAGCGTTCGAGAAAGAACTGTCCCGTGCTTCTTGCCGATCATCACACGGAGTGTGACGGCTACTTTGACGCGGCGACAGCTACTTCTCGAACGCTGCTAAGGCTCAAACGGGCCATTATCCGAGCCGCAGCACCGCGACGCAAGACCCGAGCTGAATTCGGTCACCGTTCTTGCCACGGGAGTGGACAGGCCGTGCCGCGTCAGCCCAGGGCGGAGAAGAAATGCCGCGTCAGGTGGTAGAATACGGGGGCGGCGAAGCAGATCGAGTCGATGCGGTCCAGCACGCCGGGATGGCCTTGGACCAGCGTCCCAAAGTCGGCCACGTTGCGGTCGCGCTTGATGGCGGACATCACCATGTTTCCTGCGAAGGCGGTCACGGCCACGATCATCGACATGCAGGCGGCTTCCCAGAAGCCGAACGGCGTCGCCCACCACAGCAGGGCCCCGATCAGGGTCGTGCTGGTGACGCCGCCGAGGAAGCCCTCCCACGTCCGCGTGGCGCTGATCTCCGGGGCGATCACGCGCCGGCCCACCAGCCGGCTCCAGGCGTTCTGAAAGACATCGGCCAACTGCGTCAGCAGCACCAGGTAGAACAACAGCCCGGAGCGCGCCAGGTGCGAATCGCCCGCCCAGGCGGCGTCCTCCGCGCGGGGCCGCAGCGGCAGGTTCAGCAGGGCCGGCGCGAAACTCAAGGCGTACACGCAGATGAACAGACCCGCCTGGATCTTGGCCGCACGTTCCAGGAACCGCCTCGGATCGCCCGCCACGGCGATCCGCGCCGGAATGTACAGGAAGGCGAAAACCGGGATCACGATGCTGTACAGGGTGTACAAGTCCCAGCTCAGGCTCAGGCCGACCAAGATGTATTGCAGCGGTGTGAACCCGAAGAAGACCCAGAACAGCGCGCGATGATCGCCGCGCCGCGTGGGCGTGGTGGTGATGAACTCGCGCAACGACCAGAACGAGACCGCACCGAACAGGATCACGGTGGCGACGGGCCCCAGCATGAACCCGGCCACCAGGATCGCGCACATGATCCACCAGACGCGGATGCGATTGACAAACCGCTCGACCAGGGCCGGATTCAGCGTGCCCTCCGGGTATCGCTTCAACCACACGCTGACCGCGTAGGCGATCGCCAGCAGGCCGATGACCACCCCCAGCAGCCAGTAGATCTGCGCGCGAGGCTGCTCGCCCCCCGAGTCCACGGGAGCCGCCGCGATCAGCTGTTGCAGGGTGGACCAAGGCCACCAGCCGTTGTTCGTCATGTTGTCGTACCAGGAATGTTCCGCGGCGTGCCGAAGGTCACAGATCTTTCAGACGCCGCACCGCCTGGCGCGCCCGTGCCAGGAAATCCGTCTTGGGCTCGCCGGCTTCCAGCCACATCGGCGGGCCGAACGTGACGCAACTCAGCAACGGCACCGGCAACACCTCCCCCCGCGGCAGCACGCGGTTCAGGTTTTCCATGTAGACCGGCACCAGTTCCAGCTCAGGCCGCTTTTTTGCCAGGTAATACAGACCGCTCTTGAATTCGCCCATCTCGTCGCCGCTGGTGCGGCCGCCCTCCGGAAATACGATCAACGAGTAGCGATTGCCGATCTCGCGGATCATTCTCTCCACGGGGCTCTGGTGCACCTTGATGTTCTCCCGATCGATCAGCAACACGTTGAACGAGCGGGCGATGTGCCGCCGCACGGCCCCGCCTTCCCAATAATCGCGGGCCGCCACCGCCCGCGTCACCGAACGCACCTCGCGCGGCAGGCACGACCACAAGACCAAGGCGTCCAGGTGGCTGGTATGGTTGGCAAAATACACCCGCTGGCACGTGTCCGGCTGGCTGTCGATCCAGCGGACGTTCGCGCCGCTGAGCAGTTTGGCAATCAGGGCTAGGAAAGGGGCCGTTAGTGCCATGACTTGCGCCGTCCACCGCTGCGTCCGCCGCCCGCGATCGACGCTACTCCAGGATCATGTCATCCACCGTGTGATTGGCCGGAATCATGGGCAGCACGTGCTCTTGGTAAGGCGTCTGCACGTCCAGCACGTAGGGGCCGTCGTAGTTGATCATCTCCTCCATAGCCGGCACGAGATCCGCTTTCTTGCGCACCGTCGCCGCGCCGCAGCCATAACCCTGGGCAATCTTGACGAAATCCGGATACCGTTCGACCGGATAGATGTCTTCGCCCTTGCCCTTCGCCTCGGCATGGTAGATCGGCCCCAGGTACGTGTGCGCGCGATTCCCGGCCATGAACCGGTCTTCCCACTGCACGACCATGCCCAGATGCTGATTGTTCTGCAGCAGCACTTTGACGGGCAAGTCTTCGCAATAACACGTCGCCAGTTCCTGAATGTTCATCTGCAGGCTGCCGTCGCCGTCGATGTCCACCACCAGGGCGTCAGGATGAGCGGCCTGAGCGCCGATGGCCGCCGGCAAGCCGAACCCCATCGTGCCCAGACCCGAGCTGGACAGCCAGCGGCGGGGGTGCCGGAACTTGTAGAATTGGGCGGTCCACATCTGGTGCTGCCCGACGCCCGTCACGACGATCGTCTTGCGGTCCTGCGTCAGCCGCGACAATTCCGAAATCGCGTGCTGCTGCAGAATACCGTCAAACTCCTCGTCGTACTTGAACGGACGCTCCTTCTTCCACTGCTGGCACTGCGTCACCCAGCCATCGAGGTCGGAGCACGGTTCGACGGCCTGAATCAGCGCCTGCAACGCATATTTCACGTCGCTGACGATCGGAATGTGCGCCGGCTTGTTCTTGTTCAACTCGGAAGGATCGATGTCGATATGAATGATCTTGGCGTGTTTGGCAAAGGCGTCCAGCTTGCCCGTGACGCGATCGTCGAAACGCACGCCGAGGGCCAACAGCAAGTCGCAATCGCGGACGGCCCAGTTGGCATAGACACTGCCGTGCATGCCCAGCATGTCCAAGCACAGCGGATCGTCGCTGGGAAAAGCGCCCAGCCCCATCAACGTCATGGCCACGGGAATGCCCGTCTTGCGGGCGAAGATCCTCAACTCGTCGCCGGCATTGGCCGAAATCACGCCGCCGCCGCAGTACAACACGGGCCGTTTGGCCAACTTGATCGCGGCCGCCACCTGTTTGATCTGCTCCGCACGGGCACGGGGCGGAATCGAGTCGCGATAGCCCGGCAGATTCATTGGCGCGTCCCAATTGACGGCCGCCTTCTCCAACTGGATGTCCTTGGGCATATCGACCAGCACCGGTCCGGGGCGTCCTGTGGTCGCGATGTGAAACGCCTCCTTCATGATCCGCGGCAACTCGGCAATGTCCGTGACCAGGTAGTGGTGCTTGGTAACGCCGCGGCACACCTCGACGATAGGCGTCTCCTGAAAGGCGTCCGTGCCGATCGAGCGCGTGCCGACCTGGCCCGTGATCGCCACGATGGGAATACTGTCCAGCTTGGCGTCGGCGATGGCCGTGACCAGGTTGGTGGCGCCCGGACCGCTGGTGGCCATGCACACGCCCACTCGGCCGGTGGATCGGGCGTAACCTTGCGCGGCGAAACTGCCGCCCTGCTCGTGCCGCGGCAGAATTGTGCGCAGCCGGTCGGAGTACCGCGTCAGTGCCTGGTGCAGCGGCATGCTGGCCCCGCCCGGATAGGCGAACAGGACCTCGACTCCATGATCGACAAGCGATTGCACCAATATGTCAGCCCCGGTCATGATCTGAGTCTTGTTAGCTTGATGCGTCACAACCATGCGGTTCGATCCTCCTCCAACGGCAGCAGCGCCAAAATGTTCTCTTCAGTATAACACGTCTTTCCGCGACACACGGAACCGATCGTGCGGCAAGCATCGTAGTGTACGCGGGATGAACGCCGTTTTCAAGCTTCCACGGCGGCCATTTGCCGTGCTTCGGCACTTCGTTGACAGCGACCAGCGACGTTGACGCGCAAAACCCACGCGAGTACCATTGGGCATTAAGGCCAGCATGACCGTAGCAGTTGCCGGCAGGATGGGGCGTAGCGTTGTCTGGCGGTGCATCGGTCGCTTCACTTCGGGGGGAAGACTCGGTGGCGATCTTGCTGGCCGGTCACCCCGCCAGATCGCCTGACCCAATCACCTCGGACTCGCTATTGTTGTGAGAGAAGGACGATGGCAACTGCTTCATTCGCACGTGGTGGTGCCGGAGGGAAGCGGCGGCGTGACGGTCAGACGTGGAGGGCCGGCCGGCGGAAGAAGAAAGCTCCCGGATGGAAGCGACGATTGGGTTTCGAGCCGCTGGAGACTCGGCTGGCATTGAACGGCGGTTCGCCGCACGGACGGTACCCGGACGAAGTTTTTCCGGCAGTCGATAGCTATGCCGATCTGGCCGCCGCCGATCTGAACCACGACGGGGCGCTGGACATCGTCACGGCAGGCGGCGGCACGGGCGGCTCGACGATTTCGGTTTCGCTGGGCAACGGCGACGGCACGTTTGGCGAGTTGACGAAGTACGCCGTCGGCTCGGCCCCGGAAGCGCTGGCGATCGCCGATCTGAACGGCGACACCCATCCCGACGTTGTGGTCGCCAACTATCTGTCTCAAACCATCTCGGTCCTGCTGGGCCGCGGCGATGGGACACTGGACGCCGCCATTACGCACGCCGTGGGGGGCAAGCCGCGGAGTCTGGCCGTCGCCGATCTGGACCGCGACGGAGCGGCCGACGTGGTGGTCGGCAGCGCGGAAGCGGCCTCGGGTCCGTATTACCGCCTGAGCGTGTTTCGCGGCCGAGGGGACGGCACGTTTGCGGCGCCCGTCGACTACGCGTTGACGCGGAGTCCGACAGAAGTCGCGGCGGCCGACGTGAACGGGGACTTGCATCCCGACGTCGTGCTGACGCAGTACAAGGACTACGATAGCTCGGTCCTGGCGGTGTTTCTGAACCAAGGCAACGGGACGCTGGGCACGGCGGCAGAGACGGTCGTTGCGGGGTGGCTGTCCGAGGTGGTCGCCGGCGATCTGAACGGCGACGGCAAGGCCGATCTGGTCCTGGGCAACGTGAAAGATCACACGTTCGGCGTCCGCTTGGGGCAAGGGGACGGCAGCTTTCCCGCGCAGGTCGACTACGCCACGGGATTGAACGGTGCCGGCGGTCTACACTCGGAACGCTTCGTCCTGGCTGACGTGAACGCCGACAGCCAGTTCGACCTCGTGGCCGCCACGGACCAGGAGAACGCGGTTGCTGTGTTTCTCGGACACGGCGACGGCACGTTCGCGCCGTTTGTCCAGTACCGTCAAGGCCAGTTCACCTCGGCGGTCGCCGTGGGCGACTTCAACGGGGACGGCGTGCCGGACATTGCCCGCGGGCACCACGACGGCGTCTTCACCTCGGTGCTGTTTGGCCGCGGCGACGGGAGCTTCAACGCCACGCCGGCGTATCCCAGCGGAGCCGGCTCCAGAGAACTCGTCTCCGCCGACCTGAACGGGGATAGGTTGGCCGACGTGGTCACGCTGGGCGACAGCGGCGTGTTGTCGGTCCTCCTCCGCCGTGCCGACGGGAGCCTCGGTTCGGAGACGACGTACGCCGTCCCGCGCGGAAACCTGCAATTGGCCGACTTGAACGGGGACGGTCTGCCGGACATCGTGACGCAATGGAACCTGGATGTCTCGGTGCTGTTGAACCTCGGCGACGGTGCGTTTGCCGAGAGGGCCGACCATGCGACGACGGCGGAATGCGCTCCGGTGCTGCTGGCCGACTTCAACGGCGACGGCGTGCCGGACATGGCGGCGGCGCACAAATACGACGCGGCGCTCGAGCTGTTCCCTGGGCGGGGTGATGGGACGTTCGCCAGCGCCGTCGTCCAACCGCTGATGGCCAGCCGGGCGATCGCCGCGGGAGACCTGAATGGCGACGGCCGCACCGACCTGCTGGCGACCGAGGGGCGGGGCGTGGACGTGTTTCTGGGAAACGGCGACGGCACGTTCCGCCGCGGAGCCGGCTACTTGGGCTGGCACGCCGTCGATCATCTGGGCCTCGGCGACGTCAACGCTGACGGACGGCTCGACGCCGTGGTCGTCCACGACGGCTGGACGCCTACCAGTTCCGATTCGGTACTGAGCGTCCTGCTTGGGCAAGGCGACGGGACGTTTTGCGCTGGCGAGCCGGGAGGGAAAGACGAAAATCACCGGGGGGCTTACGCCGCCCCGCTCGCCGGCGGGGGGGTGGCGTTGGACGCACCGCCGAGAGGGATGGTCCTGGCGGACGTGAACGGCGACGGCGCGACGGATGCCTTGCTGGGCGACGAGAGTTACGCAGAAGTCCATGTCTTTCTGGGCGGCAGCGACGGTCGGCTCCGCAAACACGCCAATTACCGGCCGGGGGGTTGGGTGATGGGCGTGGCGGTGGCGGATGCTGACGGAGACGGCATCGCGGATCTGCTGATGGCGAATGCCAACTCGACGGTGAAGACCCTGCCAGGACTCGGCGACGGCACGTTCGCGCGGACGGTGGATTACGCGATCGGCGAAACGCCCCAGTCGGTCGCGCTGGCCGACCTGGACGGCGACGGGATCCTCGACTTGATCGCGGGCAAGTCCCGGTACGACTACACCGTGTCCGTGCTGCCGGGGCTGGGAAACGGCAAGTTCGGGGGCAGCATCGACTGGAGCGTCGGGGCGGCTCCGACCGTGGTGGCCGCCGCCGATCTGGACGGCGACGGCTACCAGGACCTCGTGACGGCCAACCGCGAGCAGCGGACGTTTTCGGTTCTGCTGGGACACGGCGACAACACGTTCTCGGCTCCCGCGGCCTACGACGTCGCCGGAGCCCCGGCGGATCTGGTCGTGGCGGACCTGAATGGCGATCTCGTCCCGGACGTGGTGATCGTCAGCAACTACGAGAATGCCAGCACGGCAGCCGTCAGTCCCGCGTCGATCTTTCTGGGCCGGGGCGATGGCACGTTCGGCGCCGAAGCCCGCTATCCGATCGGCAGCGGTTTGACTGCGGTAGCCGTGGCCGACGTGAACGGGGACCAGATCCCGGACCTGGCCGTGACAAGCCAAGGCAGCGACCAACTTGTGTTGCTCGCCGGCTACGGCGACGGGACCTTCCGGCGGCAAGCGGCGTACGGCGCGGGCGCGGATCCCAAGGCACTGGCCGCGGGTGACTTGAACGGCGACCAGTGGCCGGATTTCGCCGTTTTGCACAAGTCCGGGCTGTCGATCTTGCTGGGCCGCGCGGACGGCACGTTTGCGCCGGGCGTGACGTATGACGTGGCGAACAGCAACGTGACGATCGCCGACGTGACGGGCGACGGCCGGCTGGACGTCTTGGCCGCAGGGCACGGCCAGTTCATGGTCTTGCCGGGAGCGGGCGACGGAACGTTGGGGACCCCGGCCTCCTATCGACTGAGCGCCGGCATTCTGCACGATCTGGCCCTGGGCGATCTGAACGGCGACCAGTCGCTCGATGTCGTCGCCGCGGCGACGGGCTATTTCTTTGGCGATGTTTCGGTGAGCTTGCACACAGGTCCTTGGCACGTGTCGCATCGGGCCGGCGCCGCTCCGGTGAACACGGTGCGGATCGAGTTCCCGCGCAGCATGGACGCGAGCAGCTTCCAGCTTCCGGGCGGCGTGGCCAGTTTCACCGGGCCGCATGGCGCGGTGGCCGTGACGGGGTTTCAGTGGCTGAACCGCACGACGCTGGAAATTAGCTTTCCGCCCCAAACCAAAGCCGGCGCGTACGAACTGGTCCTGGCCGCCGGCGTCCGCGACGCCTGGGGCCAGCCCATCGATCTGGACGGCGACGGCAGCGGCGGGGAAGCGGTCGACGATCGGTACCACGCGAGCTTTGGCGTGGCTGCGCCGCGGGTGCTCGCCCACGCGGTGACGGACGAGCTGACGGGTCCCGTCGCCGCGCTGCGGCTGACGTTCAGCACGGCGATGGATCCGACGTCGTTCCTGCCGGCCGACGTGGTCAGCTTCGTCGGCCCCGGCGGTCCGATCGCGGTCAGCGGCTATCAGTGGCTCGGCCCGCAGACGCTGGAAATCGGCTTTCCGCCGCAGACAGCCGCGGGCTCGTACCGCCTGATACTCGGGCCGCAGGTGCTGGACGCAGGCGGCAATCCGCTGGACCAGGATCAAGACTGGCTGCCCGGCGAGACGGTGGAGGATCAGTACACGGCCGGCTTCGTGATCCGCGGTCCGCGCGTTGTCGGCCACACGCCGGCCAGCCCCACCGCGGGACCGGTCGCTGCCGTCCAGTTGCGATTCGACCAGCCGATGAACCACGCGAGCTTCGACCCGGCGGCCGACATCGTCAGCTTCACCGGTCCAGGCGGCGCCGTCGCGGCGACGGGTTCCAGCTGGCTCGACAGCCAGACGCTGGAAATCGCGTTCGCTGCTCAGGCCGCAGCGGGCCAGTACCAGTTGGTGCTGGGACCGCAGGTGCTGGATGCGGAAGGCAACGCATTGGACCAGGACCGTGACGGCCAGCCGGGCGAAACGCTCGACGACCGGTACACGGCCTCGTTCCGGATCAGTTCCTACGTGTCCGGGACGATCGCTCAGAATACGATTTGGTCCGGCTTCGTTGCGGTCCGCGGGGCGGTCACGGTGGCCGCCGGCGCGATGCTCACCGTCCAGCCAGGCACGGTGGTCAAGTTCGCGACGTCGGCGGACGGGTACACCCACGGCCGCTTGACGGTCGCGGGCGCGATTCAGGTGCTCGGCACGGCCGCCCAGCCAGTCGTCTTCACTTCGATCCGCGACGACGCCGCGGGCGGGGACTCCGACGGCGACGGGGGGGCGAATCCGTCGCGGGCCGGCGATTGGGATTATCTGCGCCTGGCGTCCGCCGACGCTTCCAGCCGCCTGGATTACGCGGAGGTCCGCTATGCCGGCGGTTATCCGAGCGCCGCTGTGATGATTGCCGACAGCGCGCCGCGGCTCGCACACGTCACCGTGCGGCACTCCGCCGGGCCGGGTGTCGAGTTGACCGGCACCGCCGCGCCGGAAATCAGCTACCTGACTGTCGCGGGCACGGCGGGCACCGCCGTGCGGGTCTGGCCTGGCTGTGCCGCCCGGCTGTCGCACGTCGTGGTCTCCGGCGTGCTCGGCACCGAGAGCACCACACCGGCCTATGGCGTCCAGACGCAGGGCCCCACCACGATCGATGACGTGCAGATCCGCGAGGTCCGCGGCTACGCGATGGCGATTGGCACTGCCGGCGATTGGCCCAACGTGACCCGCGTGACGATCGATGCCGCCACCTGTCTCCGCGGAGCCGCCGTCGAGCTGGGCTACGGAAAAGTGACGGCGAGCTTCACTCCCCAGGCCGACATCGTGTGGGTGTCGAACGGCTTTCAGATCGACGTCGGCGCCACGTTGACCCTGCTGCCGGGTACGATCTTTAAGGGCGGGCTGCCGACGGTTCTGGGGACTCTCACCGCGCTGGGAACCGCCGCGCAGCCGATCATCTTCACCAGCCTGGGCGACGACACGGCGGGCGGCGACACCAATGCGGACGGCGCGGCGAGCCATCCCAGCGATTATTCGAGCGGCACCTTGCGGTTTTGCGGGGCGGGCGCCAGCGCCAGCGTGCTGGAGCATGTGCAGCTGCGTTACGGCGGCACGGTCGCCAATCCGCCCTGGAGCCTGGCCGCCGCGTCGGTCGAGATCGAGAGTTCGGCGCCAACCTTGTCCCATGTGATCATCGACCGTGCGGAGAACCGGGGCCTGCACCTGAAGAGCGGGGCGGGGCCGGCGGTGAACGATTTGACGGTCCGTTTCTGCCGCGACGACGGCATCTACATCGAGGACGACGCGGGGGCGCTGAACCTGAACGGAGCGTGGATCAGCTGGGTGGAGGATTGGCCGGTGTACCTGGAGAGCACGTCGCACTGGTGGCGCGTCGCCGGACTGCAGATCGACGCGGCCACGTGTCCTCGCGGCAATGCGGCCTATGTCGCCGCCGGCACGCTGGCCGCCGATTTCAGCCCGCAACCCGGCATGGTCTGGCAGACCGGAGCCGTCACCATCGCCCCGGGGGCCACGCTCACGCTGCAACCGGGGACGATTCTCAAAGGCGCGGGCCTGACGATCCACGGCTGGCTGGAAGCCCACGGCACGGCCGCGCGGCCGATCGTGCTGACGGTGCCCGAAGACGACACGATCGGCGGCGACACCAACGCGGATGGCGACGGGAGCTTGCCGGCTGCGGGCGATCGGAACTCGATCCTCATCCACGGTGGCGGAACGAAGGAATCGACGCTGGACCACCTCGAACTCCGCTACGGCGGCGTCTCGGTCAACGGCGGGGGAAAGGCGACGGCCGAGCATACCGAGGTCCGGTTCGGCGGCGTTTCCTTCACCCTGTCCCAGAACTTCAACGCCGCCTTCCTGGCTAACGGCGGCCAGCTGACGGTGAAGAACAGCCTGGTGCAGACGGCGAACAACATCGGGCTAGCCGTGCTGGCGGGAGGAAAGTTGGCGGCGGAAAACGTGCTGGTGACCAACAGCAGTTGCGCAAACGTGTTCGCTAATGGCGCCGACAGCCAGGTGGCCTTGACGAACAACACCCTGGACGGCGGCGACTATGGCGTCAGCCTGGACAACGGCGCCCATCTGGCGCGGCTGGTGAACAACATCATCAGCCACCACGCCCTGGCCGGCGTGGCCCTGGCCCACGGCGCGTCGGCCAGCAACGAGATACGCGCCAACGACGTCTACAATCCCGGCGCGGTCTTCGGCAACTATGCGAATCTGCAGGACTACACCGGGATCGCGGGAAACATCTCGGTCGAGCCGGGCTTTGTCGATCGCGCTGGCGGCGACTTCCGTTTGGCGGCCGCCTCGCCCTGCATCGACGCAGCCGACGGCGACGCGGCGCCCGAATGGGACCGCACGGGCTTGCCGCGATTCGACGATTTGGGAATGCCCAACACGGGGATCGGCGATCCGCCCTATGCGGACCTGGGTTCGGAAGAACGAGTCGAGGACTCGGCGTCCGCGATCGACCTGGTGGTGGTTCCCGGAACGATTTCCGGAGCCGCGGCCGCTTCTTTGGGCGAGACCATCACCGTTGCCTGGACGATCCGCAATCAGGGCACCGCTCCAGCTATGGGACCTTGGCACGACAAGGTCTTTCTCGCTCCGCTGCCGATGGCCATGCGGGCAGGTACGCTGGCGGGCGAGTTCGTGACCCCGGCGGGAGTCGTCCTGCAACCGGGCGAAGAGCTGGCCGTGTCGGTGCAGGTCACGGTCCCGGCGGCGACGATCGGCCAGCACTACTGGCAAGTGCAGACCAACGTGCGGCAGGAAGTGTTCGAGGGCCAAAACCGCGAAAACAACCTGGCTTGCTCCGACACGGGCATCGCCGTCACGATGCCGCTGGCGGGAATTGGGACGCCCGTGCCAGGTTCGCTGGCCGCGGGCGGCGATGCCCGGTACTACGCGGCGCCCGTGACGGGCTTGGACGAGTTGCTGATCGCGCTCGATGACGCAAACGATCAAGGGGCGAATGAACTGTACGTCGGCCTGGACCGGATTCCGGCGCGCACCGAACACGACGCCGGCAGCGGACACCGTGCGGGGGCCGACCAGCGGGTGCAGATCGCGGCGGCGGGCTACGCTTATGCCTATGTCCTGGTCTACGGCCGGGACGTGCCGGACGCACCCGGCGAGTTCACCCTGACGGTCGCGCTGCCGGAGTTCAAAGTCCATCAGTTGGCGCCCAATTCTGGCGGCAACGTCGGCGACGTGACGGTGTTGATTGCCGGCGAGGGTCTTCCTGGCGAAGGCGGCCGGGCCTACCTGACCAACGCGGCCGGCGCGACCATCGAGGCTTGGCCCGTGCGTCCCGTGGATGGAGCCAGCCTGTATGCGACGTTCGATCTTCGCGGCGCGGCGGCGGGCTGGTACGACGTGGTGGTTGAGAAGCCGGACGGCGCAACGGCCGTCAAGTCGAAGGCGCTGGAGGTCCGCGCCGGCGGCGGCGCCCGTCTGGAGACCCGCCTGATCGCGCCGTCGGTCCTGCGCAGCGGCGGGTTTTTCCAGTTGACCATCGAGTACGCCAACACGGGCGACGTGGACATGCCTGCGCCGGTGCTCGCGCTGTCGGGGCCGCCGGGTCTGGCGTACAGTCTGGGCGCCGATTTGGCCGAGCCGCTTGCGAGCGTCGAGTTCGTGGGCTACAGCGCCAGCGGCCCGGCGGGCGTGCTGCAACCGGGGGATCGGGAACATATCACCTTGTTCTCCTCCGCCAGCGTTTGGCAGGGCTCCTACGGCTTTTCACTCGGCACCCATGTCGCCGAGGCGGACACCCCGGAGCCGATCGACTGGGACGCGCTGCGGGCGGAGGCCCGCCAGCCGTTCGTGACCGACGCGGATGAGTGGGACGCCTTGTGGGACGTGCTGGCCCACGCGCTGGGCGATGACTGGAGCGACGTTGTGGAACGGTTGGCGGAACGGGTTACGGCAGACGGCGTCGAAGCCGGCACGCTGCCGCTGGTGCAGGACCTGTTGGCGGACGAGTTGAGCCGGGCGATGAGCCGCGGCGGCGGTCTGCTGGACGACGCGGCGCTGTACATCGAGTCGACCGCTCCGATTCCGGGCCTGGCGGGCGGCGTCATCGCGATGGATGTCATCTTCAGCAAGACGATCGACCGCGCGACGTTTGGCCCGGACGACGTGACGTTGACCGGTCCGGACGGCCAGCCGGTCGCGGGAGTGACGGTGGCCCGCCGCTCGGACCGCTTGTACCGCGTGTCTTTCCTCGCGCAGACCGCCGCAGGGACCTATGAATTGGCGATCGGCACGGAGATCGCCGACCTGGCAGGCCACACGCTCGACGTGAACTGCGGCAGCGGAATCGCGGCCGAAGCGGACGCCAGCCACGTCGCCTGGTTCGCCCTGGGAACGGGAGCAGCGGGAAAGTCGCTGGCGAGCGTGGCGGGGTTGGCCGGTATGCCGCTCCGGATCATCCGGCACGCGCCGCGGGACGACGTGGACGATCAGGGGCGTCTCAAACCCAGCGTCTTCTCGCGGCCGGGCGTCGACAGCCTGATCGTGGAATTCAACCAGCCGATCGAACGTCGGACCTTCACCGCGGCGGATGTCGGGATTCGTGCATCCGACGCGGTCTTGTGGCAAAGACCGGCCTCGATCGTGGCCCTGAGCGACACGGTCTACCAGATCAACCTGAAGAAGACGCTGCAGGAGCGGGGCACCTACGAGGTCCGAGTCGGACCCGACATCACTCGTCGTGGCGGGATCGACGGACTCGAGATCGACATGCTGGACAGCGACCTCGACGGCACTGGGGGCGAATGGTTCCAGGACGAGTACGAGTGGAAGTTCCTGCTCGGCGACAACCAGGGCCCGTACGTCGTCGCTACGCACCCGCAAACCCGTCCCTGGCCGGGCTCGCTGGTGAACCAGGTGCCGGCTGCCTATACGATTTACTTCAACGAGCCGCTGTCCGCCGATTCGGTCGCCACAGAGGATTTCCGGCTGCTCGGCCCTCAAGGTCTGTCGCTGACGCCCACCGGCGTGGGCTTGATCGGCGACGGGCAGGAGCCGGCGGCAGTGATCGGTCTGCAGACGACGTTCACGATTCCGACTGACGCCCGCGACGGCGATTACACGCTGGTCGTGGGGCCGGGCATCACGGATGTGCCGTTCCTGAAGGCCAATCTCATGAACCAGGACCAGGACGAGACCAACGGCGAGCCGGAAGATGCTTACCGATTGACGTTTCACGTCGCCCGCGACGGGTTGATCGTGGACGTCACGGGCTTGGCGGACGCCGACGGCGCGCCGTTCCATTGCGCCCTGCAACTGTGGGAGGTGATGGGAGCCCCGGATGCCATCCCGGGCGTCGAAGCGGCGGGCAACTTGCCCGACTACCTGATCAGTGACGCGAATGCAGTGGCGAAGGTCAGCAGCAGCGGGGTGGGCGAGGTACCTTCCCCGTTCGTCGCCAAGGACGACCGCTTTCTGTTTTTGCAGGATCGTGCCGGCCAGGCGATTTCGGTGCGGGATCCGCGCGAGAAGGACCTGCAGGGGAACGAGACGCCGCGGCAAGTGTATCTGGTGGCGTTGGCGGTGAACGAGCACGGATTCGTCATCGAACCCGCCACGGTGACGACCACCAATCACGACGACGATCCCTTGTGGACGCGCGTGTACATGGTGAACGGCTGGGTTTGGAGTCAACCCCAAGCCCCGCCGGACGTCGGACTGCCGGCGGGCGGACAGCAGCTGTGGGCGCGGCTGCGCCATCAAGTGATCTGGGGGCCGTACGACGTGCCGGCGGACAACGCGCCGGTCACGGTCGGGCTGTATAATCCGGCGATCGCCGATCCGCAGTTCGGCATCCTGAGAGACCTTTGGAAAGCAGGCCGGTTTGCGGAATCCATCGGTGTGAAATGGCTCCCACCGATCCCGGCCGAGGTCGTGCCGGCCAGCACGCTGCCGGACGAATACGACGACGTGGAACACGTGATCGTGGTTCCGGAGGCACGACTGCAGGACCACGCGGCAGTGTTCCACGCCTTCGGTCACGCGATCCAAGCGCGGATCGGGGGTCAAACCATCCAACCGGTCATTCACCAGCATGACCAGGCCGGCCTGATTCAGGAGACCTCGGCCAAGAACGCCTTTGCCGAAGGCTGGGCCGACGCCTTTGCGCACCTCGTCGCCGGCGACGGCGCCCGGATCTACGAGCGGAACGATTTCTGGATGGGCTTCGACGGCTACGGCTACACGAGCAATGCCGCCGCCGCGGATCGGGTGATCCAGGTCGCGTCGCTGACCGCCCGCTACGACGGCGTCAACGACGATTTCAATCTGGGGGATGTCGTGCGCGGCGGCGTGGCGAGCATTTTCTGGGACTTGGCCGATTTCGGCTACGGCGATGACGACCCGATCTATTGCCCGAATTCTTCCATCTCCGCCTTGGAGCAGGCCGCGGGCAGCGGTGCTACTTTGACGGCGTTCCACGCGGCCTACACGGATTTCGACGCCGCCTCGATCTTCATCGACCACGGCTTTCCCGCGGCCGACGACGGCTACGAGCCGAACGACCGGGCGGAGGACGCGGCCCGGTTGCCCGATCTGGTCAATCCGTACAAGGAACAGGGGCTGATCATGGCGGAGCCGGCGCCGGGCGCCGGCGACTGGTTCGTGATCCGCGTGCCGAGTTACGACAGGCCGAAACCGCAGGGCAAGTACCCGCTGCGCGTGCGCGTCGGCTTCGACCCGCGGTACGGGGACCTGGACGTGGTGGTCAAACTGGCCGACGACGCCCAGGGCCGCCGCGCGGTGCGGGACGTCCGCCGTGGCGGCCGCAGCGCCGCCGTGCAACTGACGCTGGACTCGGCCCAGGAATACGAAGTGCTGATCGGCGTCTTCGGCCACGGTGCGGCCGAGGCGGCCAAGGGCGGCGACTTCCACCCGAGCTACTCGCTGGAGATCGTTCCCGGCGTGCCCTCCGTGCCGTCCAAGCCGACCGTCCACGTCAACGTGCCGGTCGTCAACAGCTTCGATCCCAACGAAAAGGCCGGGCCGATGGGCGCCGGGACGGCCGCCTTCCTCGATCCGGCCGCGCTTGTGCCGTACACGGTCTACTTCGAGAACGATCCCGACCAGGCCACCGCGCCGGCCCAGAAGGTCACGATCACGGATCAATTGGACGCCGGCCTCGACTGGTCGTCCTTCCGGTTCGGGCAGATCGCGTTCGGCGAGCGCGTCGTCGACGCATCCGTCTCGCCGACGTTCCACTTCGAGGCCGACACGACCGTCTCGTACGACGACTACCCCGTTCGCGTCGTCGCGGACTTCGATCCGCAGACCGGGGTGGTCACCTGGCAGATCTCGTCCTACGACCCGCTGACCGGCCGGGCGCCGCGCAGCCCGCTGGCCGGTTTCCTGCCCCCCAACGACGCGCAGCACCGCGGCGAGGGATTCGTGACGTACACGATTCGGCCGCAGGCCGCCCTGGCGACCGGCGTCGAGATCCGCAATGAAGCCTCGATCGTGTTCGATATCAATCCGGCCATCGTGACCAACGAGACGGTCCATACGATCGACGCCGCCGCGCCCCGCAGCCGAGTGGCCGACCTGCCGTCCCAACTCAACGCGACTTCCATTCCGGTGACTTGGTCCGGGGACGACGAGAACGGGGCCGGCTCGGGGATCGCCGGCTACGACGTGTACGTCTCGACCGACGGCGGTCCCTACGAGCGCTGGCTGGCGAACACGGCGGCGACGAGCGGGCAGTACCCGGGCTTGCCGGGGCACGAGTACGCCTTCTACAGCGTCGCCACCGATTTGGTGGGACATACCGAGGCCGCTCCTGCGCAGCCCGACGCGGTAACCACGCTGGTGGCCAACCCCTGGCATAACTACGCCAACCCATGCGATGTCGATGGGATCGGCGGCGTCCAACCGCAGGACGTGCTGATCCTGATCAACTACATCAACGCGCATCCCGGCAACCCCGCATTGCCGGCTTCGCCCGCCTCGCCGCCGCCCTATTACGACGTCAGCGACGATGGCGGCGTGACCCCTTTGGACGTGCTGATGGTGATCAACTACATCAACAGCCATCTCTCGGCGTCAGCCGAAGGAGAATCGCCGCTGTTTGTTGACCCGTGGCCGGCGTGGGAGGAGCAAGACCGCGATCCAATCTGGGCAGAGTGGCGCGGCATACTCGGCAAAAGGCCACTGCCTCAGACGAGGGCCGTTCAGAGCACAATCCGCTCCCCCGGCTTGACCACCACCGGTTGTGCGGAGGTCGACTGGCGCACGGCGGTTGCCCAGGCCTGCGGGTCTTGGGAAATGGGCGGCCAGGTGTTGTAGTGATCCGGCACGACGCGCCGCGGTTGAATCAACCGCACCGCCTCGCAGGCGTCTTCCGGACCCATGGTAAACAAGTCGCCGATGGGCAGCACGGCCAAGTCGATGCCGGCTGCCCCGATCTGCCGCATGTCCCCGAATAGGCCCGTGTCGCACGCGAAGTAGACCTTCTTGCCGCCCTCCAGCGTTAACAGGAAGCCGCCGGGGCAACCGCCATCGGAGCCGTCCGGCAGCATCGAACTGTGAATGGCCAATGTCATCTTGACTCGCCCAAACGGCAATTCGACGCCGCCGCCCAAATTCATGCCCAGCACGTTTTCGACCCCGTGCTTGGTCCGAAACCACTCGGTGATCTCGTAATTCGCCACGACCAAGGCGCCGGTGCGGTAGGCGATCGGCGCCACATCGGCCACGTGGTCGGAATGGCCGTGGGAGACCAGAATGAAGTCGGCTTCGATGTCGGCGGCCTTCCGCGGCGCCGCCGGATTCTCGTCCAGGAACGGGTCCAACACGATCCGCTTGCCGGATGCCTCGATCAGCCAGGTGCCGTGCCCCAGCCAAGTCAGTTCAATCGCCATGTTGGTTCTCCTTCTTGATGGGTGCTTGGCGGAAACGTGGCTGGCTCCGCCGGAACCCGAAAACCTCATCTTTCACCTGATCTTTCACCTAATCTTTCACTTAATCTCTTCTTTCCTTGGAACTGGAGGCAGATTAGGTGAAAGATCAAGGGTCCCTTGGTCCCGACAGACTCGTGTCGCATCCGTTCGCGGACCACGAGGTTTCATTCCTCCACGGCGATCTCGACCGGGTCGCACTCCCAGAGCCCGTGCTTGGTGCAGTAGGACATGGCCGTCAGTTCCAGCTTCTTGCCCGCCGGGACGATCTGGAACGTCACCTCGGCCTGCCCCTTCTGGCCCTGCCCACCCAGCGCGCCCGCGGTGAAATTGGCCTCGGCCAGCAGCGTCTCGCGGTTGTACAGCGAGATGCTCTTGATGTAATGATCGTTGTCGTCCGGATGCGTGTACTCCTTGCCCACGCGCACCGTGACCGAGAGCTTCTGCCCGGCCTTGGCAGTAGCCGCACACGTGATGAACGGCGAGTGGCGGTCGATGTAGTCTTTCTTCGCTTCCCGATCCACAGTCGAGATGTCCACGTAACGGTTGATCTTCGGCATCGCTTTTTCCCTTGCTGTAAGAAGAGGTACGTTGTCATTGTCCGCCGATATTCTAGCGTCTTCCACGCCCGCCGCCAGGATGCCAGTCAGAGATCGAGCGGAAGGGAGTCACAGACATTTTCGTCAGAATATACGGTGTAGGGGCGTTTCAGGCAGGAGCGGGAGACGGCATAGTGTAGCGCGTCGTTGGGGATGGCACATTCAGAAGCTCGCTCAGAGGAGGCTCTCCCATGAAACGTCGCCAGATGTTACAAGCGTTGGGGTCTGCCGTGCTGGGATGGCCGTGGGCTGCGCGGCTCGAAGCCGCCCAGCAGACACGCCCCTGCAAAATCCTCTTCTTCAGCCGCAGCGTGCTGTTCGAGCACCCCGTCGTCCGCCGCCAGGGCGAGGAGTTGTCGCTGGGCGAGAAGACGTTGGTGAACATGGCCCGGCAGATCGGCTGCGAGGTCGAGTGTACCAAGGACGGACGTGTCTTCGATCGGGATCTCGACGCATACGCGGCCGTCGTGTCCTACACCTGCGGCAGGCCGGCCGACTTGATGAAGCCGGACAGCCCGGACCACACCCCGCCCGTGTCGGAAAGCGGCTGGAAGAAGCTCGACGCGGCCGTGCGCGGGGGAAAGCCTTTTGTCGCCATCCATCCCGGCGCCTGGCTGCTGCCCGAAGCCGTCGGGGCCGACTGCCTGGGACACGGCAGCCAGCAGGTGGCCCGAATCCAGGTGGTTTCGCCGCGTTTTCCCGGCGCGGAGAAACTGGGGGACTCGTTCTCTTTGATGGAAGAGTGGTTCTCCCTGACTCGCTTTGCCAAGGACCTGCACGTGATCCTGGTGCAGGATTGTGCCGGAATGAACAAGGATGCGGCGGCCGACCGCCGCTGCTACGATCGGCCCCCGTTTCCATCTACGTGGGCTCGGATGCACGACAAGGGACGCGTGTTCTACACCTCCTTGGGCCATCGCGAGGACGTGTGGTCGAACAAGATCTTTGAGCAGATCGTGCTGGGCGGGCTGTCGTGGGCGCTGGGCCGACTGGAGGCCGACATCACGCCGAACATCGACCAGGTGGCCCCGCAGGCCAACGAGTTCCCGAAGGCATGAGGCACTGATAATGACCAAACCAGCGCAAACCAAAAACTCAAGAGCACTGCGATCGTCCTCGGCGCGGCTGACGCGGCGGGAGCTGTTGAAAGCGGCTGCGGCGGCCGGCGTGTGGGCGATGCCGCGGCTGGTCCCGCCGCGGGTACTGGGCAAGGACGGGGCGACGGCGCCCAGCGAGCGGATCCTGCTGGGCGGCATCGGACTGGGCGGCCGCGGCCGGACGGTGCTCGGCGAGATGCTCGCCGAACCGGATGTCCAGTTCCTGGCGATCTGCGACCTGAACAAGAGCCGGCGCGAAATCGTCAAGAAGATGGTGGACACGAAGTACGGCAACCAGGACTGCGCCATGTCGAGCAACATTCGCGAGTTCCTGGCCGAGCGCACGGACATCGACGCGATCGTGACAGCGACCGGCGACCGCTGGCACGCCCTGGCGGCCACGCTGGCGATGCGAGCGGGCAAGGACGTGTACTGCGAAAAGCCGTCCTGCCTGACGATTGCAGAAGGGCAGATGGTGGTCGAGGCGGCCCGGCGGTACGGGCGCGTGTATCAAACGGGAACGCAGGGCCTGAGCATGCCCAATCGCGTGTTCGGCATCGAACTGGCCCGCTCCGGCCGCCTGGGCCAACTGCACACCGCCTATGCCCAAATCGCTCCTTGGGACAATGCCTTGATGCGTCGCGATTGTCTGCCGGCGGAACCCGAACCGCCGAAAGACGAGTTGGACTGGGATGCGTGGCTCGGACCCTGCCCCTGGCGGCCCTACAACGCTGCTTACGTCCGCGGCGCGTGGCGGGGACATTGGGATTTCCACACCAGTTGCATCGGCGAATGGGGCGCGCACACGATCATCCAGGTGCAAGCCGGAATCGGCGCGCAGGATACCTCCGCGATCGAATACGAGTATGTGGACAACCCATTCGGCGATGGTCTGGTCGCCCGCTATGCCAGCGGCGTCAAGCTGATTTTGTCCCTAAAGCAAGAGTGCTGGGTCGGTGTCTCCGGCCAGCGATTCGACGGAACCGAGGGCTGGATTGCCAACTCCGGGGGCGAGCACGAGCAATCGCGCGCTTCTTCGCCGGCCCTGCTGGGCGACGTCCAAAAGGTACTGGACGAGTACGCGCAGCGCACCGGCCGGCCGCTGAACCACACCCGCAACTTCTTCGACTGCGTCAAGTCGCGCAGCCAGACCGTCGCCTATCCGGAGGCCATGCACCGCGCCATGACCACGGTCCACGCCGCCAACATCTGCATGTGGCTCGGACGGAACCTGAAATACGATCCGGTCAAGGAAGAGTTCATCGGCGACGCGGAAGCCAACCGGCTCCGGGCGCGCACCATGCGCGCGCCGTGGATCGCGTAGCAACGATGGCCGAAATAACTTCCCGAATCTCACACCTATGGCATAACCACAGAAGAAATGAGGATTGCTGACAGAAAAATGGGGTGACAGAAAAATGATCGGTGACCAATGACCAGTGACACTCGGCCATGATTATCGACGCACATTGCCATTTGGGCGTTTCGCCGCAGTTCTTCATCCCCGATGCGTCGGTGGCCGCGATGCTGCGCTTGATGGATCGGCTGGGCGTCGAGCGGGCCATTGCGGCGCCGATGCCGTCATTGTTGGGGCAAGCGGAATTGGGCTGGGGCGAGGGCTTGCAGGCGTACCGCGAGTCGGGAGGCCGTATCCTGCTGTACGCGGTCTTCGATCCGCTTTCGCCGACCAGCCTCGCTTTCGTGCGGCAGTCGTCGGAGGAGCCGGCAGCGGTGGGAATCAAGATCCATCCGTCGCTGGCTCAGTGTCCGGCCGACGATGTGAGTGATCAGGATAGTTGACAGCATGTCGTTCACGAAAACTGCTAGGAAT
>CAZAQY010000073.1:0-31634 GCA_964486845.1 uncultured Pirellulaceae bacterium
GACTGGGAAGGCAGACGCGTTCGACAGCGTGGCCGTCACCTCCGCGACGCCGCCGTTTTCGGACAGCGGGCTGCCCGTCAGGCTCAGCGTGACCGTCGGCGCGGAGTCATCATCGACAATCGTCGCCGCGAGCGGTTCTGTTCCGCTCCCGATCCCGTTGACGATCGCTGCGACCTCGACAACGATGGTCTCGTCAGGCTCGTCCACCGTATCCTGCACCGCGGTCAGCGTGATCGAGCCCATCCTGCCACCTGGCGGGATCATGATGGTCGTCGCCGACGGAATGTAATCGGCCGTTTGCGTCGCGGTGCCTGAGAATGCCAAATCAACCAGCACCGGCAGACCGGATTCGGTGGACAGCCACGCGATGACCGTGGCCACGCCACCGGCCTCCGCTATCGGACTGCCCGTCAACATCAACGAGACCGAGGGCGACGGATCGTCGTCCGCGATCGTGGCCGTCACTTGGCGATGTCCGATCTCCCTCCCGTTGGTGACCGTGTCGATGTCGATGACGATCGTCTCGTCCGCTTCGTCCAGCGTGTCCTGTACCGCGGTCAGCGTGATCTCGCCGGTAAGGCTGCCGGGAGGAATGACGATGCGCGTCCCCGACCGCGTATAGTCGTGGCTCCAGGTCGCCGTGCCCGCAAATGTCAAGTTGACCGTCACTTCCTGATCCGATTCAGCGGACAGCGTCGCGGTGACCGTGGCGACGCCACCGTCCTCGGCCATGGGACTGCCCGTCAGGCCCAGCGTGACCGACGGGGGCAGGTCCGCAACGGCGCCGGTCATCATCAGGCTGTAGTCTTGCTGGAACGAATTCCCCGTAGCCCCGACGTGGATCGTGTAGAGGCCGGCCGCCGGTGCGTCGATCAACACTTGCTCGACGTTGTCCACATGGTTCGCCGAGTTCCGCACGGCTGGGGCGGACGGGTTCAACCGATCCAACGTCCACGGAAAGTGCGTGCCGTCTGGTCCCGTGATCCACAGGTCCAGGTCATGGACCAGGACGGGGGTTGGATCGTCCAAGCCGTAAGGCGGCAAGGTCGCCGGCGCCGGGTCGGTCCAGGCGATCGTGACTGTCAGCGGCTGCGTGCCATCGGAAACCGCTTCCAATGTCCATTCCGAGCCCTCATACGCGCCTTCTTCGAAGTAGTAGCCCTCCGCACCGGCGGCTGCAAACGTGATGAAGTCCGCCGCGGCAGCGGCATCCACCAAGCCCCAGCCATTGGCGTAATCTGGACCGGGATTGCCACCGTCCGCGGCCGTGTGAATCAGCACGCCCTTGGTCGAAGCACTGTGGGGTGCCATACCGAATTCGTTCTCGAAGTGTTCGATCAACAGCACGGCGGTGCCGGCGACGTTGGGGGACGACATGGAGGTGCCCGACAACAATCCGTAATCCGTATCCGAGGTCGCAAAGGATGAGAACAGCCAGGCCCCGTTCCCGACCACGTCGGGCTTGATTCGCCCATCGTCGCTTGGGCCGTAGCTGGAGAAGCTCGTGGTCACGATTTGCGACGTCGCGTACGGATCGCCAGTGATATCATTGACGGCTCCCACAACCAGTGCGTTCTTGGCGTTCTGTGTGAGACTGATGCTGTCATAGCCGGTGCCCCCGTTGCCGTCGCCGCCGGGAGCGACCGTAGGCGCCGAGTTCGGCACGAGGTACCATCCCGCACCGGACCAACCGATGGTCCCTGGGTCACCCGAGAACCACGCGACGTATGTATCGTTCGTTGAAGCGTTGCTGAACGCATCGTTGCGGTCGTTCCCGGCGCTCCACACGCTGAGAAGATCCGGGTGTCTGACCAGGACTTGATCCAAAACTCGCGCGCTGTCGTCGTATCTGCCAAAGCTGACATCCTCGTCCGCGTACAGGAAGCGATCCTCCCACCAGACGTCCACGTAGTCGCTCGGCGTGGAGAAGCCGAAGGTGGACGCCGGGTAGACGGCCCAACCCGAGACATAGCCGTAGGAGTGATTGGAGACGTCGATCAAAGCGGCATCCGCATCCATTTCCGCAAGATCGTTGGTCCACTCGCGGCTGCGCAGACTGACTTGGGTCGCCATGCCCTTCGCGGCGGCGTTCACACCCGCTGCACCGATCGTGCCCGCCACGTGCGTGGCGTGGTTGTCGACATCGCCGCTGTCGACCACCGTCGCGCGGTCGCCAAATTCCTGGTGCGTCGAGCGGATCGAACCGCCGTCCCAGACTCCCACCGTGTAGCCTTTGCCGGTCAGGTTCAGTCCTGATAAGCCGCCGGCCTGGAGCTGATCGGTGTTCGTGGTATCGGCGGCATTCACATTGCCGGGAGCCCGGATCCGCAACTCGGCCGGCGCCGGCCCGCTGGCCAAAAGCGCCATCTGTCCTCCGCTCAATTCGATCAGACCTTGCGGAGCGTTGACCAACTGCAGGGCGTCCGCGGTCGCGTTGCTGACCAAGAGGCTTACCGCCAAGTCGCCCAACGCGTCGGGTGCAAAGGCCAGAAGCCTCCGGTCCTCCAAGGGCTCGATCCTCAATCCACGCCCTCGTGGCTGCCGGCGCCGGCTTGCCGAGGTGCGATGACTTGTCGAGGAGCTGAGACGCTGAGAGCTGCGGCGGAAAGACACGGGCCACATCGTCGTTTCTCCCGATTGGAATGCACAGAGACAGAGCCCTTGGAGGGATGATCCGGAACTTCCTGGATACGCCTTCAGTATAGCAGCCCCCCTTGGCCCCTGCAACGAGAACGAACCAACCTGCGGAAAGCAGGTTAGCGAGCCCAGGTGATGCCGATGCTCGGGCCGTGGTATACGACGTCGCCGTCGTGATCGACGGAATGCGGACAGCCGTTGCCCAGCGCGTTGATGTCGCTGACGAAGTTCTTGGTGGCCAGCGCGACGCCGCTTAGCCAAATGGCGTTGTAGCCGGCACGGACCGTCCAGGCGGGGGCGAACTGGTAATTGAACTGCACCGACAGGTCGCCCAGGAAGGCCGTGGCGTTCTCTTCGGCGCTGAACGCCGCGTCGGTGGGCACCCCCCCGGGATTGACGTGAGCGACGACGTCGCTTTCCGCCCGGTCGAACAGGATCGCCCCCGTGATACTGACGTCGATCCAGGCTCGATTGTGTACCAGAAACTGAGCCAGAGCGCCAATCTGGGGGCCGAACAAATCGTTGTCGATGCGGACACTCTCCGTGTTCTCGAAGGCGCCGACGGGCGATTCTGCTTTAGGAAACGCCGGCGACTCCGTGCGATAGTCCAGTGCCTCGCGCAGCTTCATATACCGCAGGCCCACCAGACACGACATTTCGGCGCACACGTGACGGTCGCGCGGCATGCACACCCGACGGCGCAAGTTCAACTCGAAGTTGTCCAGTTGCGAAGACCAAGTAACGCAAGCCCGGCTGTTGAAGTCCAGCCCGTGAACGGGGTTGAAGAATCCGTCCGGCACCGGGTCCAGGTTCAACTCGCCTTCGGGATAGCCGAAATTCGAGAACGGCGAAAGCAGATTGCCCGTACCGTCGCTGGCATCGTAACGGACCGACGCCGAGTCCGCCCACGAGTACGAACCAATGTAGCTCCACTCGAGGCGGTACCAATCGCTGAGCGAAACGCCAATCAGGGCGCGCACGCCGGGTTCGAATTCGCCGTCCAAGTCCCCGGAAGTCAGGACCGCCTCTCTCGGGTACGTGATGATCGTGTCCGTCACCGCGCCGCCCGCATCGCGTATTTCTTCAACTTGTCGAGAAGCCCGCGCCTGATAGACCGTCGAGCCCGACTCGTCGCGGAACAACGGCAGGAAGTCCACCCTGGCGTACACGCGCGGGGCCTGGGCTGTGTGACAGTAATGTTCCCCGGCCCAACAATACGTCGGCGTCGTACACGGATCGTGCCAGAACAGGCTCCAGCCGCCGAACTCCTCCAAGCGGGGCGCCTGCGAACAGTAGGCCCCGGCACAATCGCCGCCGCACTCGCAGTCGCTCGCGATGCCGGGATGGCCAACGAACAAAAGACCGCAGGCGAGAATGGCCGTGGTGACAAAGCTAGCAGTTCGGTGAAAACCGCTATGTCTGGTCCGCATGTTACTGCCTCCCGTACCGCGTACCGGTATTTCGAGCCGTCAAAAGCCGTAAGCTTGTTTCGACGATCTTAATCGCCAAGAACAGAGTATTTGGAACGCTCGACACACCTTCGCTAATCGTTAAACTCGATCAACGGAAGAAACGCCGGAGGGCGTGGATTCCTGCGCAAAAGAAAACGCCTCCCGAAACGGGAGGCGTCTGATAGGATTCGCAGGTTTTTCCTCCGCCTTGACGGCCGGTCAGCTCTTCGTGTCCTCCGCTTTCTTTTTTTCGACCTTTTTTTCGACCTTTTTTTCGACCGGCTTTTTCTCGTCGCCCTTTTTCTCCTCGACCTTCTTGTCGATGTGCTTCTTGGCCTCGGCGTGCTTCTTCTCCACGCTTTGCTTCACCGCGCGGAGTTTCTCGGCCGCTTTTTCACGTGCTTCGCGTACCTTCTTGGCAACTTCGTCACGATGCTTGGCCACCGCCTCGCGTGCCTGCTGGCCCAAGGCGTGCATGGCCTTGCCCAGTTCGGCCTTGTCGAGTTGCCCGTCCTTGTTGGCATCCAGCTTGTCGAAGTGCGGCCGCAGCCGTTCCGGAGCTTCGCTCTTGCTCAACTTGCCGTCCTTGTCCTTGCCGGCCGCTTGCAACCGGCCGAGGATCGCGGGCGCGTGATGCGGCATCGGTCCGCGTGGTTTGGCCCCAGCCGCACCGGGTGCGCCCATCGGCAGCCGGTGACGAGCTGCGCGGGCCCAAGCTTGCCGCGCCCACGGCGATTTGCTCCAAGCGGGCGGCGCCCATGCGCCACGGGGGCCCGCCCATGCGCCACGGGGGCCCATCATCGGCGGACGCCACATGCCCGGTGGCGGTCCCGACGGGCCGCGGCCCATCGCCGGGCCTCGTCCTGCCATTGGCGGACGCCACAGGTTGGGGGCCGGTCCTCGCGGCCCGCGACCCATCATCGGCCGCCGGCCACTCATCGCCGGTGCATGGAACATCTTCATTCCCGCGGTGAATTCCTCAAGGCTCAGTTTCTGGTCGCCGTCCTTGTCCAATCGCGCGAAAATCGCCTTGGGATCGGGACGAGACTCCGGCAACGCACCAGGGGCGGCTGGACCGGGACCGGCTGGTGGGGCCGCCTTAGCTTGCGGTTCGGCTGCGTGTCGCGGCCCCCGAGCGGGTTTTGGTCCGGCCGGACCCGCGCCAAGCGGACCGACTGGTCCGCCGGGGCGAGGGCCTGGACGGCCAGTCGCCGGTCCCGGAGGACCGCCGCGAAATCCCTGCAGAGATTCGCGGAATTCCTCTGCCGTAATCGTCTTGTCGCCGTCCTTGTCGGCCCGCTTCAACATCTCTTTGACGAAATCCGGAGCCCCATCCGGTATCTCGTCCGCAGTGATTTTTCCGTCGCGATTCTTGTCCATCCGCTGGAACATCATCGGCCCGCCGGGCGGCCCGCCTCGGTGTTCGGGAGTGTCCGCTGCGGACACCTGAAAAGTGAACGTCGCGGCAGCCACCGCCGCTAGCAATCCCACCGTCGTGCTACGCATCGTCAAAAACTCCTGAAAAACAGAAAGCGTGAAAAGGTGTTGCCCGTCTTACCAGTCGATGCCCGATCGCCCCCAGCAGCAGGCCGGGCTCTGAGAGACCGAGAGATTAAACCCGGCGGGTGCGGGAGAGTTTCGGCGGCCCGAGGATTTTCTTGCCGGGTCCAAGCGGCCAGCAGAGCTGACGAGACTGGCGGCGGTGCGGGCCGCGTCGGCTTGTAGTGGGAAACCGGACGATCCGCCGGGCACGCCGGCGGGATTCAGACGGCGTCTGTCACTTGCCCCCCGCGAAGTGCCGTTCATACTGTTGGACGCAATAGCGATCCGTCATTCCGGCCAGGTAGTCGCCCACGGTCCGTGCGATGCCGGCCATTTCCGACCGGGCGCGGAATTCGGGAGGCAGCAGGGCGGGGCGGCGGCAGTAGCCGGCAAACATGGCCCGCAGCCGCTGCTGATCGCGGCGGCGGAGTTCGGTCAATCGCGGATGCCGATAGACGCGCTGGTACAGGAAGGCCTCCAGTTCCGCCTTCTGTTCCACCAACTCCGGGCTGGCTGCCATCCGATAGCCGGAGCGGCGGGCCTCGTCCGCACTCTCGAACCGCCGCTGGGCCAGGACGCGTCCCACCGTCTGCAGCAGATCCGTGACCTGGCAGTCGATCAATTCGTGGACGACGGCTTTCCGCAGCAACTCGCCGCGCAACACGCCGAACCGCTGGTGGACGCGGCCGACGACCTCGCGAATCAGCGGGATTTCCGCCAGCTCGTCCATTGTCACCAACCCCAGCTTCACCGAATCGTCCGCGTCGTGGGCGTCGTACGTGACGCTGTCGGCGACGTCGACCAGTTGTGCTTCCAGCAGCGGCGTGACGCCGGCCGCTTGCTTGTCGATGCGGGCCGCCTGGCTCTCCAGCACCTCGTAGGTCAAATTCAGGCCGGGAAAGCTTTGATACCGGGCTTCCAACTCCTCCGCGATCGTCAGCGCGTAACGATTGTGGGAAAACCCGCCGCAGTCCGCGAGGCACTCGTTCAAAGCGTCTTCGCCGGCGTGGCCAAACGGCGGATGGCCAATGTCGTGAAACAAGGCCAGGGCTTCGATCAGGTCTTCGTTCAACCGCAGCGCTCGTCCGATCGTCCGCGCGATCGAAGCGACCTCGTGGGTGTGGGTCAGCCGAGTCCGGTGATAGTCGCCCATGTCGCCCGTAAAGACCTGCATCTTGCCGCTCAGCCGCCGGTAGGCCGAGCTGTGTACAATGCGATCGCGATCGCGCTGGAACGGACCCCGGTACGGGTGCTCGGATTCAGCGTACTTCCGGCCCCGCGAATCGACACTGCGCATCGCACAGGGCGCCAGCAACACCGCTTCGCGCGCGGCGATCGTCTGCAGGCCGGGAAAAGTCGAGGTTAACGTCACATCCATGCCTATGCGTCTCGTTCGTGAGATGCTCGCATCTGAACCCAAGCATCCGCAACACTCCGGACCGCTGCCCAAAGCGGTGACAAGGCACCGCACTCCAAACCGCGCTTGCGGCGGCGGGTCGCGTTGCACCCCGTCGTCGAGCGGCAAAGCTACCTTGAACGTTACCGCGAAAATACGAACTTCATCAGGTCCTGTGTCCCCAGCGGCCGGGTCGAAACGAACGTCTCGCCGGCTGCAAAGCCGGCCGCGGCGCCGGCGATCAGGGCCGCCCCGCGAATCCGGTCGAACACGTATTCCCTGGCCGGCGGGAATTGGGTCTGGTAACAGCGGATCGCCCCCAGTTTCGTCTCCAGCGTCTCGCTGATGTCGACCGTGAAGTGGCTGCTGTAGTTGTGCAGCGTGGCGGGCTCGAAGGCCAGGCGGAAGTACAGTTGGACGGGGATCGCGTGCACCGGCAGCCCGTCGAAGAATTCGTCCCACTTCGTCAGCCGGGAATAGAACACAGCGGCGTCGGTGATCTGCATCGCCTGCCAATGGTCGGGCGAAGCCAACGGCGTCTTGTCGCCAAAGCCGATCACGACCTTGGGGCGGTGCTTGCGGAACTCCTTGGCCAGGGCCACGCGGGCCTCAAAGGAATCGAACAGCCGGCGGTTGGGCAGGTCGAGCGTCACACGCTGCCGGACGCCGAGCAATTCGGCCGCGCGCCGCGCCTCTTCCAGCCGCACGTGCGGGCCCGGCGAATGCGGCGTGGGTTCGCCGTCCGTCAAGTCGATGATGCCGACCTGGTAGCCCTGACCCGCCAGCCGCGCCAGCGTGCCGCCGCACGCGATTTCGGCATCGTCAGGGTGCGCCCCGACGGCGATCACGTCCAGGGCGGGAAAATCCTCCACGCTTACGTTCACCGATCGACGCCTCCCTCCAAGTCCGCCAATGCCGCCGGCTTGCCCGGTGGATCGTTACGCTCGCCGCTAGGCACGAGATTTTAAGGCAAAGCACCCGCCGGCAAAAGCCGCGGTCCGTTGAATTTCCGCGGCGGGGACGGTACAAAAGGCTTCAGCCCCCAGTAACCCTTGAGAGAAACCTATGCCACGCGTGCTTGTCACCCCGCCGATGTGGAACGAACGCCCCGGCAGGTACCGCGAGATCCTGGAGCAAGCGGGATTCGAGGTCGTTTATCCGCCGGCTGGCGCCGACCTGAGCCAGCCTGACCTCCTGCGCCGCTTGTTGCGGGGCGTGGAGGCCCTGCTGGCCAGCACCGAGCCGCTGACGCGCGGCATCCTGGCCGATTCCCAACTCCGCGTGGTCGCCCGCACCGGCGTGGGCTACGATTCAGTCGACGTGGCGGCGGCGACCGACCTGGGCATTGCCGTGACCATCACGCCGGGTGCGGTGGACGCCTCCGCGGCGGAACACACGATCGCGCTGCTGCTGTGCCTGACGCGCGGGCTGATCGAGCGGGATCGCCAAGTGAGAACGGGCGTCTGGAATCGCCGCGCCCTTCCGCAATTGGCTGGCAAGACATTCGGCATCGTGGGCTTGGGACGCATCGGCAAAGCGGTCGCGGTGCGGGCCCGCGGCCTGCAAATGAAGGTCATTGCTTGCGACCCGCAGCCCGACCTCGAGTTTGCCCGCCAACAGGACATCGGCTTGCGGTCCTTCGAGGATCTGTTGCGGGACGCCGACGTGGTCAGCCTGCACCTGCCCAGCTTGCCGGAGACGGCCGACATCATCAATGCCGATTCGCTGGCAAAGATGAAACCGGGCGCCGTCCTGATCAACATGTCGCGCGGAGCGACGGTGGACGAGGCGGCGCTGGCCGCGGCGCTGCGCAGCGGGCACCTGTTCGGAGCCGGCTTGGACGTGTTCAAGCAAGAGCCATTGCCGTTGGACAGCCCGCTGCTGAGCCTCGACAACGTCGTCCTCTGCACGCATGCCGGCGGGCTGGACGAGTTCTCCGAGGTCGCCATGACCAGCATGGCGGCGCAGTCCATTGTGGACCTGTATCAAGGCCGTTGGCCGGCGCCATGCGTGGTCAACCGTACTCTGCGGGACGGCTGGAAGTGGTGAGCGGCGGATCCGAGGCATTCCTAAGACCCGTCCACGAACAACGTCACCTTTCGCGGAGAGGCGGTAGTCCCCCGCCAACCTCAGTACCTCGGCAGCGGTGCGTTCGCCGCGCCGGTTGGCGGCATCGTGGGCGGAGGCGGCAGCAAGGGCGCGGGGTTCGAGACGACCGCGCTGAACTCGCGATACCGCCGCAACAGGTCCAGCGTGGCGCGGAACTCGGGCCGTTGCGTGAGGGCTTGGTACTGCGGATCTCGCGCCACCGCTTCGTAGCGGTTGATGGCGTCCGTCACGGATGCGGCCTGCGCCTGGCCCGCCCCGGTGACGGTCTCTTGAGGCAAGGCCAGGAAGCGTTTCCAATTGTCGTCCAGCAGGGCTAGCAGCTGTTGCGATTGTTTGGCCAGTTCCGTGCGGACGGCCTGCAGTTCCGCCGCAGCGGGGGCGGCAGGCGCCGGACCAGCCGGCATGCCGGCGGCCGGGGCAGCACCGGCTGCCTGAGCCACCGGTCCCGGCGCGGAGCCACCCGTGTATTGGGCGATCGCGTTCATCAGGCGGACTGCCGACTGTGGCAATTGGGCGTTGGGAACGAGGGCCGGGCCCGCCGGTACGAACCCCGAATTGCCATAGAACGCTCGGTTCGCTCCGCCGTCCACTTGGATTGCCGTCCCATCCAGCGCGATGCCCGCGAACAGGCCGCGGCTGCGCGAGTAGGACAGGATTTCAGCGCCCAGCTGCGCGTCGGTGGCCGCCGCCGCCTGCCTTCCCACCGGTCCTGCCGCCGCCGCCGCGTCCGCGCCGATCGTGAACTTGCCGTTCATCAAGCCGCGCACGCTTTTCTGGGTCTTGAACACCAGGATCAGGTCGGAAGCCTGAATTCCCGCTTGCCATCCCAGGCTGCCGCCGGTCAGCGTGACGAACGTCGGGGGCTGCCAGACGCCGGTGCTGTCGCGCACCACCACAACGCCTTTTCCGTAGCGGACTCCCACCACAAATCCGCCCTTGAGAATGTTCGGCACGATGGCCAGCCCCTGCGCGTCCGCAAGCAGCGACTGGGGAATTTGCTTGGCGGGAATGGCCATGATCTCGTTCAGCACGAGCACTGCTTGTTCGACCGTGGCCTCCTCCTGGGATTGGGCTGGCAGGGAAGCGGCGGGCACCAGCACTGCTAGCAGCACAGACAGGGCGATGAATGGTGAGAGCAGCTTGGGCACGGATAGACTCCTTTCCTGGCAAATCTTCCCCGTCGGGCCAGACAAAACGGCTTGCGGGCGGATCTGGCTCCGGAGAGGCTGTGAAAAAATTGGGACAGGCGCCCTGCAGCCCCCTGTTTTTCCAGGGACCGGCGCGGTGCTGGCTTGGAGCCAGTCCCATTTTTTCACAGCCTCGGAGCGGGGATTGTATTGCCTCGGCTACCGGTGGGACAACATCAATTCCGGCAGTGGTCCGCGATCGCTTCCCGCGGACTCCTCCCGTCCCACGCGGCTTCATCTGCCGGCCGCCGCCCGGCGTTCGCGGTAGGGCGGCTGCGGGCCCGCTTGAGCGATGATCGCCTTGCCGGACTCGCGGACCTCGGCGGCGGGGCCGAAGTGGTTGTCCTTCCAGGTGTGCCAATCACGCTGGCACTGATTGAAGCGGACCAGTTCAGCGGCCGTGTCGTAGATCACGTTCTGCTCGAACAGGAACCCCTTGCTGCCCTCGTCGATGAACATGCCGTTGTTCGGGGCGCCCTGCGCGTAGCGGCTGCGGCGGGCATCGTGCAGGTGGTTGCCGCGGATCACCGTGCCCGGCTGGAAACCCAACGTATAGATGCAGCCGCCGTCGCACAGCCGGTTCATCACGTCGTAGATGTGGTTGTATTCGATCGTGTTTTCTTTGCAGGGCGTCGGCTGGGGGTTCCATTGCCAGCCGACCGAAACGCCGCTGTAAGGCAGATTGTGAACCAGGTTGTGGGCGATGACCGCTTGTTGGGCAAAGCCGACCCAGATGCCGACCCCACCATAGTATTCGACGCCGCAGGCGTGGACGTGGTTGTTGGCGATGCGATTGCGTTTGGGCACCTCGGCCTCGGCCTTCGGCCCGCCCAGCATGATCCCGTTGCCGCTGGCGTCGGTGATCTCGTTGCCCTGGATCAGATTGTCGTGGCAGCTGGTGACCAGTTCCAGGCCGCAGCCGCCCAAGCGGGTCAAGACGCAGTCCTGGAGACTGGATTTCTCGACATAGTCCCAGCGGATCGCCGCCGGCACGCGGCCCCACGTGCCCTGCCAGTCTTTGCCGGTGGTGCAGTGACAGGCCTGGATGCCGAGGTACCCGCCGCTGGGCAGGTCCAGATTCATGTGCTCGAAGCGGAGCGCGCGAAAATGCAGATTGCGGACCGGGCGGCCGGCGGCGCCTTTGACTTCGACCAGGCGGCCGGCGACCGGGGCGATCACCTCGGCAGACTGCATGTCCTCGCCCGGCAGCGGCCAGTAGCGGACCGTCCCGGACGGACGATCCAGATACCATTCGCCGGGCTGGTCGAGCAGTTCGGGGGCGCTCTCAAAATGGCACCAGCGGCCCGGACCTGGGCGGATGGCATCATGGCCTCTGGCATGGGGCGGCGCGAGCACCACGACGCCCGCGCCGTGGTCGATGCTCTGGACCGGCAAGCGATTGATTTCCCAATTGCCGGCCACCATGACTTCGATATCGGATGGATTGGACCAGGCCCCCAGCAGTCCCGGAGGCAAGGTCAGGGTGTAGCGGGACAGGTCGGCGGCCAGATCGGCGCCCTGGAGTTGCCAGCTGGGATTCTCGGCGTCCACGTTGGGCGTCCGCGCCCGCACGGCCCGGCGGCCATTGACGAACAGGTGCCGGAACTTCCACCGGCTCTCCCGAACACCGGGCGCCGGGGCAGTCCAGATCTGGCCCTCGCCGCGCTGCCATCCGGTGATCGGCCGCCCGCCGCTGACGACCACCGTCTCGCCGGGTTGGGCCGCATAGGTCACCGCAAATTCCTCAGCGCCCGAATCCTGGGGTCCGAACGCCAAGGGTTCGTCCAGCCGGTAGGTGCCTCCGCGCAGGTAAACATTCACGGGGGCCTTCAGTCCGGCGGCAATCATCGGCCGCACGGCATCGCGGGCCTTGGTGATCGTGGCCAGCGGCTTTTCCTTGCTGCCCGGGTTTGCGTCGCTGCCGTCCGGGCTGACATACAGGTCGATCGCAGCCGGAGCGCCGGCGAAGCACGGCGAGAGGACCATCAAGAACAGCATGAGAACGACGAACGTACGCATGGCGGATCTCCTTTGCTGAGAACCTTCAGGGGTGCATTCCAGGCAAGTGCCTCGAACACCTTACCACGCGACAAGCGGCCTGCCAATCAGTGCCCTACCGGAGCAACCGGTTGCCGGTCGTGTAGGAGGCCGCGATGGACGAGCGGGGCACTTGGACCGGCATGGGTTGGACGTCGAAATTGATGCCGCCCAGCGAGCGGGGCACCAGCGCCAAGGTTTCCTGTCCGGGAAGCGGTTGGTGCTTGGCGCCGTACTCCTGCATCAGCCGGTGGACGGCCGGGTTCAGTTCCATTTTTCCGTCGGGCTGTTGGGTGCCCACGGAATCGAAGCTGCCGACGGTCACGATGCTCTCGTGGAGATCGTGGAACTCGTAGGCCTCGACGCCCTTCTTCCGCAGTTGCAGCGTAAGTTCGTGAGCCTTGATCGCCGCCTCCTCGAGCTTCTTGCTCGGCAACTTGTCCGCTTCGCTGGCCTTCAACGTCGTAGCGCCGCGGAACGTGGCCACGCGCACGCTGTAGGCCCCGCGACTCTTCAACAAACTGTATTCGACATCGCGGTTCATCTGCTCGACCAACGGGTCCAAGCCCTTGTGGACGAAGTACTCCTGGGGCAGCAGCGGATTGCGCGTGACGAAGGCGTTGCCCATGGGGCCCCGCTGCTTCTTCTCCTTGTCCGGGGTCAGCCTCCGCTGCAGTTCGCGCAATCCCACAAAACGCTGCGTGCTGGTCTTGTTCTTGGACAGGTCCAGGCAGTCGGGACGCGAGTGCTTGATTTCGTCCAGCAGTTTCTCCAGCTTGGGGTCGTTCACCGTTTCAAAGTTGCCCACCAGCACCGCAATCTCGTCGAACTTGGCGGCGTTGGCGTATTTCATCATCTTGGGACCGCCGAGTGGGTTGAAGCCCAGGCCGACCACGGGTTCCGTGAAATCGTAGCTTTGGCGATGAGTGTAGGCCTCGACGTTGAACCTCTTCCTCAGTTCCAACACCAGGGATTGAGCTTGCCTTTCCGCCCCCGGACCGGCGAACGACGTGGCCAGGACCATCCACGGCCCTTGGTCCTCCGTCAGCCGGTAGACCTTGTCCGCGTCGGCATCCACGCGTTTGAACGGGATCAGCAGTTCCCAAGGCTTGGCCGCCCATACCGCACTGGGATGGGAAAGGAAGGACAAGGCTGCTAGCAGACCCACCAGGAAAGCGCGCTGGAGCATCGATCGATCCCTCGACGTGCAACAATGGACGAACCGCAGGACTCGGCCACAGGGTCGCCTGCGTCAGGACATGCGGCGGGAGGTTAGCAAATACGCGGCGATGATGCCAGAGCGAATCAAGCGCAGACGCGAGTCCGCGAGTCCCGGTGCAAACGGAGTCCTAAGTTCGTTCCGAAGTTCAGATGAGCGGGAGTTCCCCCTGCCGGGCGATACCGGCAGAGACTCTGACCCGGATTTCTCGCCAGCCCCCAGTTCTGGTTCCCAAGTTCCACTTGCGCAGCGATTTGCTGCGAAGCTCTTCCTCGCGACTCCTCTTCACGGCTCGTACCCTTCCGCAAACGGGCTCTTGTTCCGCGGCATCCATTTGCACAGCGCGATGCCCAGGAAGTACAGTCCGGTCATCGGCAGGGCCATGAGCAGCATGGTGATGGGGTCGGCCGTCGGCGTGATGATCATCGCCGCGACGAAAATGATCAGCACCGCCAGTCGCCATTTGGCCAGGTAAGCCTGCAGCGAAAAGACGCCGATTCGGTGCAGGAACAGCATCACCAGCGGCAACTGGAAGGAGATCCCAAAGGCCACCGGCAGCATCAGCACGAAGCCCAACCATTCGCTGATCCGAGGATCAGGGTCGATCTGCATGGCGGCGTTGAAACCGAACAGGAAGTTGAGCACGTACTTGAACGCAAGGAAGAAGGCCGTCGCCATTCCGGCCAAGAACAGCACCAGGCTGAATGGCAGATAGATGTGAACGTAGCGTTTCTCGTGCGGATACAATCCGGCGGCGACGAAATTCCAGATCTGCACGAAAATGTAAGGGCTGGCAAACACCAGGCCCACAACAAACCCCGCCTTCATCCAGATCATAAACGCTTCTTGCGCGTTCAGGGCCTTGACGAGGGTCTGAATCGGCCGCCACACCCGCGTGGCGATCAAGGGCGCCGCGGGCATGGGAATGTCCCCGCCCAGGATGAGCGCCGCTTCGGCCTTGGGCTTCGCCTCGGCGGGCGGTTTGGCCCCAGCGTCCAGCTTGGCCCCAGCGGCTTTCGCCGGGCTCGTCTTGGTCACCGCTGGGGCGACCAAATCACGGACACGTGGCAACTCGGCCGCTTCGACGTACACCTTGTCGAAAACCAGACGATTCTCCTCCACAAACCGATGAACGTCAGGTGGCAGTTCCTGCCCGTACTCGGTCTGCAGATCACCGATCGCTTTGCTGATATAGTGATCTTCCAGGGCTTTCTTCAGCGGTGTCTGGATGAACTCCACGGCGCGGTTAGCAACCGCCAAGCCGACCAGGAACCCCAGCACCAAACCGAGCACCGACTTGAACAGGCAGACACGCAGTTCCTCCAGGTGCTCCCCGAAGGACATGGTGGTTTCAGCAAATAGGTCGTCGTCTGGTTTCTTGGGCATGGCATTGCACCGCTGGAAACATCATACTATCCACCGTGAAGGCACACAAGGGCTAAGACCGCGCCCGGCACGGCGATATCAAGACAGCCGCTAGAGGGGAATTCTGCCATGTCCCGCTCGATTATTACCTTGACCACCGATTTCGGCAGCGGCAGCCCGTACGTGGCCCAAATCAAGGGCGTCATCCTGTCGATCCATCCCCATGCCGTGTTGGTAGACATCACGCACGACGTTGCCCCCCAGGACGTCCGGCAAGGGGCCTTGGTGTTGCAGGACGTCACACCCCGCTTTCCGGAAAGCTCGATCCACGTCGCCGTCGTCGATCCCGGTGTGGGCACGGAGCGCCGCGTCTTGGCCGCGGAAATCGGCCGCCGGTACTACATCGCCCCCGACAATGGGTTGCTCGGCCGCCTGGTTGGCGGCGATCCGGCGGCGCGCGTGGTAGCGCTGACCCAGCGCGAATACTGGCTGCCGGCCGTTTCGGCCACCTTCCACGGCCGGGACATCCTGGCCCCCGTGGCCGCTCATCTGAGCCTGGGAACCGCACTGGAGGAATTGGGCGAAACCTGGGATCAGCCGGTGCAGGTGTCCTGGCCCGAGGTGGTCGTCGCGAAGAACCGCCTGCAGGGCGAAATCATCGCCATCGACACGTTCGGCAACTTGATCTCCAATATCACGCAAGACCTGATCGCGGCGACCCGTGCTCCGGATGCGGCCGCCGTCCATTGCGGCGGCCGCACGATCAGCGGCATCGTGGCCGCCTACGGCCAGCGTCCGCCCGGCACGCCGATCGCGCTGGTCGGTTCCAGCAACCGCCTGGAGATCGCCGTCGTGAACGGCAACGCCGCCGTCGAACTGCGGGCCCGGGTCGGTGAGGCGGTGAGCGTGATCCTGCCGAGTTGAAGGATCCATCTGTGGTAGCGCCATGCCATCCGTGGGAAACTCTGGCCTTCGAATACCAATACTTACATGACCACTCCAGACATCAACACGCGTCGCGTGAGAATCGCGTTGGTCCAGATGCGTTGCACAGATTCGAAGCAGGCCAACGTCGACAAGGCCCTGGCGCGCATCGCCGATGCCGCGGCTCAGGGCGCGGAACTCGTGTGCCTGCAGGAGCTGTTCCACGGCCTGTATCCGTGTCAGAGCGAAGAGCACGCCCGTTTCGCCGAAGCCGAGCCCATTCCGGGCCCCACCAGCGACGCGCTATCGAGGGCCGCCGGCAAGCACGGGGTGGTGGTCGTCGGTTCGCTGTTCGAGCGGCGTGCGCCGGGCGTGTATCACAACACGGCCGTCGTCTGGGACGCGGACGGAACGCAGTGCGGCCTGTACCGCAAGATGCACATTCCCGACGACCCGCTGTACTACGAAAAATTCTATTTCACGCCCGGCGATCTGGGCTTCCGCAGCTTCGCCACGCGGGCCGGGCGGATCGGTGTCTGTGTGTGCTGGGACCAGTGGTTCCCGGAAGCTGCACGGCTGACGGCCTTGCGCGGCGCTCAGATCCTGTTCTACCCGACCGCCATCGGCTGGCTGCCGAACGAGCGGGACACCTGTGGCCCCAGCCAGCACGCCGCTTGGGAAACCATGATGCGCAGCCACGCCATCGCCAACGGCGTGTTCGTGGCCGCGCCCAACCGGGTCGGCTGCGAAGGCCAACTGCAGTTCTGGGGCGCGTCCTTGGTGGCCGATCCTTTCGGCAACGTGCTTGCCAAGGCCTCGCACGACGACGAAGCGCTGCTGGTGGCCGAATGCGATCTGAGCTTGATCGACACCACCCGCACGCACTGGCCCTTCCTGCGCGACCGCCGCGTCGATGCCTACGGCGAACTGACCCAGCGGTACATCGACGGCGAGTGATTACCGGCGTTCCGCCAAAACGCGGAGCAATTCAGCGGGGTTGCAGTTGCACATCGTGCCCCTCAATCACCGTGCCGCCGTGCATCTCGACCAGCATGCGGACCAGCGTCAGTCCGATGCCCAGGCCGCCTTGCTGGTGGTGCAGCGTCGTGTCCGCTTGGACGAACAAATCGAAAACGCGCTCCAACATGTCGCTGGAGATGCCTTGCCCGTCGTCTCGGACGCTCAGCACGGCCGCGTCCTTTTCGCGACACAGTCGCAGCCTGATCTGCCCGCCGGCGGGCGTGAACTTGACGGCATTCATCAGCAGGTTGATCTGAACTTGTTGCAGCCGCTTGACGACACAAGCCGCGTTGAGGATCGCTCCCAGCGGATTGCGGAGTTCGTGCGACAGCATCGCCAGGAACCGGTCACGCTGGCGGACCGCTTCGATGGCCTGACTCTCCGCGCGCTTCTGCTCGGTGGGAAGCAACTCTTTCCTACCAGCTCTTCCGCCGTGCAGCCCATTCGCTCCGCCATCGCCCGGTTGGCCCGCACGACGCGATGCCGGGTATCCAGAATCAGGATCAAATCGGGCACCGCGTCGAAAGTCGATGCCCAGTGATCGCCGGCGCCAGGGCCCTCGTGCACATCCACGCTGCACCCTGAGTCAGGCAGAAGAGTTTCTTCTTGTCCGTTGCTCCATCGCCAAACCAGCTGGCAAGCGCAGCTTGAGCCGCGCTCAGAGTAGTTTACGGTGTGCCTGCAGTTTTGCAACACCTTGCCCAGCCTGCGCGTCCGGATTGTTTTGCGATGCTAGCACTGCCCGCTTTGCCAAGTCTGTGGGAAAGATTGCACGAAGGGGGCAAGCTTACCGATTCTGTAAACGTTACCCATCACCTTGTCTGTCGGGATTGCGCAAACCGAAGGGCGGAGAAAGCAGTCCGGCTGCTGCAGGAAACACAAGTGGGACTCATGGCGGAAAATCGAGCGGGTGCGCTGCTGGTCCGCGCCCTGTGCTGCTGGTGTCTGCTGGTGACGCTCGCCGGCTGTAGCCGGACGCGGTATCGCCTGGCGGCCGACCGGGATGCTGCGGCCATTCTCCAGGAGAAGTCCGCCCGCCAGCCGTGGCAGCTGCCGGCCATGTTCTCCGTTTACCCCGATCCCCGGTCCCGGTTTTTCGACCCCACGCCCACGGACGATCCGGCCTTGCCGGCGCCTGCGCCGCAACTGTACGCGTATGCGCTGCCGGAGTTGCCACAGCGGGATCCCGGCCGGTTCGGAGGCCAGCAGAGAGAGGGACTCGCGGCCGGGCTGTTCCCATATCAGCCCGACGCGCAAGCGAGGCTTCCCTGGTTCCGTCCCCTCGCCGGCGAGTCGGGCTTGCACGAGGCCGTCCCGCCGCCGGGCAACGGGCCGGCGACGACCTGGGACCTCGTGCAGCAAGTCGTTTACCAGGCATCGGAGTCCGCGCCGGCGGCGGCGCCGGGGGACATTTCGTCGATCGACATGGAACAGCTCTCGTTGATCCTGGGGCTCTCCACGGAAGAACTGCTCATCCTGCCGATCCCGCAAGCGACATGGCAATCGCTTCCGGCGGGCTGCCTGCGGCGGATGCTGGAATTCGCGTCGGTGCGGAAGGAGTACCGCGATTCGTTCGGCCGCGAACCGGATGATGACCTGCGCGACCGCTCGCAACGGTTGGCGTTGGAGGACATCATGCAGTTGGCGCTGATCAACAGCCGCGAATACCAGACCCGGAAGGAGCGGCTTTACCTCGCGGCGCTGGCGCTGTCCCTGGAGCGGTTCGATTACGACCTGAAATTCGCCACCAGCGGCAATCGGGTGGTCGTCGATTACCTGGACCAGCCCGCTGCCGTTGGCCGACAGAGTGCGCTCAACATTCGGCCCACGATTACGGGCGATCAGGTGCTGGCCACCGGCGGAACGTTCTTGGCCAGTTTTGCCAACCGGGTGCTGCTCACCTTCAACGGGCCGAGCGGCTTCGCCGCGGACGTCGGCTCCGATTTGCTGTTCGACTTTTCCCAGCCGATCTTTCAACGCGATATCGTACTGGAAAACTTGACCCAGGCGGAGCGCAACGTGGTCTATGCGGCCCGCGACTTTGCCCGCTACCGCAAGACCCTGTTCGGTCAGCTGGCCGGGCAGTACTACAGTCTGCTGCTTGCCTACCGCGGCATCGAGATCGACACGCAGGACTACTTCAGTGTGCTGCGCGGCTTCGATCGGGGCGAGGCCGAGTACCGCGCCGGGCGCCTGCCGCGGTTCCAGGTAGATCAGTTCGAGCAGAGCACGCTGACTAGCCGCCGGCAATTGATCGGCAGTTGCAACAGCCTGGAACGGGCGTTCGACCGGCTGAAGATCAGTATCGGCTTGCCGACCGAGTTGCCGATCAACCTGGACCTGACCGAATTGGAGCAACTGACGCTGCGCGACGAATTGATGGCAGTTGCCGAGCGAGTCCGCCGGGCGCGGCGAAACCTGATCAAGGAACGCGCCCAGCCGTCGCCCGAACGCGGTGCGGTGCTGAACGTGTCCGTGGACCTCGTCCGCAAGATGCTGCTGGTCGAACGGCAACGGCAGCGTTTGGGCCAGGAGGCGTCCCAGATCGCCGCCCTGCAACTGGATCTGGCCCAACTGGCCGCCGCCGAATCCCTGCTGGATGTCCAGTCGAAGCGGGACGCGATTGCCAGGGAGGAAGCCACGGAGGCTGCGCCGTCTCCCCTGCAAGTGTTCCAGCGGACGATGGACCTGAGCGATTCCTTACTGGTGCTCATCTCGCGCCAAATCAACGTGGCGGAAAGCACGGTCCGGGATCCGGCCGCGCTGAGCGTGATCCGGCAACGCGCCCAGGATCTGGGCCGACGGCACGCGCAATTGAGGGCCGATCTGGAGGAAGTCGTCGTCATCAGCGACCCGGATCGTGTCCTGCAAGACCTGGACCGTGTCCGCCGCGGCCTGGAACGCATCCCGGAATTCGTCCGCACGGCCATGGCGCTGCTGGCAGACACGGAAGCGCTGGCCCAGCAGTTGCAGGGGCTACTGCCGCCGCCGCCCGCGGACGCCGCCGCCGCGCTACAGCAGACCCTGACCGATGCCGACCGCCTGATCGCCGAAAGCGAGCAGTCGCTGGCTCGCGAATCCGGCGGACTGACGCCGGTCGAAATCGAGATGGACGACGCCATGTTGACGGCGCTCACATTGCGTTACGATCTGATGAACCAGCGGGAGGGTCTGGCGGACAGGTGGCGAAACATCAAGTTCCAGGGCGATGACCTGAAGTCGATCCTGAACCTGCAGGCCAGCCAGCGGTTGAGGACCCGCAGCGGGTACAACCGGCCCTTCGACTTCACGTTCGACGAAGGCACGACGCAGCTGCGGCTGGAATTCGACGCTCCCTTGAATCGCCGCGCCCAGCGGAACGACTTCCGCAAGTCGTTGATCGACTACAACGCGGGACTGAGGGCCCTGATTGAGACCGAGGACGAAATCAAGTTCGCCGTGCGCGACAGTCTGCGGAACCTGTCTCTGGCCCGAGAGCAATATGAGATCGCGGTGGCCAGCGCCGCGCTGGCGTATGAACGGCGGATCAGCACCATGCTGCAATTGCGGCTGGGGCTGGAAGGCATCCGCGTCCAGGACGTGCTCGACGCGCAACAAGCCTACACCGAATCGCTCAGTCAGTTGGCCCGTTCACACGTTCAATACCTGCTGGACCGCATCGGCCTGTTTTTGGATCTGGAATTGTTGGAGGTCGACGACCAGGGCTTCTGGACGCAGCTGTACGACGAGGGGCTACAGCCGGCGCCGAATCTGCAACTGCCCGATTATGCGCTGCCGGTGTACGGCCAGCTGCCGCGCGGCACGCTGCCATCGCACCAGATCAAGCGGATGCTGCAGGTGCCGCCGGGCCAGACCGTGATCTTCCGGCCCGACGGGACGGCGGAGAATCAAGGCGAAGCCGTGCTGGCGCCGCCGCCGGACGCCGCCGCGGCGCCGCAGGGCGGTGAAGCGGCAGGCGAATGAAAACCCGAAACGGTTAAGTGAAAGATTAGGACTTCAGGTTCCGGCGGAACCGGCCAATTTCAAATCCGAAACGCGAAATTCGAGACAGAGCCTGGACTCGATCATTCGAATTCCGGGCTTGGGATTTGTTTCAAATCTCAAATCTCAAATCTCAAATCTCAAATCTCAGATTTCAGATTTCAGATTTCAGATTTCAGATTCGGATCTCCCTTCCTCAGGAACGGGCCATTCCATGAGATTGAAACGCATCCCGGAAGACTTTCAGGTCGAGGAGTTGACGGAACTCGCGCCGTCCGGCGGGCCGTTTGCGCTGTACCGCTTGACCAAGCGTTGGATCGGGACCCCGGAGGCGGTCGACGAGGTCCTTCAGTGCTGGCGGATCGAGCGGCAACGGGTTTCTTTCGGTGGCTTAAAGGATTTCCACGGCGTCACGCAGCAGCATTTGACGGTCGAGCGCGGTCCGCGACGCGACCTGCGCCAGGCGCGGTTCGACCTCACGTACCTGGGCCAGGTGCCTCGGCCCTTTCAAGCCGGCGACGTGTCGGGCAATCGCTTCCTGGTGATCTTGCGCGACTTGGATGCCGCCGTGGCAGACCGCTGCCAAACGGTGCTCACGGACCTCGACCGCCAGGGCGTCCCCAACTACTTCGACGACCAGCGATTCGGCTCGGTGGGACAATCCGGCCAGTTCATCGCCGCACCGTGGTGCCGCGGCGATTACGAACGGGCGTTGTGGCTGGCCCTGGCCGATCCCAACGAACACGACACGCCGGCGGACGTCGCGGAGAAGGCGATCCTACGGGACGATTGGGGTGATTGGCGGACTTGCCAGCCGCGGATGTCGCAGCCGGACCGCCGCCGCATCGTGAGCTTTCTGGCCGATCGGCCCGGCGACTTTCGCGCCGCGATGGCCCGGCTGCCGATCGACTTGCGGAGCTTGTACGCGGCGGCGTTTCAAAGCCACTTGTGGAACCGGTTGCTGGACCGCTACCTGCGCACGCTGTGCCGCCCGGAGCAACGGGGCACGCTGCCGCTGAAACTGGGGCCGGCAATCTATCCTCGCGGATTGGACCCGCCGCAAGCGGACGCACTGGCCGCCTGCCAGTTGCCTTTGCCGTCGGCGCGGCTCAAGCCGGATCCCGGCCCGATCCGAGATCTGCTCGACGAGACGCTGCGCGAGTTCGGCATCGAATTGCGTCAGATCCGCATCAAGTACCCGCGCGATACGTTCTTCTCCAAAGGCTATCGGCCGGCGCGGTTTGTTCCGCAGGAATTGAGCCACACACTGGCGCCGGACGAGCTGTACGCTCAACAGCAGAAGCTGAGTCTGGCGTTCACGCTGTCGCGAGGCTCCTACGCCACGCTCCTGGTGAAATGCCTGCAGGCGGAGGTCGAGCCGTAGCGTCGCAAGTGTGGCACGGCCTACTTGTTGGCCGTGTCCGCCGCACACACGGCCAACAAGTAGGCCGTGTCCGCCGCACACACGGCCAACAAGTAGGCCGTGCCACACCGAAAAAGCGTGCTTCGATAAAGGTGACGCAAACACGCAGAAATCCCGTTTGGTGCTGGAACCGGAACGGCTGCCAGCTCTCAAATCGGTGGACCGCGCCCTGCGGCTGGGTTATACTGACGGGTGTGCTGCGCCGGCCTTGTCTGCGCGCGGCAGGTCTCTGCAAGCCGGCGCTGTGGATGGGCATGATGCTCCGGTCCGAATCCGGAAACCTTCGAGTACGCGAGCATGACTCCCCGAACCACCCTCATTCGCAACGGGCGCCCCCCAAAAACCGCATCGACACCGAGCAACTCCTGGTGGTCGTCCCCACCCCGCCGCTCGCCGCTAACCCGCCTTCGCCGCCGTTTGAGGCTCGAACCGCTGGAAACGCGGCAACTGCTGGACGGCGCACCGTGGCAGAACCCCGTGAACCGTTTCGACGTCGACGGCGATCATCTGGTGATGCCGGCCGACGTGTTGGCGATGGTCAACGACATCAACGCGCGGCAGTCCCGCGAATTGCCGGACCCCTCCGCTCAAGCCGGACCGCCGCCGTACCTGGACGTCAACGGCGACAACTGGATCACGCCGGCAGACGTCCTGGACTGTATCAATTTCATCAACTATTTGTGGCAAGAAGGCGTCCCGCCCATCGTCACCGTCGGCAGCTTGCTGACCAGCCATGCCCAGCCCACGTTGAGCGGCACGGTCACCGATCCCTGGCCGACTCGCGGGATTACCGGGGTCCAGGTAACCGTCGCCGGTCAAACGCTGGCGGCGACGATCAGCGGCAGTACGTGGAGCGCCGCCGTCCCGCTGCCGTTGGCGGACGGGGTGTACGACGTGACCGCCCAGGCGACGGACTGGGCGGGAAACGTCGGCTCGGACACGACCAGCGACGAACTGGTCGTGGACACGGAGATTCCCACCGTGACCGTCAACCAGGCGGCGGGGCAGCTCGATCCGAGCCAGACGTCGCCGGTCTATTTCACGGTCGTGTTCAGCGAGGCCGTGTTCGGCTTTGGGGCGGAGGACGTGACGCTCACCGGCACAGCGCCGGGCGCTCCGGGCGCCATGGTCACTCCCGTTGGATCGGACGGCAGGACGTACACGGTGGCCGTCGGCGGGATGACCGGCAGCGGCACGGTCGTGGCCGGCGTCCCGGCCGGCGCGGCCCACGACGCGGCCGGCAACGGCAACGCAGCTTCGACCAGCACCGACAACGTGGTGACCTGCAACTTTCCGCCCCTGTTCGAGGACGAAGAACTGGAACAAGCCGTGCGCCAGGCGTTGGGATTGCCGGCGGGGGAGTATGTCGACCGCGACGATGTTCTGACGTTGACTGCGCTGTCGCTCGACAGCAACACCATCGAGAGTCTCCAGGGTCTCCAGTACCTCGAGAACCTCCGGACGCTTTCGCTTCAGCCGGCGGATTGGACGGCACCGGCGGGCGAGCTGTCGGCCGCCGATCCGTTGGCGCCGTTGGCAGGCCTGACGCAACTGGAAACGTTGACTCTGGCGCGAGTCGGTCTGTCCGGCGGAGAACTGGCAAGCCTGACCGGAGCAGTCGGACTGCGCTCCCTGGATGTCCGCTACAACACCATCTCGACGGTTCCCGATCTGAGCGGTTTTTCGGAACTGCGTTCGCTGAGCCTGTACGGGAACCCGTTGGCCGACACGTCGTCGTTGGCCGGCCGGGTGCTGCAGACGGACTTGGCGCCGGGTGACGTGAACCAGGCCCGCACGGTGGCGGAATTGGCGGCGGCCCTGCACCATTTGCCGCTGGCGATTTACGAGCACGTGGTCAACCAGTTCGAGTACCAGCCTTATCCGGGCTCGATGAAAGGGCCGCAGGCGGTCTTGGAGACCCGGGCGGGCAACGATTGGGATCAAGCCGGGCTGTTGATGGCACTGCTGGCCGAGTCGGGAGTCACGTCGCGCTACGTGAGTGGGCGGATCGAAGCCGACGCCCCCTTGGTGCTCGACTGGCTGGGCGTCACGCACGCGGATGCGGCCCTGCGCGTGTTGGCCGCCGCGGGTCTGAGTCCTGTCTTGACTTCGGACGCCCACGGCAACCCGGAGACATTCCGCTTCGATCATGTCTGGGTGGAAGCCTGGCTCGACGTGCCCGGATCCAGTCCGCAGTGGGCGGCGTTGGACGGGAGCTGGAAGTTCCGTGTCTTTCAGCCCGGCGTGCCGGGGCTGTTGAGGGCCGCGCCCTTCGACGAGTCTGGTTACCTGTCGCAAGTCCGCAGCGAGACGGCCGCAGAATACTACGCGCAGACCGTATCCCAGTACTTGGCGGCGCATTTCGGCGACAAGTCGCTGGCCGACGTCGCCTACGACGGGCCGATTCGGCCCATGACCGTGGCCGGACTGCCGAGCGGCCTGCCCTACACCGTCGAGGGCACGCCGGACGTATATTCCGACGTTCCTTTGCCGCTGACGCATCGCGTCCGGCTGGTTGTCCAACAGGCCGGCACCTGCCTGATCGACCAGTTGCTGGTCCTGCCGGAAATGGGACAGGAGCGAGTGACGATCGGCTTTGCCCCGGACGGGGACCCGCTGCTGCGTCTGGACGGCAACTTGCAGGCCCGTGGCGATGCTCTCTCCAGCAGCGGCTACGTCCAGATCGACCTCTACCACTACGATCCCGGCGACGATGAGTGGGACGTGATGCGGAGCTACACGAGGGCGATCGGCGACTGGATTGCGGTCGGCCTGGATGCGAATCAGATTTCCCACGCGATGTTGCAGCGGCAGCAAGAGACCGTGAACGAAGCGTCGGTAGCGGCCTTGAACGGCGGCGCGGTCGACCAGGAATCGCAAGTCGGCGCGTTGCTGGCGCTGGGCATCCTGAGCTACTTCCACGAAACGAACGCCGGGGAGGAGCTGGTCGATGCCTTGACGCAGGCTGCGCCGGTCTACGCGCGGGTGGCTTCGGGGCTGGCGACCAGCGAGGCGACGGTCACGCTGCATCCCGACCTGATGATCCCCGCGGTCCCACGGGGCGTGATCGTCGACGTCGCCAACGGCTATCACCAATCCTTCTCGATCGACGGCGACACGTCGGTCGAGGCGGCGCGAGAACGGATCATCAATCTCGACGGCTCGGCGCAAGAGCACGCGGTCTGGGAACGCCTGGTCAACACCGAGAGCATGTCGACGGTCAAGTCGCTGCAGTTGGCCGCCGAGCGGGGCATTCCGGTGTTCACGATCGACGCCGACAACGCGGCGACCTACGTGCCTCAGTTGACTCTGGCGCCCTCGACGAAAGCGGCGATTCAGGCGGAGGTCAACGCCGGGGCCAAGGTCACCGTCCCGCGCGATCCGACGCCGTTGAACGACTGGCAAGGGGTCGGCTACATCACGGAGCGGGCGGGGGGTAGCGCGTTCATCATCTCCGGCGGGTTGTCTTTCCAGGCCGTGTCGGAGTGCCAGGGCGGCAGCGGCACGGGGGAGCCGAGCGCCCCCAATCCCCCTCCTCCCGGCAATCCCGACCCGAACCAGACCAAGGCGGGCGATCCGGTCAACGTCGCCAACGGGAACGTGACCCGCGACGAGTCCGAGATCCGCATCCCCGGCACCGGACTGCCTTTGGATTTCGCGCGGCATTACGATTCCCAGTCGGACTTGGATGTGGGATTGGGAGTCGGCTGGCTGCACACCTACAGCCACTTCCTCTCGTTCCAGCCCGACGGCACGGTGATTTGGACCGACGATCAAGGCCACCGCTTCGCCTTTGCGCCCGACGGCAGCGGCGGGTACCTCTCACCGGCGACGCTCCACGGGGTCCTGACGGCAACCGCCGGGGGCTATCGCTACCGCGAGCGGGACGGGCGGATCCACGAGTTCGACGAGGGCGGGAAACTGGTCGAAATCCGCGATCGTTATGGAAATGCGCTGACGCTGTCCTACGACGACGGCCACCTGGCGGCCGTCGCCGACGCGGACGCTCCCAGCCGCCGGCTCACCTTCGCCTACAGCGGCGAACACCTCACCGCCGTGTCCGACTTCACGGGCCGCACCTGGTCCTATGCCTATGCCGGACCACATCTCGCCCTGGCCACCAGTCCCTCCGACGCGAATACGCCGGCCGCGGTGGTCCAGTATTCGTACTATCCGGACAGCGACGCGATTCTCGGCGGCCTCTTGCAGCAGATCACCGAGCCCGATGGCGGCCGGCGGACCTTCACCTACTACGCCAACCGGCGAGCGCGGCGAGTCACCGATCCCCAGGGCTTCACGGAAACGCTGGAGTACGATCTGTTCCGCCGGCGTACCGTCTATCTCGACCAACGCGGCTTTGCCACCGTCTATGACTACGACGCCAGCGGCTACCTGACGCAGTTGACTCACCCCACCGGTGCGCGGGAGTCCTGCGCCTGGGAGGGCGCGCAGATGGTTTCGTGGACGGACCCGGCAGGGAATTCAGAGACCTACGAGTACGATGCTCAGGGCAACCTGACCCGGCTGACCGATCGCGCCGGCGCCGTGACGCAATTCAGCTATGAGCCCGACTATGGCAACCTGACGCGGTTGATCCGTCCGGGCGGACGCATCACGGTCAACGAGTACGACGCCAACGGCAATCTGATCGGCATCACCGACGCCCTGGGCAATGTCACGACGATGACCTACGACGCTCACGGCTTGCTGCTCACGCACACGCGGCCGAAAGGCAACTTGACGCCGGCTTCCGGAGATTACACCACCAGCTATGCCTACAACGACGCGGGACAGGTGACCAGCACGAGCAGCGATCTGCCGATGACGGTCAGCTATGGGTACGACCCGGTTGGCAACCTGATCTCCCGGACGGATGCCAACGGGAACACGACCACTTTGGCCTACGACATCCGGGGCCGGCTGACCGGAGCGACCGGCCCGCTGGGAAACCAACGGCAATTCGCCTACGATGCGGCGGGCAATCTGCGGTCCGCCACGGACCCGCTCGGCCGCACGACGACCTTCGAGTACGACTTCTTGCAGCGGCGTGTGCGGACGGTCTATGCGGATGGCACGTCGCAAACGGTCGCGTACGATGCATCCGGCAACGTGACGATGACGGCGGACGAGTTGGGCCACGTCATGCGTTACGCTTTCGATCCGCTCAATCGCCGCATCGCCGTCCAGTACCCCGACGGCGGCACGCAGACCATGGCCTACGATGCCGCCGGGTGGATGATCCGCAGTACCGACGCCCGCGGCTACTCGACCACCTACACCTACGATCCGCTGGGCCGCCGGCTCTCGGCCACCGACGCACAAGGGCACACCGCCACGCGGACCTATGACGAGGCGGGGAACCTGCTCAGCGCCACGGATCCGCTCGGCCATACGACCAGCTACCAGTACGACTTGCTCGACCGGCTGATCCGGATCGTGGACCCGCTGCAGCAGCCCACGGTCTACACCTACGACCCGAACGGCAACCTGGAGACGGTGACCGATCCGCTGGGCCGCACGGTGACATTCGGCTACGACGTGGCCGACCGCATGGTGTCGCAAACCGACGCATCGCACGCGGCGACCCTGACCGGCTACGATGCTTCCGGAAACGTAATTTCCGTGACCGATCCGCTGGGGCACCAGAAATGGTACGGCTACGACGAACTGAATCGACTGACCTCGGTCAGCGACCACCTGGGGGGCGTCACCGCCAGGCAGTACGACCTCGTCGGCAACGTCGTGAGCCTCATGGATCCCGCAGGCAACAAGACCGCCTACGCCTACGACGCACGGGATCGCGTGGTGGTGGAGACCGATCCTCTGGGGCAGGCGCGGACGTACGCCTACGATCCGGCCGGCAATCTGCTCGCCGCGACGGACCGCAACGGCCGGGTGCGGCGGTTCGCGTACGACGCGAGCGATCGCCAGGTGAGTGAGGTCTGGCTGGACGAGCAAGGACAGACGGTGGAGAGCCTCGCCCGGTCCTATGACGCGGTCGGCCGCGTGACGCAGGTCAGCAGCGCGGCAGCCGCGTATGCCTACACCTATGACGAGGTCGGCCGGTTGGTCTCGATCGCCGGCGACGTGACGGGGCTGGAATTCGTACAGAGCAAGACGGAAACGCACGCCGGCCGGCTGGAAGCGGGCGATTCGGTGCTCGACGGCGAGTACTATGTCGACGTTTACACGTTCGATGCCCAGGCGGGCACGGACCTGCGTCTGAGTCTCACGTCCGGCGCCCTCGACTCGTTCCTATGGCTGCGCTCGCCGTCCGGCGCGTCCTGGTCCGACGACGACAGCGGAGAGGGGCTCGACGCCCTGCTGGAGGCCACCGCGGACGTGACCGGGACCTACACGGTCTACGCAACATCCGCGCTGCCCTGGGAGACCGGCGAGTACCAGTTGGATATCACGACCACCGGCGCCCGGCTGGGCCCCTTGGTGCTGAATTATGCGTATGACGGGGCGGGAAATGTCAAGTCCGTCCGGGACAGTCTGGGCGGCGTCAAGAAGTATGCGCATGACGAACGGGACTACGTCGTGCAGATCACCCAGTCCGGCGGAACCAGCGACAAACGCGTGGACTTCGGCTACGACGCCGCCAGGCAAATGACCGGCATCGAGCGGCATTCGGATCTGGCGGGATCGCAGTTGGTCGCCCAGACCACGTACACCTATGACGCCAACGTGGCCGGGCGGCTGATCGGGCTGACTCACGCCCGCGGCCCCGCGACCCTGGCCGCCTACACTTGGACCTTTGACGACGCCGGCCGGATTGTGCAGATGACGTCACCGGACGGAACGGCCGATTTCACGTACGACGCGACGAATCAACTCCAGGCGGCCGACCACACGCAGCAGCAGGACGAGTCCTACACGTACGATGCGAACGGGAACCGCACCCTGGCCGGCTATGTGACCGGAGCCAACAACCGCCTGCTGTCGGAAGGGACGTATCAATACGCCTACGATGCCGAAGGGAACCTGGTCCGCCGCACCGAGCTGGCGACAGGGGCGGTACGGCGGTTGACGTGGGACCACCGCAATCGGCTGATCGAGGTGACCGACGAAGAGCCCGGCGGGACGCCGGTCCAACGAGTCCGGTACACCTATGACGCCTTCGATCGGCGGATCGCCGCGTCGGTCGATGGTGATCCTCAGGATGGCGTCGAGCCACCGCAACAGTTTTTCGTCTACGACGGCGACGACGTGCTGCTGGAACTGCGCGACGCCGACGGCACGGCCGGCCCGCAGGTCGCCCAACCGCTGATGCGTTATCTCCACGGCCCGGCGGTCGACCAAGTGCTGGCCCAGGAATCCGAAACGGGCGGGACCCAATGGCTGCTGGGCGATCACCTGGGCACGATTCGGGACATCGTCGACGGGGCGGGTACCGTGCTGAATCACGTGAGCTACGACTCGTTCGGCAACATCACGAATCAGACGGCACCCGCCGTCGCCTCCCGTTACGCCTTCACCGGCCGCGAGTACGGTGCCGATGTGGACCTGTACTACTGCCGGGCCCGCTACTACGACGCGGCGACGGGCCGGTTTGTCAGCGAGGATCCGATCACGTTCTCGTCCGGAGACGCCAACCTTTATCGGTATGTGCTCAACGATCCGGTGCGGCTGGTCGACCCCTCGGGGCACAAGCCGCCCACGCCCAATCCGTCACCCGGCCCGACGCCCACAGCTCCGCTGACCGAAGCCGAGACGCTGAGCCAGGCGCGGGACCAGATCGCCAACAGCGAGTTTGCCAAGACGAAAGAGGGCAAGAAAGTCCTCGACAAGATCGACAAGCTGCTCAAGGACGGAAACGTGGAATTCGATTCGATGGGATCGCACCGAGGCGAGTGGAGCGGCAGCAAGATCAGGGTCAGCGACAATTACATAAACAACGTGGATGCAACGGCATCGGAACTCGTCCACGAGGCGACGCACGGCCTGAACGAAGACGAACATCCAGCGGCGAAGACCAAGAACACGATCGACGAGGAGTACCGGACGAACAAGAACCAGGTCGATTTCTACAACGAGCAAAAAGAGAATGGCTTTCGCGACCCTGAATTAGACCGGCGGCTGGAGAGCCAGAACAACGGAAAACTGCGTGAGGATATCAAGAATCGTTATCCAGAGCTGCCCGACAGCCTCTGAGCGCTGTAGGCCGGAACTGCGCGGACCTGTTCCGGCCTTTGGGAAGTTGAGAGTCCGAACTGACCAAGGAGATCGTCGCATGCTGGAATCGCAGCGGTGGTCCACTTCCATGGTATTCTTGTTACTGACCGGGGGCGGCCTTGGCGCCGCGGGAGGAGAGCCGGTGATGAGCAAATCCGATGTAGGTCGCCCCGAACCGGTCCTCTTCCTGCAGTTGGCCGCCAAGGCCATGGCGGACTATCACGCCGCTCACGGCTCGTACCCGCGCCAGTGGTGGCGGCTGGAGATGACTTTCCGCAATGGGCCGTATCGCATCACCGATCCCGACATTCGCCCGACGAAGGAACACGGCGACCGTTGGCGCCCCAAGGACTGCCGCTTCACCTATCGCATCGTCCACGCAGAGCAGGACGGATACCTGATCGAGGCCGTCAATGACCAAGGGCTCGCGGAATACGCAATGCGGCCGGGCTTGGACACGCCGGAAAAACTGATCGAGCGCCCCGAGGATCGGCTCTGCAAGCGTGAGCGGCCTGGAGGCAAGACCATCCCCGAGGCCGCGATGTTCTTGAACGCCGCCGCGGAGGCATTCGCCGAGTACCACCGCGCTCACGGCTCCTATCCCGGTTCCTGGGACACGTTGGATTTCCACTGGGCGTTGACGCCACATCAGGCCACGGATCCAGAGGTGCGGCCGCCCAAGGGCTGCGGCCGGCGTTGGAAGCCGAGGGGCGCCGGCTATACGTACGAGATCGTCCGCAGCGATGCGCGTGGATACGAAATCCGGTCGACCAACGACCAGAGCCTGCAGGACTACCGCATCACCTCCGAAGACCGCTCGCCCACGCCCATTCCAAATCCCGCGGCGAAGTAATGACCTCAGGATTCCGGCCAGAGCCTTCTCCTCGACGCCGCTCTGATCAGTGGACCCGGCTGTGCTTCGTACGACAAGTAGCGTCGAAACACGTGGCGGTCGCTGGATCAGGCCCTGCTGCTTGGTCATGTAATCGAAGCTGTCGTAAAGCGACATGACTCGCCGGCGATCGAGCTTGGGCTGTTTGTGGAAGGGGAAGGCTCCCATCTCCCACATCTGGGGATGTTGGCTCGTTGCCGCCGCAGGAGCCGCGCGTTCTTTGCAGACGCGGACTGTCGCACCGCGTCATTACGTCCTGCATGGCTTGCAACA
>CAZAQY010000074.1:0-31484 GCA_964486845.1 uncultured Pirellulaceae bacterium
CCCCGGCTGGACGGCTTGACAACAGCTACCCGCTTTCACAGAATGGACGGCTACCCAGAAACCCGTCCGCGTCGCGCACCAACCGGCGGATTTCCTCGAAGGCTCGCGTCTTGTGCGGCTCAGGCAAGGACTCCAAGAACGCGTCGTCGCCCTGCAGCGTCACCAGCACGGGGACGGCGAGCGCGCGTTTCAACTCGGGAATACAGCCGCCGATCAGCATGTTGGTCAACACGACCAAACGGGGCCGTACGTCCGATGCCAGATGACGGCACAACCGCCGCACCTCTTTGCGTTGATGGCCGTGTTCGCCTCGCAGCATCGAAACCGCCAAATCGCCCAGAAACCTGGGATCGATCGCCGTGCTGCGCGCCGTAGCCCGCCGCAACAGCCAGGGCTGGTCCAAGAACCGGTCCAGCACCGGCGGAAGCCAGCGAAACAGCCTCAACTTCTGCTGCAGATACACGTTGATCCCGCCAAAGAACACGCGATCGACGCTCACATCCTCCTCGTCCGTGCGGATCGGCGTGCAAGTCGGAATCAACTGGATATCGACGCCCAACCGCGCCAGCGCCGCCGCCAGCGTGTTGTCGTGCAGGCAAGACCCGCAATACATGCCGGCCGCGCCGGCGGTCAGGTAGGCGATGCGCATGGTGATCGGTAATCGGTGACCGGTGACCGGTGACCGGTGATCGGTGATCGGTGTCAGCGGGCAGTTGTCCAGCAACCCGTATCTCGCATCTAGCATCTCGCATCCCTCATCCCTCATCCTTCTTCACGGCGTTGGTGAAGAGGACTTGGGCCGGCGACCGGTCGCCGGGCGGACGATCGATCAACGGGAGGTCCTGGGCATGAACGAGTTGCCGGACGAGTTCGCCCCGCGGCATGCTGATGTCCGACGTTACGACCGACGGGTGGACGACGACGCAGTCCCATTCCTGATGACCGAAGCTGAGCGACCAGTTCATCGTCCACGTGTACGAGCGGGCGAATTCCTCGTCGGTGGCCGCGGCGGCGTCGGCGGGGACCGCCAGAATGACCATGTCAGGCTTCATGGGCCGCACGAGCTGATTGGCCGCTCGTTCCAGTTCGGCCAGCGACTTCCCCTCCGTCGGCCACGGCGTGACTTCGACGACCGCCTGCGGATACAGTTGCTTCAGCGCCGAACCGGCGAGGCCGTCGAACGGCGGCATCGCAAGCACCTTGACCGGCTTGCCCTGCTTCAATAACGCTCTTGTTTTTGCAAGGAAACCGTGGGGCGGCCCGGCGTCGCCCAGGGAGACTTCTTTCCCGGTGATGGTGCGGCAAAGTTCCTGAGCCATCCGCCGGTGGCCGTCCATGTTGGGATGGATCTCGTCGCTCATGGTCAGTCGCCACGCCCAAGCGTCTTTCGCGCGAAGCGACTCGCCGGCAGCGAACTGGTCGCACACGGGGACGTTCAAGCTGCGACCCACGTCGCGAATCCTGTCGCAATAGCGGATCAACTTCTCGACAGGCCGGCTGCTGGTGCTGATCACCGCATTCGGCGTACACAGCACCACTTGAGCCTTGGCATCGCGGCACCGGGCGACAACCGTGGTGAGATTGGCGACGAATTGGTCCTCCGGTACGCGCGTCATGTCGTTCAGGCCGAAGCTGATCGTGACCAAGTCAGGCTTGTGCTGCAGGACATCGCGGTCCAGTCGCGCCAGCCCTTGAATCGTCGTGTGTCCGCTGATGCCGGCATTGATGACTCTGACCTGGGCCTGCGGCACCGCCTTGCGGATCGCAAGTTCGAGCATCTCCGGATAGGCGCGCCGGCCACCGGTGTGGTAGTAGACTCCGGTCACGCTGTCGCCCAGACAGACGATCGTGACGGGCGACGGACCGAACTCCAGCAGCGATCGCGCGGGAGACGCGGCGGCACCCTGAGCGATCGCCGTGTTCTGCGCTTGGCCCGCGCCGGCCAACCATCCGCTCAATGTCAACAAGGCCACGAATCGGATCACCGTGGCCCGTGAGAAAGTCCGCAACGAGCGCCGCATCGCACAAACCCTTTCATCAAGAGAAGGTGGGCCTCCCAGATTACGGAAGTCACGAACCGGAGACGATACCAGGTTCACCGTCGGTTGGAACCTCGTCTGACGTACCGCCCGGCTTCCTGACGCTCCACGTCCAATGCCGGTCGCTGGTCGCTTGGACGGTATCGCGCGAGTAGCCCAATTGCGTGGCGAATTGGCGGACTTCGTCCAGCGTGAACGCCGCGCGGAGCGAATCCTCGAACATCTTGCGCTGAGTCTCGTTCGCCGATCCAGCATAGGTTTCGGCTAATTGCTGCACCGCCTCGTCGCTGTCCGGCCGCAGCAGGTCGCGGCAAAACAGCAAGCCACCCGGCCGCAGCACGCGCACGCAGCCCTGCAGGACCGGCATAGGATCGGCAAAGTGGTGCAGCATGCCGTTGCACGCGACGCAATCAAAATAGGCATCGGCAAACAGCAGGTCCTTGGCGTCCGCCTGCGCCAGTTGGACGCGGTCGATCACGCTGGCGATTTCGATGTTCAAGCGGGCGATCTCCAGCATGTTGATGGACAGATCGGCCGCCATGATTCGCCCTTCGAAGCCCTGCCGGCACAACTCGACGGGGATCTGCGCCGTGCCCGTCCCCAGGTCCAGCAGATCGCCTCGCCCCCCCGCCGCGAGCAGGTCGGCCGCAAAACTGCGGTTGGCCTCCGAGTGGTCCATCGAGTCGTATTCCATCGCCAACTGGGGCGTATCGATCAGTTCCGTTTCCAACACGCGTGATAATGACATGGGTTCCTCGGAAGGGTTCAGGGATCAGGAGTCAGGGGTCAGGGGCCAGGGGCGGCCCGGATTCGAGTCGGCGGCGATCGAACCTGCGGAGCCGCGTGAACCTACCAGCTTCGCCGGAACCTGGAATCCTAATCTTTCACCTATAGGCATCAAGTTTGGATAAGTCTACCCAATTCCCGCTCGAATTCCTCCCGGCCGACAACAATTTCCAGTTCGATTGTCAACGCCCAAACGGGCACATTGCCGAGTTTTGCGACGTTGATTTTGACCAAATCCTTGTGCGTACACAACACGGCGGCGACGTTGTCCAGATTGTCCAGCCAGCGACACAACGATTCCACGTCCGCCCGAGTATACGCATGGTGGTCCGGGAATTCGCGAAAGTCGATCAATTGGCAGCCGAGGCCGGCCAGCGTGTGGCGGAACCCGGCCGGATTGCCGATTCCGCAAAAGGCGGCCACGCGCCGGCCTGCGAGTTGGGCCGCTTTTCCTCGGAGACCTTCGGACGACTTCAAACCGCACGGCCTTTGCACGGCCTCCAGCCAAAGCGCCTGCGGCGCGCGCTGCCTGATGCGTTGTCGGATCGCCTCGCGCTGTGGGTCGCCGACCGCATCGCTCCGCGACAAGACCACAGCATCGGCTCGCTTCAGTCCAGACATCGGCTCGCGCAACATGCCGCGGGGAAAAACGCGTTCATACCCAAACGGCTCCAGTGCATCCAGCAGCACGATGTCCAGATCGCGATGGATCCGCCGATGCTGGAAGGCGTCGTCCAGCACAATCAACTCGGCGCCTTGCTCGCGGATCGCCTGTTCCGCCGCGACGACCCGCCGCGGGTTTTGCACGTGCGGCGTGCCCGGCAGCTTGCCGGCCAGTTCCAGGGCTTCGTCATTGGGGCCGCCCGGCGGGGCCTTGTAGCCCCGGCTTACAATCGCCACGGCGACCCCGCGCGCCTGGAACCAGCGCACGAGCCATTCGACCATCGGCGTCTTGCCGGTTCCGCCCAAGGTCAGGTTGCCGACGCTGACCACCGGTGCGGCGACGCGGCGAACCCGGGCCCAGTGCCGGTCGTAGCAAGCGTTTCGAGCAGACACGACCAGCGTGTACAGCGAAGCGGCGACCGCCAGCAGACCGCGCAGAAGGCTGGGCAGCCATCCGCGCCGCTGTCCGCTGACCAGTTCTCGAAACCGCGTGGCATCCACGAAACGACTCCCATGGTGGAGTGCGGCGCCTTGTCGCCGCTTCGCGGCCGACGTCGCGCCGCATCGGGCTGACGGTGTTCAATCCTCTGGCTGGAAACTCCCGGAAAGGCCATCCGGACCTACCGTTGGGAAAGAGTTCTTACTTCACTTCCCTCGACGGAGATCCCAGATGGCCGCGAACATTGGAAACCATTCGCAGACTCAATCCGCTCCGGCGGTTTGTCTGCGTCCGGGCGCCCCACGTCCAGTCCGAAGAACGGCACGCCCCGTGCTCCGGGAAACGCGCTCCCGGTGCGTTGGACCACTCGGCGTGTGTAGTCCGCGATTTTGTCCGCGCTCCAGTACGGCGGCTCATCAACGGTCCTTCAAAATGGGGTGCGTGTTCCACATCAAGGATACACTCCGGCGGTATTCCGTCGAACTACCGGATCTTGGCGTCCGGCAGGTGCTGCTGGATGCCCTCGTCCAGCGGCATCCTGTCCGTCTGGTGGGTCAGGCCGGTCTGTTGCATCAGCTGCGCGAGTTCCGCCTGCAGTTCCTTCACCACATCGGCGTACTTGGGGTTGCGGATCAGGTTGTGGCGTTCCTCCGGATCGAATTCGATGTTGTACAACTCGGCCAGGTGCCGGTCCGGTCCGCCGTCGCCGTGGGGATAATGCACGTACTTCCAGGATTCCGTGCGCACGCCGCGGACGTTGGGCGTGTACGGGAACTGCTTTTCGTAGTTGTAGTGATAGAACCACGACTTGCGCCAGCCGGGGTCGCCGTCCTGAACCAGCTTGACCCACGACCGCCCGTGGATCTGCTCCAGGGCCGGCGCGGCGCACAGTTCCAGGAGGCTGGGCGCGACGTCGACGGTCAGGACCTGCTCGTCGACGACCTTCGGCCGCCCGGCGGGCACCAGGCCGGGATAGCGCACGACCAGCGGGATGCGAATGCTGGGCTCGTGCATGGTCCGTTTGTCGACCATCCCGTGCTCGCCGTTCAGAATCCCGTTATCGCCCAGGAACACGAACACCGTGTTTTCCAGTTCACCGCGCTGCCGCAGCAGTTCGTACAAGCGCCCGACGCTGTCGTCCACCGACACGATCGTGCCCCAGTAGGCGCGGGTCATGTTCTCGAAGTCCTTGACCGCCTCCGGCCGATCGTCCGGGAATTTCTTCCGCCACTCAAACAGCGGGCCGTAGATGCCGTGCCAGGTATACAGCCGCTGGCGGATCCAGTCCGGTTTGTCGTCCAGCATGAACGCGGTTTCCGGATAAGGCACGCGGACGTCGTCGAACAGGTGCTCGTACTTCGGTTCCGGAAAATAGAAGCTGTGCGGCGCCTTGTGGCCGACCATCAGCAGCCATGGTTTGCCGTCGCGCGGCCGGCTCAGCCACTGCTCGGCCATGTCCGTCACGACGTGCGTGTAGTACCCCTTCACGATCTCGCGTCGCTGGCCGTTGATGTTGAACTCGGTGTCGAAGTATTTTCCTTGGCCTTTGTGAGTCACGAACCAGTTGAAGCCCGGCCGCGGCTCGTCGTTTTCCTCGCCCATGTGCCACTTGCCGATGTAGGCCGTGTCATAACCGGCCGCTTGCAGCACGATCGGGAAGCTCTTAAAGCCGGTCGGGTACTCAGTGAAGTTGTTCGTCACCCCGTGCGTATGGGCGTACAGACCGCTGAGGATCGACGCGCGGCTGGGCGAACACAGCGACGTCGTACAGAACATATTGCGAAAGTACACACCCTCCTTGCCCAGCCGGTCGATATTCGGGGTCTTCAGGTACTTGCTGCCGCCCAACCCAATCGCATCGGCACGCTGGTCGTCGGTCAAGACCACCAACACGTTCGGCCGCTGGGCGGCCCGAGAGGTGGAAAGGAAGAACCCCAGCATCACCACGCCGGCAACGCAAAACGACGGCAATAGCTTGGTACGCATGGTTGAAACCACCAACGAGAGGAAGAACTCACGAAACGCCTCAAGCCATTAGTCTAGGATAAGCGGCCCGGCTCGTCCACCATGCGGCAAGAGACGCGCGTGTACGAGTACCTGCAAGGTGACTCTGGCCGCGTTCGCTGCGGCCTTTGTGCTGCACATCTTGATCCCAGCGGGAAGGCACTCGTTTGCACAACGCACCCGGAGCCCGTTTCCTGCGGCGCGGGGCGTGCCGTTCTTCGGACTGTACGTCGGGCGCCCGGATGTCGACAAGCCGCACGAGCCGTCGGCCGAGGAATTGGCGATCATCCGCCAGCCCCGGCCACGCGTCTGGGCGTCATCGTCTACTGCCTGGGCCATCGAACCCAAGCCTTTCGAGAACAGCAGCCCAGTCGCGATTTGTCGGATCCTCTGGCCCTGGCCGAACCGGTGGCCGCCAGACACCGCGTGCGTTTGGCCGTCGAGAACCACAAGGACCAGCGAGTTCCCGAACGGATCGAACTGCTGCGGCGTCTGGGCAGTCCTTGGATCCGGGCCTGCGTGGACGTGGGCAACAGTTTTGCGCTGCTGGAAGACCCGCTGGCAGTCGTCGAGGCGTACGCGCCGTGGGCGGTTTCGGTGCATCTGAAAGACCAGGCCGTCCAGGAGTGCCAGGACGGCTTTCTGTTTGGCGATGCACCGCTGGGAAAAGGCTTCTTGGATTTGAAACGCATGGTGCAAATCCTCCGCCAGGCAAAGCCGGATGTCCGTTTTTCGCTGGAGGTCATCACGCGCGACCCGCTCCCGGTGCCCTGCCTGACGGAAAAATACTGGACGACCCTGCCGGACGTGCCGGGAAGCGATCTGGCCCGCACGCTGCGAGTCGTCCGCGTCCACGCCCAGGCAAGGCTCCCCGCCGTCTCCGGTCTGTCGCCGGCAGACCGGGCCGAATGAATTCCGCCCTACGAAATTGTTCCTGGACAGGTGCTAAGAACCGGGCGGAACCATGATCTCGATGTCCTTGAACTCCACGTGCATCTCGTTCCCGCCGTGCAGTTGGAGTCCGAAGTGGCCTTCGAGCCGGCCGGGGTCGTTTTTCAATTCGGCCGTGGTCACTCCGTTGAGTTTCACGGTGATGTCCCGGCCCTGCGCCGTGACGGTCATTTCATTCCAGTCCCCCGGCTTGAAGCAGCCTTTGACCAGTGCGGCGTCCGGCTGGACGACCCAGGCCCGGCCGCCGGTTTCGTACAGACCGCCCACGGGTCCGCTCGGCGCGATCTCGGCCTGGAAGCCGTGTACCGTCACCGGAGAATCGACCCGTTCGGCGCGGAAGTACAGTCCGCTGTTGCCCTTGAGCGATTTGAATTTCAGCTTCAGAACGAAGTCGCCGTACTTCTTGTCGGACAGCAGCATCCCGTGCCGGGGCTCACTCTGCGGGCTGGTGCCGACGATGACCCCGTCCTTCACTTCCCAATTCCCGCCAGGCGCGGTCTGCCAGCCCGCCAACGTCTTGCCGTCGAACAACGGCACGAACTCAGCAGCCGCGGCACTGGCCGCTGAGCCCAGAACAAGCGAACCGGCGATCAAACCGAGGTACATTGAGTTTCTCACGGTCACTCCTCCCAACGCGGCCTGCGGCCGCAACCAAAGTAGGATAGACAATCCTGCCCGCCAGCAACCGGACTGGCAGGAGTGCGCATCCTACGATAATGCGCGCAACTAAACAACAAATCGGGCAATCGTCATAGGGCAAGCGGCCCGGCTGGACGCAGCATAGTTGCGTTATTGGCGGGAGTGTGCGAAACTAAGAAATAGGCGCCCGACCGGATGTGGCCCGACGGAGCACTGATCGTGCCCGGCGTTTCTTGGCCCCCCGGACGGTGGTTGCTCAGAACCCATCCCTGTCAAGGAGATCTGGCCATGAGTGAGCGCAAAATCCTCTTCCCGACGGACTTCTCCCACACCGGCGACGCCGCTCTGGAAATGGCGTCAACGCTCGCCCGCGAACGCGGTGCGAAGCTGTTGATCGTGCATGTCGAAGAGCCGCCGGCGGCCTACGGGGCGGGCGAGATGTACTACGGGATGCCCGACCCTGTCACGGAGGACTTGAGGAAGATGCTCGAACAGGTCGTTCCGCCGGCCCCGGACGTCGCCTGCGAACGGCGGCTGATCACCGGCGACCCGGCCATGGCGATTGCCAAGTTGGCCCAAGAGGAGGGCGTGGAACTGATCGTCATGGGGACCCACGGCCGCACCGGCTTGATGCGGCTGTTGATGGGCAGTGTTGCGGAAGCGGTCGTCCGCCGCGCCCCCTGCCCGGTGTTGACGTTGCGGCAACCCTCCGCACCCGAACCCGCGCCGACGCCGATGCAGCCGGGCGAGGCCTGATGCGGCGTGCGGCGGCGATGCAGTCCGAGGCATCCTCTGTCGGTCATGTGAGGTCGTGATGGAAATCCACGAAAGTCTGACGGAAATTCTCCATTCCAAGGATGAATTTGGCCGGATGGTCTACGATTCTTTCTTGAAGACCTACCCGGAAATCCAGCACCATTTTGAACGCGCCGACATGAAACGGCAGGCGATCCTGTTGACGACCGCCTTGATGATCATCGAACGCTACTATTCCCAGCCCACGCCCGCCGTCGAGTTGTACCTGCGCTATCTCGGCACCAGGCACCGCAATCTGGGAGTGGAGACCGGCGACTTTCCCAAGTTCTGCGAATGCCTGTTTCAGACGCTCAGCCGTTTCCACGGCGAGAAGTGGGGCCCTGGTTTGGAGCGGCAGTGGCGAGAAGCGATCGAGCGGGCGAATGCGGTCATGCTCGAGGGCTACGCGGAGCACGTTTACGTGTAAAGATCAAATCCCGTACGACCGCAGCAGGTACTGCAACGTTCCTGCCGACGGCCCTTGCGGCTGGATGCAGTCGACCAGCGGGAAGCGATCGCCACCCGCGTGCAACTCGCCCAACTTGCCGCCGGCGCGCGGCAACTCGGCATTGATCAGCGCCCCGTAGGCCGAAGTCTTGTACCGCAGCGGCCCGCTACGGCCGCTGACCTTGACGCTGGCGCCGGGATCGAGCAACTGAATCCCCGCAAAAAACAGGCACTGGAAAAATGGCGATTGGCTGAGGCCGCCGGTCAACACGTACGTGTCGACGCTCGACACGCCCGCCGCGCGGACTTCGGCCAGCATGCGTTTGACGCGCAACAGCAGCTCCAGCGCGATCGACATTTGCGTGTCCGCCACCTTGACGCCCAGCGTGCAGTTGGCCCACGTCGGCGGAAACTCTTCGACGTGAGCCGCGTCGTCGTGCAGCACGCGGCGCAAGGCGGTCAAGTTGCTGGACAGGGCGAGCACGTTCAACTCGTTCATGGTCTGCTTCAGTTCGGGCGCAAACTGGTCCAGGAACCGGTTGTACCAGGCCCCGCAATCGGCCAGCATCAACAGCAGCAGCAGACTGTCCCCGTAGAACTCGAACTGCAGCGACGTGCCGCCGTCCGGCAGCTTGGTGGACTTGGGACACGACAGGTTGATCGTCCCGCTGGTCCCGCCGGAGACGACCAGCTTGCGATAATCGTCGGTCATGCCGCAGCCGACCGCCGAGGCGTGATTGTCGCCCAATCCGGCCACGAACTGCCAGCCGGCCAGCGTCTGGCGAAGCGGCTCCCACGGATCCTCGCCCTCCGAGCCGGCCGGTTGGACCGTGCCGACCACGGTCCCGCTTTGCGCGGCCTCCGGGAACCAAGCCACGTCGAATCCGGCTTTTTCGATGACCTTGTCGGCCCGCTTGCGGGTCTTCTGGTCCAAGAGGCCGTTGCTGAGCGCGTCGGACGTGCTCAGCGACCGCTGCCCGGTGAGCTGGCGGGCGATCCAATCACCGGTCATGCACACGGTGCCCAGTTTCTCTTTCAAGTCCGGCTGCCCCCTCAACACGCAGGCCAGCTTGGGCAGCACGAATCGCGGCTCGATCTTGCCGACCGATTTTTCGGCGTCTGCCTTTTGCAGAACCGCCACTTCTTCGGTCGCTGCGTGGCACTGCCAGCTGATGGCGGGCAGCAACGGCTGGCCTTCCTGGTCCAGCAGCACCATGTCGTGCTGGCGGCAGGCGACGGACAAGTAACCGGGCGCCGGCTCGCCGCTGCGGTCCAACCGCCAGCCGCGGGCCTGCAGCGCGCCGAACAGATCGCGGAGCATGCCGGGCACTTCCTGCAAGTCGAACGCGGGAAACGCCGGATCGTTCCGCCACGCCGTCGCTCCGCGCATCGGCAAGGCCGCGTAGTCCTCGTTGCCTTGATCGTCCCGCACCGCAACCGCAAACTCGGTGGTCGTCACGTCCAACGCCAACAGATCCGCCAGTCCCACTGCCATCGTTCGTGCCCCCCTGGTCAAGCCGATGTTCTCTGCGCCCGCCCTGTCTGCGGACCCCAATCCACGAGTCCAACAATGTGCCACAGAACGCGCCGGCTGCCAAGCGGCCGAATGTTAAAGCTTACGGGCTGGGATGACCTTGCTGCCGGTTTTTTAAGACAACCAGCTTTGGCAGGTACTTGACCGGCACCGCCCCCAGGTTCAAGACCGCCTCGTGATATCGGTCCAGGCGGAAATCGTCGCTCCAAGCGCGCTGGACCTGTTGCCGCAGACGGTACATGGCCATCCGGCCGACGAAATAGGTCGACAGCTGACACGAAGACTGCTTGGCGCGGACAATTTTCAGCCGAGCCTCGCCCTCCGATTGGAACGCGCCCTGGGTAAGCAGTCGCAGCGCCTCGTCGTCGGTCATTCCGCAGCAGTGCATCCGGTGGTCCAAAATCGCATTCGTCACGGCTCGGAGATAGAACTTCAACTGAGTCAACCGCAGCGCCAAATCGCCGTCGCCGTAGCCCTGGTCCAGCATCATCTGCTCGGTGTACACCGCCCAGCCCTCGATGTAGACGCCGGAGCCCAGCACGCGGCGGATCAGCGATGGCACGCGATTGGCGTATTCCAGCTGGACATAATGCCCCGGATAGGCTTCGTGAATGGTAAGGATCTGCAGCATGTGGCGGTTGTATTCTTCCAGCAGGCTCTTGACTCGCTGCGCGTCCCAGTCCTTGGGCGGCGGGCTGACGGCATAGACGCTGGGCGCGCCGGCATCCAGCGGCGGCGCGGCGTTCAGGTACGCCGTCGAATTGCCGCGCTGGAACTCGGGCATTTCGATCACCTGGCAGCGGTCCGGGTCCGGCAGCCGCAAGATGTGCCGCCGGCGGATGAAGTCCTGGATGCGCGCCACCGTGGCTCGCGCGTCTTGCGCCAACGTCTCCGGGGGGCCGTGTTCCTGACCCACCGCGCGCAGCACTCGCGCGACGGTCTCCCGGCGACCGGTTTCGTCGTCCGGCGGCAACGGCTCGCCGGCGCAGTAGCGGCTCCACAACTGGCGGGCGATCACGTACATGTCGCGCTCGACGCGGCGGAATTCCGACTCGGCTTCCGCCAGCACCTGATCGGCCGTCAAGCCCGCGTTAAGCTCCAGTTCGAGCTTCTGGGCGAACTTTTCGCGCCCCGGCCAGCCACAGGGCACGCGTCAGTTCGTGCTGCAGAATTTCAAAGTCGATCTTGCCGGCCGCGGACAGCTGCTCGTAATCCACCGTTCCAGGCAACTCGTCCAGCGTACGCCGATAATGCCCCCGCCACCGTTGGCGGGCTGCGGCCGACAGGTCGTCGAGTCGGTCGTCAAAGCGGTGATCGCCCAGCTGCGTCGCCTCCAGCGGGCGGAACTGAAAACACTCCTCCAAATACGGATCACGGCACGGCAGCATTCGTCCTTGGTGCGGGCCTGGTGCTTGACGCTCTGAGCAATGCGGAGCGTGTCGCCCGCCTTGACAGTGACCCGCCGGTCGCCGATCCGGTGTTCGCACGAGCCCTCCAGCACGTGCTGGTACTCCGCGCTGTTGGGGTGTACGTGCAGCGGATTCGAGGACCGGAACAAGAAAAAAAACGGCTCGTCACTCGAATGATGATGAGCCGTTTGAAGATCAATCCACGGTGTCAGCGCCGCGATCCGCTAGGTTTCGACCGTGATCGCGCCCGACGGGCAGCCGTCCGCGGCTTCCTGGGTCGCCTGCTCCAGATCGGCCGGAATCGGATTGACTTTGACCGTCGCGACGCCAGCGTCGTTCATGGCGAACACATCCGGGGCCACTTCTTCACAAACGCCGCATCCGGAGCACAGCGTTTCATCAACGGTAACCTTCACAAGCTCCTCCTTTCGAGAATCTGGACATCACGGGTTAAACCAAAAACAAGAAGATACACCAAAAGCTGGAGTTGTCCAGGGCGGTCCGCAGCCAAGTTCGCCGCCAGCCTGCTCGTGTGCAAGCCCGGCTTTTCCGACAAATCCGGGCCTCTTGCGCCGGGTACGATCTGCGTCCAAGCAACTAAAGGCCGAGTTTCTGGTGTAGAATGGTTCCCGGCAACGGTTACCCCCCTGAACCTGATGATTGTGGAAAGGAATGGCTCGGTGATGAATCTGCGACGAGTCTCATGCCACGATGCCTTTCGGTCGGCTTCCGATCACACGGTCCGGCAGCGTCTTGCCAGCCGGCTTTTCCTTGGCGTTATCCTCCTGCTGGCCTTGCAGGCCGGAGGACTGCGGGGTGCCGAACCCGGCGACGGTGCAGTGGCCGGCGGCGAGTTGTACGCCCGCGTCAAGCAGGCTTCGCTGGAAGTCCTGGTCGACGATCATCTGAACGGCAGCGGCAGTCTGGTCGATGCCAGCGGGCTGGCGATTACCGCGGCGCACGTGATCGGACGGCCGGGAAACCGCCTCGAGGTGCTATCGCCGGTCGCTGGCCGGCGGCGGGCGGAGGTCGCGGCGGTCGACATGGGTAATGACCTGGCGCTGCTCCGCCTGGAGCCGCGCGACGGCGGTTATCCTTTCTTGCCGCTGGCGGGGCCGTTGCCGCTGGCCGGCGCCGACGTCTTTCTGCTGGGCACGCCCGTGTTTCGTCACGCGGTCATGTTCCGGGGCATGGTGGCTCGAGACGAACCCACTTTCGAATACTTGAACGCCGGCTATGTGGTGGTTCTAGCCGTGGCGGCGAACGTCCCGTCCGGCACTTCCGGCGGTCCGTGGGTCGATCGCCAGGGGGCGCTGGTCGGGGTACAAAGCGGCATCATGTCGAACAACGGAACACCCGTCGGCGTCGCCTTTGCCGGCACGGCCGGTGCTGTTCGCCGACTGTTGGAAACGCGGCAGAGTGCCTCCACGCCAAACTTGGGAGCGGCCATCGAGGAGCCTTGGCAGCAAGGACGCGATTTCCTGGACCGCTTTCCGCCACGGACCGAAGGTTTGGTGGTCAAAGTCTTGCAGGCTGACGGCCCCGCAGCCCGCGCCGGGCTGAAGCAGTGGGATTTGATTGTGGAAGCCGAAGGCCAAGCCGTGCGTTTGCCCGACGAGCTGCTGCGGATCGTCCGGCAGAAAAAGCCCGGCGAAACGTTCGTCCTGACCGTGCTCGGCCCCGATGGCACCGGCAAACGGCAAGTCGCGGTAACGTTGGGCCGGCTGGAAGCCGCCTGGCCGGAGACCAGTTCTGCGGCCAAGACACCTTGACACCTGTCCAGAAACAATTTCGCAGGACGGATTTCAATCGGCACGAGCGGACAGAAGTCCGCTCTGGCAACGATGGCCGAAACAACTTCCCGAATCTCACACCTGTGGGGGTTGCAGTCCCTGCCGCAAAATCGGGGGTGTCAAAAATGGGGGAATGGCCTACAATCGGCCAAACTTGCTCATTTCCGACCACCCGGCGAAAGTCTACCCTCCCGCTTCCAATTTAAGGAACTCGCGTTCATGGCAATGGTTTCTCGCGCAGGATGCTCAAAACGTCTGTTAACGGGCCTCGGTTTTGCACTCACAGCTTGCTTCATGGCAGGCTGCGGCGGAAAGGAGGAAGGTCCGCTGACGGCTGCTAGCAGCAAGTACCAAGTCGCCGACGAGGCCTCCGCAACATCGCCCGCCGCCTCAGCGGTTTCGACCCCAGATGCGGACTCCGCGGGTCAGGTTTCCGCTGGCGATGCGGCTGCTGCGACCCCAACCACGCCTTCGGCTCCCGGCGACTCGGCCGTTCCAGCCACCGAAGTCCCCACGCCTCCCACGATGCCTCCGGTCGCTGCGCCGGGCGGGGGCGCCAACGGCTATCCAGTGCCTGAGGGCAAAGAAGCGTTACTGGCGTTCCTACAGCAACTGCAGCGTCAGCCACCAAGTGGCCAAAACGAACGGGAACGGCTGGACGACTACCGCCGTCTTCATTCGGCCCGCGTTCAGGCTGCTGACAAACTGCTGACCATATCCCAGGAAAAGCAGGTCCGCTTCACGGCTACGCAAGCCAAGCTGGATGCGATGCGAGCTTTGGGCAGACTCGGTGATCGCCAAGCTGTCAAAGACCTGAACGGCTACTGCCGGACGGTCATGAAAGACTCCGACCCGGAGATCGTCAACTTGGGTCGGCTGATGCTGTTTGGACTCTCGCTCGACGCGATGGCCGAGGCGGCAGCCGCCGGTCAGGTCACCGACGTCAAGCCCCTGCTGGCGGACCTGAAGAAACTGGTTGCCGAGCAACCCAACGCGCCCGGTGTGTTCATGCTCACCAGGCAAGCCGCCATGATGATGCAGCAGTTCGGACATAGGGATCTTGCTTTGGAGGCGTGCGAGGCGATCGGCAACGCCTACAAGGACAGCCAGGACGAGCAACTCGCGACCGAGGCCCGGAGCATGCTCGATATGGCCAAGGCGCAGGCGGTGGAGGTGAAGCTGGATCTGGACGGCAAACTGCGGGCTTTGCTGACCGGCCAACCGAACAGCGCGCCCCCCGTACTGGACGCCCTGAAATCGCTGTTGGAGATCCAACCGCCCGGCGAGTACGTCTTGAACGTCGCCGGGCAAGTCGCCCAGTTGCTGGAGATCTCCGGAAGTTACAAGGAAGCGGGCGAAGCCTTTGCCATGTTGGAGAACGCGTACAAAAACTCCCCGGACGAGGAACTGGCCAAACAGGCAACGGCACGCGCCGAGAACGGTCGCCGCCGCGCCGGGTTGCTCGGCCGGGCCTTCGTGGTGGACGGCACGCAAGTGGACGGATCGCCGTTCGATTGGAGCAAGTACCAGGGCAAGGTGGTGCTAGTCGACTTCTGGGCCACGTGGTGTGGACCGTGCCTGGAGGAGCTGCCGAACCTGAAGAAGAACTACGAGGCCTACCGCGACAAGGGCTTCGAGGTGGTCGGCGTCAACTTGGACGAGGATCCCCAGACGCTCGTCAAGTGGCTGGAGCGCCAACCGTTGCCCTGGACAACGGTCATCAGCGCTGACGCCAATGCCCGCGGTTTCGATCACCCGCTGGTCGTCAAGTGCGGCATCGACGCCATCCCCTTCATCGTGCTGCTGGACCGCGACGGCAAAGTCAACGCGCTACACGTGCGCGGCGAAAAGCTCGAGCAGAAGCTGGCCCAGTTGCTGGGTCCGGCCGGTGCAACGGAACCGCCCGCGCCAGCGGCGGAAAAGCCTGCCGCCGCGCCGCCTGCCGCCGCGCCGCCTGCCGCCGCGCCGCCTGGAGCCGGCGGATGACTAGGGGCAAGGTGGGGGAATTCACTTTTTCCGCGCTTCTACGGCAACTCTTGCGTGACAAACTCCTGCCAAGGCAGCGCCGTGACGCCGGGGGCCACGGCCCGTGAGACGGTCCCTGCCCGCGGAGCTTCGTGAACCAGGAACATCTCGACCGCGCCGCGCGTGCGAGGTTGCCGGCTCCACGCGCCCGCGAGTCGTCGCATGGGGGAAACCATGGGGGGGGTCACGGTCTTGCCGGCCTTGGTCTCTACGAGCCGCAAACCGCCGCCTCGGCCCGGTAGCACGAAGTCCACCTCCAACCCTTGTTGATCGCGGAAATAGTACAACTCGCGCCTCCGGCCGGCGTTGACCTGGGACTTGACGATCTCGGCCGCGATGAACCCTTCGAACAACGGGCCGAGAAACGGAGATCTGCGCAGTTCGGACTCGGTTTCAATGCCTAACAAGTGGCAGGCCAAACCGGAGTCAGCAACGTAGATTTTCGGTGACTTGATGATCCGCTTTCCCATGTTCTCGAAGTAGGGGGGCACCATCAGGACTTGGGCGGTTGCTTCCAGGATATCGAGCCAGCGCCCGACCCCCGGCACACTCATCCCGAGCGGGGCCGCCAAGTCCGACTTGTTCAAAATCTGACCGTGCCGGCTGGCCACCAGCGCCAGGAAACGCCGGAAGGCCGCAAGATCTTGCACGTTGCTCACCGACCGGACGTCCCGCTCCAGGTAGGTCTGCAGGAAGGAACTGAACCAGAGCGACCGCGATTGTGGACGTGCCAGGACTTCCGGATATCCGCCCCGCAGAAGCCCCACTTTGGCCGTCTCCCGGACGGACATCGGCCACAGATGCAGCACGGCCGCCCGGCCTGCCAGCGACTCGGTGACGTTCCGCATCAAGCCGGCTTCTTGCGAACCCGTCAGAAACCACTGGCCGACGCGGCGGGGCACGCGGTCAATCCGGCTGCGGACAAAATTAAACACTTCGGGAACGTTTTGAATTTCGTCCAACACCGCGGGCAGACCCAGACCATCCAGAAAGCCTTGGGGGTCGTGCCGGAAACGCGCGACCACGTCCGGATCTTCAAACAGCTGATAGCTGGCGCCGGGAAAGAGGTGACGAAGCAGCCATGTCTTCCCGGCCCGCCGGGGTCCCGTGAGGACCGTCGCGGGGAAGTTCTTCGCCGCCGATAAGACCTGCGATTCAAGGGCTCGACGAATGTAACGCATACTGAGTTTTTTAACCCGCCAGTTAAAAAAACTCAATCCCACCACCAGGTTTTCGACCTGGGCGGCGCGGACGCGGCCCGCAGCGCGGCCAGCGGCCGGCGAACGGCCGCTGGCTTTAGAACCGACCATGAATCCAGGTCGACGCCGCCGGAGATGCTCACGACGTACTCCGACTGGCGCTCGACGTAACTGGCTCGCGAAGGCGTCGTGCGCGGCACCGGATAACGGCCGACGTCCAACTGGTCGGCGCTGAGCAGCAGCGACGAGGCGGCCCAATTGGTGCGCTGCAGCAACTGCTCGCGGTTCGCGATCGCCACCACCACCGCCAGGTCGATGCAGTTCCGCAGACTGGCAAACACCGGCAGCTTGGCGGCCAGCAGGCTGTATTGCCGGGTGAACGAGTCGGTCCATTGCTGGGCCAGCGGATCCGGGCGGCCTGCATCCGCCACGCGGCCCTGCCCCGCCAGCAGACCCGCTTCGGTCAACGCCTGCACGCCGTCTCCCACCAGTTCCCAAGCCAAACCCTCGGGGTCGCGGAGCACCGCGTCGTATTGGGGCGCCAACCAGAACCGCAGGATCGCGTTGCGAGGCGGAACCCGGTCGCCGGCCTGCAGCAGTTGCAGGTAGCTCGGCAACTCGTCGGTCGGAGCCGGATCGAAGCCCATGGCCAGCCGCTTCATCGTCCAGTCGGCCACCACCAGCACTTGCGCGAAATGCGTGTCGGCGTCGACCCCCGTGACCGTGATCACGCTGTCGCCCAACGCTCTTTCCAAACGTCGGACCGCCGCCTCGCTCATCGTCAGGTCTTGCCGGCGCATCAGCTGATCGAAACGAGCCAGGCCCTCCTCGGTCGGGTCGATCGAGCAGGTGATGCCCGGCCCTTCCGAGGCGGCCTCCGCCGTGCGAAGAGCGACGATCAAGTCGTCCAGTTGCAGGATCGGCTGGCCGCTCGCCTGGCCGACCACCTCACCCGTGTCGTTGAGCGTCCAGGGTCCCGCTTCGCCGGCCAGCACGATGTCCTGCGCTTCGGGGTACGCCAGGATGTACCGGACTCGCTGCAAGCCGGCCAGGAACTGCACCTCCAGCGGCAACGGTTTGCCTTGATCGCGACAGTCCGCGATGGCGGCTTCGAGTCGCCGCAGAGACACCTTGCGCAACGCACTGGCACGGGCCATCTCGCCCTGTGCCGGAACCATGGCCGCCAGCCACGCGCGCCGCAACTGGCCCGTCGTCTCACGAGTCCCGCGATCCAGGACGCCGCGAGCATCGATCGCCACACCCCCGACGGCTCCACTGCGCCCCACGACGGGGATCACGGCAATCACAAACGGCTTCAAGCCGCCGGAACTGACTCCTTGTGCGCCCTGGACGCCCGGCGGACCGCAAACGAAAATCGACACCAGGATCGCCGCCCCCGCAGCAGCAGCGGCAAAGATCCCCCTCCGGTCCTTTGGTCGTCCTGGGACGTGCGGTTGTCGCGTAGACATGGGAATCGCCCCGGAGAATAGCTCCATCAATCGCTGGTAGGTAGCCCCCGAAATACAACGTCCGGAGTAACGCGGCGGCGACGGACACGCTCGCCATTTTCGAGGGCGCGACCGCCGCTCGCGTTCAACCCATTGTCACGATCTGCACCATCGAGTACCAGCAGCCAACCGTGCATTTCGGCAAGCCACGTCCGTGCTGCAGTATCTTCCTGTCGGTGTGGATTGTTCGAAAACGGATGGCGTTTCACCTACGGTAACGACGCGAGCGTTCAACGCTAGCGTGTCGAAGCCCGTCCGGGCCGTAATCCAGCAAAATCTCGATCTCCCCTCCTTCGATAAGGGTGTTGTTGGAAATCCTGCCGCACAGGTCGGCATCGTCGCTGTCTGCTACTATTTCGATGCCGTGGCGTGCGAACCACGCCTTCGCGTCCTGAATGTCCGACCCAACGGGTAGGCTTGAATGCAGATCATCTGCCAAGCGATCTATGTCGATGCCGTTGAACAGCCGGTCAGCGAAATGCGACAACACGCCACAGCAAACGCACAACACCATCGTGACTATTGCCAGAAACAATAGTCGTTTAAGTCGCCCAGAGGGTGTCCAGACATCGAGCATCCGTTTCCCACCTCGTGAATCGCACAGCGCCAGCCCGGTCTGGCCAGCCCACTCGCCACCGGCGAAGAACGGCGATCCGAGCAAATCGTAACGACCGCGGTCAGCCGGCGGGGGCGACTGACGAAACCATTCCCTTGCAGCCGCATCCCCGCTCGGCCGTTCGCGGCAGCACATGGTCGAGGTGAAACGCCGCTTCCTGGCCGACTTGCGACAGCCCGCAGTACTCGCACCGATTGCCGGCTCGCCGCACGACCTCGTCGTGCAGACTCGCGGAGACGTCGCTCATTGCGTCATTCGCTCCGCTCGCAGCCGCAACAGCGTCAGGAATTCTGCCAGATTCACCAGCCCTTCCGCCTCATCTCGCTCGCGCGCAGTTAGCGGCTGGCCAGAATCCTGGCGATCCAGCAACGTCTGCAATCGCGCCGCAACCGCTGCGGGGAGTCGGAACCGAGTGAGTTCGCCTGGCAGATCGACATCGATGGTCAAAGTCATGGAAACCTCCGAACGTTCGTGATGCCGGTATTGTAGCATCCGCTGCCGCGAAAAACCACCGAGCCGGAACAGGAGAAAACGGCCTTTGCTGGTTCCCGTCCGCCTGCGGAGGCCCAACGCAGCACAACCGCCTTGCACTGTCAACCGCGCTGACGATGTGGGCAGATCAATGGCCCCCAAGCTCACCGCACGTATGGCATGAGCTGCGGAAAGCGATCGGCCAATAACCGCAGGTGAGGCTGAGGCCAAACATGCTCAGGCGTCTCGCTTCGCGCATCCGAACATCCTCTGTCGCCGAACGAGCGTCAATGATGCCTGTCCTTCTCGTCCGCTTCTGGGACTTGCCCGGCTTCTTCCCCGGCGGCCCCCAAAAGGGGCGGGTGTTTTTCTTAGACCCTTTTACGGGTCGGGTCCGAAAAGGCACCCGACCCCTGGTATGTAGCCCCCGAAATACAAGAACAAGAAAGAAAGGGCCATTCTAGCTTTTCCGGGCTTTTCCAAGCCGCCGGAACTGACTCCTTGTGCGCCCTGGACGCCCGGCGGACCGCAAACGAAAATCGACACCAGGATCGCCGCCCCCGCAGCAGCAGCGGCAAAGATCCCCCTCCGGTCCTTTGGTCGTCCTGGGACGTGCGGTTGTCGCGTAGACATGGGAATCGCCCCGGAGAATAGCTCCATCAATCGCTGGTAGGTAGCCCCCGAAATACAACGTCCGGAGTAACGCGGCGGCGACGGACACGCTCGCCATTTTCGAGGGCGCGACCGCCGCTCGCGTTCAACCCATTGTTACGATCTGCACCATCGAGTACCAGCAGCCAACCGTGCATTTCGGGCGGAAGCAGCCATGCCCGCCGACGTGAGCAGGTCGCGGCTAGAGACCACGTCCCTGCCGGCACGGCCACACGGACTACTCGACCTTCAGCGCCAAACTCTCCGAATGGCTGTTGAACTCCGGGGCGTACATGCACTGGATTTGGGCCATGCCGGTTTGGTATTGGCCGCGGTGCTGGACGCGGACGGAGTATTCGAAGACGTACACGCCTTTGGGCAAGTAGTCGATAAAAAAGTGACTGGCCGTGTCGCGAGTCGCTTCGTAGTAGCCCAAACCGTCCTGGTACTTGTACTGAGACAAGACGTTCACCGGCTCGGTGCCGCTGCCGCGGTAGTCTTTCAAGTGGACGTACTCCATGTCGCGGTCCACGCGGACGACGATCCGGGTGGCCAGTTCGTCGCCGACTTTGACGGGACCGGCCACGGGCTCCAGGACGGGGCCTTTGTTGGTGTAGACCTTGGTGAACAACTGCTTCTGCAGTTTCAGCGGCGTGCCTTCGTACGGCGTGACCTTGGTCATGTCCTCCAGGTACTGCCAGTGGACGCTGCCCCAGGCGACTCCGGCGTCGACTTTCTTGACTGTGATCTGGCCCATTTGCGGCTTGATCTCGGCCGTGGCGAAACGCTTTTCGTAGAAGCCGGTGCCGGCCTCGACGTTTTCCGGCTCAATCGCCGCGCCGCCCAGTGTGACTTGGACCAGTTCGTTCGATGCCAACAGGTCGGTGCCGCGTAGCAGCAGGCCGTACACCGCGTCGGCCGTGGCCTTGGTGGTCTTCCAGTCCAGGGTCTGCTTCTGTTTCAGCAGCCAGACTTTGCAGTCCTCGACCGCCGCGGCGTCGTTCATCACTTCGTCAAACGCCTCGATCATCATGGCCTGCGTTTCGATCGGCGCGCGGTACCACCACCAGGACAGCTCCAGCTCGCGCCAGAACATGCCCAGTTCCTCGTCGCTGACCGAACGCTCCTTGATCGACCGCATGATACCCTGCGCCGCCGGCAGATCGCCGAAGCGTTTCAAGGCGATGGCCAGATGAGCCTGCGACTGGCGGTTGGCCAGCTGCAGCCAGAACTTGCGGGCTTGACCCTGGAAGTAATCGACGGCTTCCTTGTACTTGGCGTCGATGGCCTTGTCCTCGAGGAAGAAGCTGCGGCCGTACAGGTAGAAGGCGATCGTGGGCGAGAGGTGGTTGTCCTCTTTCTTGCCCCATTTCAGGATGTCGCGGTACTGTTCGTCGATCCAGGCGTCCAGCCGGTCCAGCGACTTGACGGCCGGCGCTACGTCGATGTCGACGCTCAGGTGCCGCAGGCGTCCGAAGCCGGTGGTAATGTACAGCGTGATATAATCGTTCGGCGGCCCGCCAGGGAACCACGGCCAGCGGCCATCGGGCAGTTGCTGCTCCGTCAACTTGCGCAAGCCGCGGGCCGTTTCGTCATTCAAGCGGTTGTCGTCGAACAGCACGCCGGCGTTGCGGCGGGCCTGGCTTTCGGCCTGAGCCTGCCGCAGCCACGGCGTTTCTTCGATCGTCACGGCTTTCAAGTCCTGGTTTTTCTCCAGCGGACTGTCCAGCGCCGGCGTAGCTTTCCATTGGTCGAACACGCGGCGGATCTTCGGATCGGAGTTGGCGATGTGCCGAGCCAGGGCGTTGGCGTACAGCCGGTTGAACGTCTGTTCGGTACACTCGTGCGGGAACTCCATCAAGTACGGCAGTGCCATCACGGCGTACCAGGAGGGATTCGAGACCATCTGGACCGTGACGCTCTGGTGCCGCAGCGTGTCGGACTTGCCCGACTCGACCAACTTGGCGAACTCGAACTTCTTTGTCTGAGCGCCGCGGATCGGCAGTGGCAGCGACTCGGTGACCAGGATGCGGCGCGACAACACGGGCAGGAAGCCTTCTTCGCCGTCGGACAGTTTGCCGGTCGAGCCCACGGCCTTGTAGGTCAAGAAGCCGGAGCCGTCGGGAACGGTCAGTCGCCACGACAGACTGCGGGATTCCTTGGAGGGGATGTCGAACGGCTGGTCCGTGATCGTGTTGCCCAGCGCGGCGTCCATCGGCTTGCCCGTACGGGCGTCGGCCAATGTCAGCCGCACGGCGCCCGTCTGGCGCGTGGGCGACTGATTGGAGACTTTGACGGTGAATTCCAGCACGTCGCCTTCGCGCAGGAAGCGCGGCGGGTTGGGCTGGACCATCAGATCCTTGGCCGTGACGACCTTGTCTTGCAGCAGCCCGCTGCGCAGGCTGGCGTCATGGGCGAAGCCGAGAAACTTCCACTCGGTCAACGCCTCCGGCATGGTGAATTCCAGCTTGACGCGGCCTTGCTCGTCGGCGATCAAGTGCGGGAAGAAGAAAGCGGTTTCGTTCAGGTTCTGGCGGGCAGAGACCTTGCTCAGGTCGGGCGCGGCAGCCTCCGCCTCGCCGGCCCCGGCTTGCTGCTTTTCCACGGCATCGGCAGCGCCCTTGGCAAACAGTGCCATCGGCTTGTCCGCGGCGGCCGTAGCCATTTCGGCCTGCCCGTTCGCCAAGCGGTCCATGTTCAGCGCCTGCAGGGCCCGCGGAGGCGCCCCCGGCGCGGCCGCTGCGTGTGGCATCATGCCGCCCATGCCGCCGCCAAAGCCGAGTGCCGCTCCGCGCCGGTTGCGGCCGAAGAACTCGAAGCCCCAGAAGTTGGCGATGATGTCCGCCGGGAAGGAGCGGTACGACATGGACGCGTCCTGGTAGTCCTGCGGCCAGCCGCCCCGCATGTGTTGCAGGCCCTTGAGCATGTTTTCGAAGCGCACGGAGATCTGGCTGTAGTCCTCGCGGAACACGCCGAACCCCGGCGGCCAATTGTGCGGCTGGTAGGCGTCCAGCGACGCGTCGTACAAGGCCGCGACCATCTCGGCGACGGCTCTCATCGTAGGCGACTCGCTCCGCGAGTCGATTCCCCCCTTGCGGAGCGAGGGGCCTACGATGAGCGTCCACGTTTCCTTTTGAGCCGGTTCGAGTTTTGACACGAAGTGCTCCCAGGCGACGTTCAGCTTCTTGTTGGTCCACGGCACGGTCACCTTTTGCGACGTGGTGTACGCCCGATTCTCGCGGACCATGGTGACGTGCAGCGTAAAGCCGCCGCGCAGGGCCTCGGTCACCTCTTGCTTCACCGCCGCCTGCGTGACGCCGGCAGCGGTCCAGAAGCTCTTCACAATCTTGCGGCGGTGCTCGATTTCGACATACGCGCGGGCCTTGTCGTAGCCCGTGCCCCACAAGGCCAGGAACTCCTGGCCCGGCTCAAGGGTCCACGCCGGAGCAAGCAACGAATACGGGATCTTGACCGCGAATTGCTTCGCCGCAGGGTCGACGACGCGGAGCGGCTGCTGGGCGGTGACCCTCTTGTTGAACCGGTCCTGGGTTTCCAGCACTGCGCGGTACGCGCCCGCGGCCAACGGGCAGGAGAACGTGGCGTTGCCTTCGGCGTCGGTCGTCCAGCCGTGTTCGGCCACTACTTCGCCCAGCGGCCAGCTGTTGGGGTCGGACGGATTCGGCTTCGGTTCAGTCGCAGCCGTGACGCCGCCGCGGAAGGCAGGCCGTGGATAGGGCTGGCCGCCCAGATCCACTCGTTGGACTTTGTCCGGTGCTTTCAGGCGGTAGATCTTCAGCGAGCCTTCCGCCAGCTGGCCTTCGCCGTCCAGCGTCGCTGTCTTGATAGTTAACTGGACCGGCTTGTCGACGGTTTGCCAATCGTTGGCCGCCAGGGTCGCTTGCAGGGCCGTGTAGCCGACGCGGATCGCCTGCTGGCCGGAGCGCGTTTCGCCGGTCGTATCGGTCGCGTCGGCGTACACGGTGTACTCGAACACGGGTTCGTCTTTTTCCGGCACGGACAGATCCGGTCTGGCGACGAACTTGATCTCGAACGAACCGTCCGCGCCCGTGGTCGCGCGGCCGTGGGTGATCTCCTGACTGCCGCCGGCCGGCGGCATCCGCCACCAGTAGTGCCAGCCCCACCAGACCGGATAGCGGACCTGGCGGACAACGCGATAGCGGACCTTGGCGCCGTTGACTGCGGCACCGGTGTAAGCCGTGGCTCGGCCCTTGACCGCCACTTCGCCATTCAACTTGGCGGCGGCCTCCGGGCGGTCCACGGCCACCTGGAATTTCGGCCGTTTGTATTCCTCCACGTTGAACGCCGTTTGCCCGGCCGGCTCGCCGTCCACGCGGATGCTCATCCGGCCGGTCACGCGGTCGCGCGGAGCCGTGAAGCTGCCGCTGAACGAGCCGTAGTCGTTGGTCTGGTGCTGCTGGCGGGCGATTTCCTTGTTGTTGCGGTCAGCGAAGATCACGTTGACGACGCGGCTGGCGATCGTCTTGTAGTTGTCCTGCTCCTGGTCGACGTCCAGGCAGATGCCCTTGTAGTGGATCGTCTGGCCGGGCCGGTACAACGAACGGTCGGTGAAGAAGACCGTGCGCGTCGCGGGACGCGCGTCCAGGTCGCGCTGGCAGGCGGAGTAATCATTGGCCGTGGCCAGCATTTGCCCGGCGTGCCGGGCGACGAGCAGCATGCGCTGGTTCGCCCCGGTGGCCAGCGAGAACAGGCCCTTCTGATCCGTCTTCGCCACGGAGCCAGCCTGGCGTACGTTGTTCCGCGTGTGATACCACGCCTGGACTTCCGCACCGGCGACCGGTTCGCCGGAGATGGCATTCAGCACGAAGCCCTCGACGTTCGCTTCCCCGCTGCGTGTGCGGACGATCAGCGCCAGGTCGCTGACCCAGAAATCCGTGAACGAGACGAGATTGTTCTGCTCGCCGAAGCCCGGATCGTGGCTGGCGACCAGGAAGTAGAAGCCGGGCTTCAGGTCGGCCGGCGGTTCGACCTCCTCTGTTCGCTCCTGGTAGTCCCCGGTGGGCGGCAAGTCGGCCGACCACTGGCGCACGGGCGTCTTGGCCAACAGCGCCCGGCGCTCGTTGTCGTCCAGTTGTTCAGGCCGGTACCGCGCCGTCTTCAATCGCGCGTCATAGGACTCGGCGACGACGCGGAAGAAGACCTTGGTCAAGTTGCGGTAGCGGACTTGGATCTTGGACAGCGGCTGGTTCCAGACGCGTTCGATCTGGACCTGCGACGATTTGGCCTCGATCTGCAGCAGCAGGTTATGGCAGCGGCGGCCGCCGGCGCTGTTGGGAAAAGCGTTCTTGCCCCGCTCGGCCAGCTTGTGGGCCTCGACCATGTCGCCTTCCTGGTGCAGGACGACCGCCCAGTCGTGCAAGGCGCGTGCGGCGATCTCGTGGTCGCCCCATTGGTCGGTGAACCGCTTGAGCGCGGCTTTGTAGCGGGCGTTCTTTTCTTCGCCGAACGCCTTGTTCCAGCCGAAGTTCAGCCGCAGCAGGTCGGCGTCGATCAGAGCCGTCTTGTCCTCGTCGGCCCGATGGAACTTGAGCAGGTTCTGATACAGCCGGATCGCCTTTAGTGTCGCCGAGTTCTCGTCAGACGTCCGGATCTCCCAGGCGGTGAACTCCTCGGCCGTCGCGAAGATGGGGCTGTCGGCCATCAAGTCGAACGCATCCTCGGCTTTGGCCCCCGCCTGTTCGCCGGCGCTGTAGAACTCGAGCGCATTGTGCGCCAGGAAATCGAACATGGTCGGCCGGTAGCTGTCCGGCGCGGTGCCTTTCTGCAGCAAGTCGTCGTAGGCCGCGACGGGCGTGGCTTTCAGTACGGCCTCGGCCACCAGAGCCTTGGTGAATTGCTTGTCGATCTCGGCCAAGATGCGCGGCACGTCCCAGGTGGTGAAATCGTCGCCGGGCGCCTGGGCGGTCGCCGTGCGCTGCATGAACCGCCAGCGGTTTTGCTGGAAGTAGTGCCAGTACCAATTGGCCAGGATGGCCTCCATGACCGGCGCCATCTGCGGGGGCGCTTTCGCGATCTCGGCTTTCATGCGGGTGATCTTTTCTTCCGGCTTGTTGCCCTGGATGTTGCCCTCCAGCGCGATCTTCTTGGCGATCGCCTTGACGGCTTCGGCGTAAGCCTTGTCCTTCATGGCTCCCGCGATGATCGGCTCCAGTTGCTCGATGGCCGTCTTGGGCAGCCCTTTACCGATCGCTTCGTCGACTTTTCTCCACTGCTCGTCGCGGGCGCCGGCCCAGGCAGGCGAGGCCAGCAGGAGTGCCAACAGAACGAAAAGCCCGCAGTTGCTTGCTCCTGTTTCAGACCTTGTCGCGAACCTTGTCAAATAGCGTCTCACGAACGTTGTCGCCATCCTCATCGTCCTCGGAAAAAGCTCACTCATGGCTATGACTCCCTAGTTTTCTTGGCCATGTACGCCGATTGCGAATCGGCGGTTCTCCCGATTGCAGGGATTCTCCGCTGTGTCTGCACGGCTCGGAGAGCGCGTGCTACGGGGGACCGCTGCCGGCGCAGACCCGCAGCGCCGTCATTATAGACGATCCAATCCCAACTCGGGTTTTCCTTTCCTCGCAATCTCTCGTCGTTTTCCTTCACGCCGTTGTTTGACGCGCGCCTGGTCTCGTCCCAGACTTGCCCAGACCCATAGCTGCACCGAATGAAAACGCCAGTCCTTCGGTGGAATATCTATCGCCGTGAATCTGTATTTGGAAAAGATCCACACAGGTCGGGATGCCGCCGCGCCCCGGCCGCGACCGTTGCGCTTCGAGTGTCTCGAAGCTCGCCTGCTGTTGTCGGTTTCGGCCGAGGAGCAGCAGTTCGTCTATCTTCTAAACCTGGCTCGTCACGATCCCGTGGCGTACCAGCGCGAAGCCGGGTTAGCCGTCGACTTGTCGGGAATCGCCCCGCGTCCTCCTCTGGCGGCCAGCGACTGTTTGATGCAGTCGGCCGGTCTCCGCTCGGACGAAATGGCTCAGCACGACTACTTCGGTCACCACAGCCCCGTCACGGGCGATTGGCCGAACAAGGTGGCGCGCGACCAGGGCTACGACTTGCCGTCCGGCTGGGCCGATGACGAGAACTACATCGAGTCGATTTCGGCCGGCGACTGGTACGACCAGGCGGCCGCACCGTTGCACGCGCTGATCGTCGACCAGGGGCGATCGGCCGCAGGTCACCGCCGTCACCTGCTGGGGGTTGATGCGTTCTATGCCGAGAACCGCGAGATCGGCGTCGGTCACGCGGCGGATCCGGCTTCGAGCTATGGCCACTACTGGACCGTACACATTGCTCGCCGGGACCCTGCGGAAGTCTTCGTGACGGGGGTGGTCTTCAATGACGGCGACGGCGACGGGCGCTACGATCCCGGCGAGGGCCTGCCGGGTGTGACGCTACAGGCCAATAACTTCTCCGCGACCACCAATGACGCGGGCGGATTTTCGCTGGCCGTGGCCCCGAACCGTTTGTACCGGATTCGCGCGTCGGAGCTGAACTCGGCTGTCTTGGCGACGGGCAACGTCCTGGTCGGCGATGCGAACGTGGAAGTGGACATCCGGTCGGGGATTAGCGGAGCGTTCGTGAGCTTTGCCAACCAGCCGACCTCCGCTTGGACCAATCCCCAGAATCGGCTCGATGTGTCCGCCAACCGAGACGTCGAGCCGCTGGACGCGCTACAAATCATCAATCATTTGAACACGACTGGTCCGGGACAACCGGCTCTGCCTGCTGCCCTGGCCGAACCGCAGCCGCCTTTCCTGGACACCGACGGCGACGCCCTGGTCTTGCCGCGCGACGCCTTGCTCGTGATCAACGGTCTGAATCGCGCTCCCGGCGGGGGCGAAGGCGAAAGCCACGCCGCGCTCGGCGGCGTGTGGCTGGCTTGGCCCGCCGGTCCGACCACAGGATCGCCGGCGAGGGACGCGACTCGCAGCGAGACTTTGGTCTGGCCCGTCGCGAAGCGAGCCGAGGTGCATCCCGTTCCTTGGCCTATCGCCGTTTTGCGGTCCTGGTCATCGGAACGCGGGGACAAGTCCAAAAAACGCCTGCTCGCTTCCAGCCGCGCGGAACTGGAAGCGACGGGCGAAGACCTGTCTGGTTCGTTTGCCGCCAATCGTTCTCAACGCGGCACCACCGGCAGCACGATGTGGGACGGGTGATCGGCGTCGTGGTGGACGGTGTTCACCGCCACCACCTGGCGGCGGTTCTGGTTCAGGGGCTCGCCGGTGTTGGGGTTCACGTCGAAGCGGGGGAAGTTGCTGCTGCTGATGTCCACCCGGATGCGGTGGCCTTTCTTGAAGATGTTCGAGGTCGGATACAGCTTGACCGTGATCGGGTAAATCTTGCCGGGCTCGGCCAGCACTTCCTTCTGCAGCGATTCGCGGAACCGCAACCTCTGGATGCCGTCGCCGATGTTCAAGTCGAACCCGCCCGGCCAGCTGGGGCTGGGCGGATAGACGTCGATCAGCTTGGCGGTGAAATCCGTGTCGACGGCCGACGTTGAAACCCACAGCTTGACGGCCAGCTCGCCCGTCACCTCCAGGTCCTCCGGCAGCGGCTCCGATTGGAACACCAGGATGTCGTTGCGGGCGGACAGCGGGAGCGGCTCCTGGCCGTTCCAGATGTGCGCTCCGCCGCGCTGGTCCCAAGCGCCCTGCAGCATGATGTCGTTGTTCGAGGAAATGTTGCCGCCGATCGTGGGCACCGGATGCCGCGGATCGAATTGGAGGCTGGTGGCGCCGGCGCCTGCCGGCGGCGACTGGTCGCTCAGGCCTCCGTTGGCGTGCAGATACCAGTTGCTCGCACGGGCGCGAGCCAGCGGCCACTCCTGCTCGTCCCGCCACGCACCGCCGTGCTCCAAACGCCCGTCCTTGTCCTTGCCGCCGGAGCCGGAGCCCATGACGAAAATCCGGACTTTCGTGCGGAACGGATCGGCCTTGCCGACGCTGTTGTCGATCCCCTTGAGCCAGTGGTCGTACCACTCGCGGCGCCAGGCCCGCGGATCGGGAATCGCGGCCGCCGGGCCGAAGCTGACGTGGCCGTGGGCGGATTGCCCCTGCGCGCCGTGAATCCAGGGGCCCATGATCAAGTACACCGGACCGCGGATGGCTTTGCTCAAGACCCCGAAGTTCGCGGTCGTGTTGCTGGCCCACGAGTCGTACCAGCCGCCGACCAGGTACACGGGCATGTCCTTGTATTCCGCCGCATGGTCGATGATGTTGTTCTGCCGCCAGAAATCGTCGTTGATTCCGTGGCCCATCGCTTCCACCAGCCATTGCTCGTAGGCGGGGGCCAGCCGCAGCGGCGTCATCCCGGCCCGCAGCGGCAGGTTCGCCAAGTAGTGCTTCCGCTGGTCGGCCATCTCGCGCAGCACGGCCTCCGTGCCCGGATCGCGCCGGTACTGGCTGCCCCGGCCGGCGTTCAGCATGATCCAATTCCAGAACCGCAACTCGAAAGCCCCGCCGTTCCGCATGCTGGCGTAGCCCAAGTTGGACATCGCGTCCACGGGAATGACCGTGGTCAGATGGGGACTGCGGGTCATGGCCAAGGCGTGTTGCGTCCCGCCGACGTACGAGGTGCCGATGGTGCCGATCTTGCCGTTGGACCAACTCTGTTGCGCGATCCACTGGGCGGTGTCGAAGCCGTCGGGGCCGTCGTCCGTCAGCATGTGCCAGGTGCCCTCCGATTCGTAGCGTCCGCGGGTGTCCTGGAACACGACGGCATAGCCCCAGCTGGCAAAGTAGCGGCCGTCCGCATGCCCCTTGTCTCCCGAACCCTTGCTGTACGGCGTGCGCATCAAGATGGCCGGCAACCGCTCCGCGACCGGCTGGCCGTCCTTGGCGGGCAGATAGACATCGGCGGCCAAACGCACTCCGTCGCGCATGGGGACCATGACGTTGTGCTGCAGATGGACCTGGTAGGGACCGTCTGAGGCCGGGCACAGGGCTGCCACCAGCAGCAGCACGAGGGACGAACGAATCACGGTCAGGACCGATCGAGTGGCTTGGATAGCGGTCGGCATGGCAGGCTCCCACGATAAATGAGTGACAGGTGATCTTCGATCGTATGTGTCGGGCGTGTCGCCGAAGATCTCCTGAGTGTGCTTGTTGTAGCTGGCTTCATCTTGGAACAACCAGATCTAGCGAACGGATTGTCAGGCGAGACCTTGGCGCTCATCGGGCTTCGCGTGCGATGTTTTCGCACCTCATTCGTGTTCCTCCAGAAACCCGGCTTTTCCGAAAAAACGGGGCTTCTTTGGTCGTGGCCTCGCCTCGTCAGAACGGCACCCGCAGCGCGTCGCACAGGAAGCGCATAAAGGCCCGGCTGGCGGCAAAGGACGCGGCCACGGCGTCGATGTACCTGGGATTCAACACGTCCTGTTCGCGCAATTCCTCCAGCCCGATGTAATCCGTCCGCTTCAGGTCCTCGATCAGCGGGTGTTCGGCCGGATACCCGCGCGGCGGCGTCTTCAGGCTGTCCCCATCCAGTTCAAACCGGGCTCGGAACTTGCGGTCGTTGCGAGCCCGCTTCCAGCGGTCCGGGTGATCCACGATCGCCTGCCGGACCATCGCCAGCGAATCGGCGTCCGGCCGCCACACGCCCAGCGCCAGGAAACATTCGCCGGGCGCGATGTGGACGTAGAAGCCGGGGGCGTGGACGTCCTTGCCAAATTCGTGCCGGAACTGGATGCCGGCGTTCGTCTTGTAGGGCGTCTTGTCTTTGGCGAACCGCGTGTCCCGATAGACGCGCATCAACGATCCGCCGATCCGCCGATCGCTGGCCACGAAATACGGCGAGATCTTTTTCAGCCGCGGCGCGAACGCGCGAATGAACGCCAGACTGGGCTCCAGCACCCCGCTGTCGTACCGCGCTTTGTTCGCTTGGAACCACGGACGGTTGTTGTTGTCCGCCAACTCTTCCAGGAACTGAAAGATCGACGCCTCGAAACCCCGGAACTCCATGTCTGCGTCTCCTCATGCCAGGCGGTTCGGCTTGGCCCAGCGGATCCTGGCCAGCAGCAGGTCGCCTTTCGCGCCGCGCTTGGGCAACCATTCGCCGACCGTGACCCAGGATTGGTCGGGACTGGCATTGGTCACATGAAAGTTGCCCATCAGGGCCACGTCGTCCGGCGCGCCGACGCCGTCGCCGACCAGCGGCAGGACGACTGTCTCTGTCTCGCGCATCAGGCACAGCCGTTGGGGATCGACCTGGGCCACCCACAGCGGCGAGCGCCAGCGAATGACGTTCGCGTTCGTCGCGTCTTTGCGCGTGTAGACCAGAAACAGGCCGTCGGTATGCGTCAGCCAGTGCTGCTGGGTGGTCGACATGCCGATCGGTTCGCCGTCGTCCCAGGCCCAGGCCGTCTTGCGTTGGTAGTTCAGTCCGTCGTCGCTGACCGCCGCGTAGCCGTGGCCGTCCTCGGCGCGCATGGTCAGATAGAACCGGTCTTGCCAGCGTGTGACGGACGGTTCCAGCAGTCCGCGGCCCA
>CAZAQY010000075.1:0-31471 GCA_964486845.1 uncultured Pirellulaceae bacterium
CCCTTGAGACGAATCCTGCGGCGATCGCGTTTCTCGCGTCATACCCTTTTCTCCTTCTACAAGATGAAAAAACAAACCAGCGGCGTTGCACGGCTCATCCGTTCCCAGACGCCGACGACAACTTGGATTAGAGCAGACAATTCAGCAGAATCAACGCGGGGATCCGATACGTCACGCGAGAACGACAGAACCCGCTTGCCGTCGAAGGGGCCTGATGGTTACCCTATACTCAATACGTCCCGTGGAATCCCGTTAGACGACGTTGAGAGAAGGATGCCTCCATGCGTTTGGCAAAGACCCTCTTGCCCTTCGGGCCGCTGGTTTGGGCGTTTTTGGCGGTCGTCACGGGCGCGGGAGCCGCCGAGCGACCGGAAGCCGCGCCGGCCATCGACGTTCCGTTGATTGCCCACTGGGCGTTCGACGAAGCATCGGGGGACCAGTGCGCGGATTCCAGCGGAGGCGGCTGGCACGCGGGCATGTCGCCTGGCTCGACGCCGTTGGTCCGCCTCCGGGGGCTGTTCGGCAACGCGCTGGGCCTGTCCGGCTCGCACATGCTGCGCGCCAGCGAGCAGATTCCGCTGGCCCACGGGGCGGGCATCTCGTTGATCGCTTGGGCCAAACCGGCGGAGCTGAGCAGCTACCGCGAGATCTTCCGCAAGGAGGACGGCAACGACCGGGTGCTGTTCTCGTTTCAGAACGACGGCACGATCCTGTCGCTGGGGCTGAACGTCGGCGGCTACGTCGAGTGCGACGCGAAGATCACGCCGGAGCGGGTACGGGACGGCCGCTGGCACCATTGTGCGGCCACCTTCGACGGCCGCACCATGCGCGTGTATCTGGACGGAGACGAGATCGGCAGCATGGAACGGCCCGGTGCCGTTCAAGCGGGCGGGGGGGCCCCCGGCTGCATCGGCTCGTCGAACGGCGGCGAATGCTTTCAAGGCAACCTGGACGATCTGCGGATCTACGCCGGCCCGCTGTCGGCGCTGCAGATCGCCCAGCTGTACCGGCAGGGGCTGGAAGCGATCGAGCAGTCGTCGGCAGAACTGGTCCGGAACATCCGCGCGGTGTACGAGCGCGGCGAGTCGTTCGCCGGGACGCTGATGCAGTGCCGCCAGCAGATCGTCCAGCAGCGGCTGGCGCTGGACCTGGAATTGGCCGCGGCCGTGTCTGTCCGCCTCAAGACCGACTTTCCCGACGACTACGGACGTTTTGCGGAGGCCACGGGGATCAATGTCAACGACTTCCTGGCCGCGGGCGAGCCGGACGGGCATGTCCAGCAGGCTGGGCAGTTGGTGGAGTTGCTGTTGGAGTACAAGCCGCTGACCGAAAACCAGTGGGCCAGGCAGACGCCGGAGCAAGTACAGCGTTGGAAGGAATTCGACGCCATCGCCGCCCGCTTCCAGACGCTGAAGGCCCAGGGCGCGGCGGGGCAGTTTTCGCCCGAGTGGGTCAGCGTGATGATGGAAGCCGGCCCGCGGATCGACTACCGTCCGCGGATTCACGAACCGGTGGCGCCCTACGTGACGCCGCACACGCCCGAAACGCGCGACTTGACCGCCGAGGAGGCCCGCGCCGCACTGGAACTCGACTGGCTGCACCAGGCCGGTCAAAACACCGCCCCCATGCAGATCAAAGGCGGGCGCGTGTGGCACCTGACCACGCCCGTCTCGGTCGACAGTCCCGCGCCCGAACGGATCCGGGACGAGATCCGCTGGACGCGCGAAGTGGCCGAGCGGATCGCGTCGCAAGCGAACGGCGATGTGTCCTTCGCCGCCGAATTGGCAAAGCTGGACGAACTCGATCGGCGGGCCGGGGAACTGACGGCTGGCGACCGCGAACTATACTTCCAGGTGCGCGACGTGAAACGCAGCATCATGTTCCGCAATCCGGTGATCGACTTCGACAAGCTGCTGTTCATCGACAAGCCGTACCCTCAGGGCAGAGAGTGGCAGCACGAGACGCGGCACCGTTTGGGCTACCAGTCGGTGCCGGGCGGCCGGTTGCTCGTCCTGGAAGGGCTTGGTCCCGCGGGGCGGTTGAGGCAGCTGATGCCGCAACCGCCGCTGCACGGCTCGTTCTGGCGGCCCGGCCTGTCGTTCGACGGAACGAAGATCGTGTTCTGCTTCAAGCCGCACAACGAAAAAGCGTTTCACCTGTATGAGATTGGCGTGGACGGTTCCAGACTCCGCCAGCTGACCGACGGGATCTACGACGACTTCGATCCCATCTACCTGCCGGACGGGCACATCATGTTCTCGACCACGCGCGGGCACACCTACGTGCGGTGCATGCCGCCCACCAACGCCTTTGTGCTGGCCCGCTGCGATGCCGACGGCAAGAACATCTACCTGGTTTCGCGCAACAACGAGCCCGATTACCTGCCGTCGGTGATGAACGACGGACGCGTGATCTACACGCGGTGGGAGTACACGGACAAGCCGCTGTGGCGCGCCCAGGGGCTGTGGACGGTGAACCCCGACGGCACTCAGGTCCAGACGTTCTGGGGCAACCAGAGCGTGTGGCCGGACTTGCTCAAGGACGCGCGGAGCATCCCCGGCAGCCGGCGGGTGATGTTTACCGGCAGCGCGCATCACAATTGGTTTTCCGGTTCCGTCGGGATCATCGACCCGGATCAAGGTTTCAACTTTCCGCACGGCCTGACCAAGGTGACGGCCGAGTTGGCCTACCCCGAGTCGGGGAACGGCCCGAGCGATCCGATCGAGTCGCCTCGCTACCATGCCAGCGGCGCGTACGCCGCCTACTACTCGCCGTATCCGCTCAGCGAACGGGACTTCCTGGTGTCCGCCAACCGGGGCGGCAAGTTCGTGCTGTACCTGATGGACACGGACGGCAACCGGGAGCTGATCTACGAAGGGGTACACAACATTTTCTACGCCCAGCCGTTGCGGCCGCGGCAGCGCCCGCCGGCGATTGCCGACCGTGTGGCCTGGCCCACGCGCGAGCAACGAGACAACCCCGGACCGGGCGTCATCTACAGCACCAACGTGTATTTCGGAGCGCCGCCCGAACTGGCGGGCAAGGCCAAGTTCCTGCGCGTGCTGAATATCGAGCACAAGACGTACACCTACTGGTACAAGCGGCCGCACCTGTCGACCGGGCCGGTGGTCTCCGCCGTGCAGTCGGAAGGCGTGAAGCGCATCTTCGGCACGGTGCCGGTCGAGCCGGACGGTTCGATCGCGTTCTTCGCTCCGTCGGGCGTGCCTCTGCACTTCCAACTGCTCGACGACCAGCAACGGGCGCTGCAGACGATGCGCAGCTTTACGGGCGTCCTGCCGGACGAACGGCGCGGCTGCCTGGGGTGCCACGAGTCGCACAGCCGCACGCCGGCCTACGAGAACGTCGGCCTGGCCCTGCGCCAGGCCCCGCGGACGATCGAACCCCCGCCGTGGGGCGACGCGTCGATCAGCTTCCCGCGCTTCGTCCAGCCCGTGTTGGACCAGTACTGCGGCAAGTGCCATCAGGGCGAAGGCGAGGGGCGCAAGACGCTGGACCTGACGGACCGGCTCGGGTTCCTGATCTTCTCCGAGCCGTACCTGCTGCTGACCGGCCGTCCGGCCTGGGGCCAGCCGTACAAGAAGCCGGAGAACCCGCCGCCCGGGTTCGGCATCGCCAACATCCTGCACGTCGAGGGGTACGATCAACGCGACCCGAAGGGCTACCAGACCCCGCCGCCCATGACCGCGCTGTCGTACCGCAGCCGGTTGATCGACATCGCCTCCAGCGGCAAGCACCACGACGTGAAGGTCGATCCCGTGAGCTTGCAGAAGTTGATCGCCTGGGTCGATACGATGGCTCCCTACCTGGGCGCGGAAGAAGTCCGCGAGATCGACGACCCGGAGTTCCAGGGCGTCGACTGGCTGGCCATCCGTCCTCGGATCAAAACGGCGCCCCGGATCGTCCGCCCGGGGCCGGTCGATTGAGCGAATGACGTGGATGATGATAAACAAGGAGAATCCATTCATGCGCCAGCACCTGGATCGAAAGACCGATTTTCGGCTTGCGATCGTGTTGTCCGTCGCGGCGTTTCTGCCAGGGGCTGGCCGGCCGGCGGTCGCCGCGTCCGACATTGCCGAACTGCTTGCCGGCCAGGCGCCTGAGACGCTTGCTGGCAAGCTTCAGGCGGCCGAGGCGCCTTCCGTGGAGGAGGCGACAATCGAGCGCTCGGCGCGTAAGGTCGAAGTTCCCGCAGCAGCCGGGACCGGCGCCGGCTCGCAGCCGGCGGTGGTCATCGAGTCGACGGCCCAGCCGGCGGACGGCGCGCAAGTGGCCGGCGAACTGATCGCCGCGCAGTGGGTCTTTCGCGTCGCGGGCGAGCAAGACGCCGGCTACGCGCCGTTGCAGCACCGCGAGGAGACGTGGTACGAGTCGACCTTCTGGCAGGGCGGAGAGCAGTGGCTCCGCGTCGGCAAGGACTGGCACCATCCGGGCGATCGAGGGCCGAGCGTACGCCGCTTTCTCGCCCCCGCCGACGGGACCGTGACGATCACCGGCCGCGTTTACAAGGCCCACCGCGACGGCGACGGGGTGCGCGTCGCCGTCCTGCACAACGGTCAGCCGGTCTGGCAGCACGAACTGGAGGGCAAGGACGGCGAGGGCATCGACCCCAACCTCTCTCTGGCTGTCAAGAAAGGCGACACGCTCCGCTTTGTCGTCGACAAACGCCGTGCGATCTTCTGCGACACGACCCATTGGGACCCCGTGATCACCTATGCCGACGGCCAGAAGTTTCAGGCTTCCGCCGCGTTTGCCGCCAAGAAGCAGGGCGCCGGCGGCTGGTTCTATGAGACTCCGGCTGACGGCTCCGGCGCGACGGCCATGCCGCGTCTGGTCTGGTTCAACGCCAACTGGGCTTTGTGCGAGAGCCCGCTGATCGGCGGCAAGCCCGTTGTGCTGCAAAGCGCTTCGGCTCAGCCCTGTGCGGTGCTGGCCGACGGGCAGGATGGCTCGGGCGTGGTGCTGGCCATCGAGGCCGAACTGCCCTGGCGGCTGCAAGCGGAACTCGCAACCGACGGCAAGCTCACCGTCCGTCTGAGCGTCACGCCCGGCGCTGCCGCGCCGCAGGCGGGCAAGCCGCTGCGGCTGAGCCGCGCGGCTCTGGGTCCCTATTCGGGCACGTCGCTGGCGGGCCTGCAGTCGCTCGCCCGCTGGGTCAGCCAGCGCTCGGCGCGGGTCTCCGACCCCGCCGAAACGTCCGACCGCAGGTCTCCGGGCAATCCCCAGACGGATCTGCCCGTCGCCACGCTGCGCACCGCCACCCAACAGGCCGGCATTCCCGAACTCGACTACTGGGCCATGATCCAGCAGGACTGGCAGCGGCAAGACGGCACCGGCGGCCAGCGGCCCGAAACCTACGCCGCAGCCACCTCCAAACAGCTCGACAAGGCCCGCGCACTGCTCGCTCACCTACAGACAGTCCACGGTTCCGCACGGCTTGCAGAGTTGGTCCAACGTCTCCAGCAGCTCGCTCAGCAGACCGAATCCGGTCCATCCGATCCCGTAGCCCTGTACCTGCAACTGCGGTTGCTCAAGCGCGAAATCGCCCTCGCCAATCCGTTGCTCGATTTCGGCCAGCTGCTGTTCTGCAAGCGAGTGCCGACGTCATACAGCCATCTCGTGATGCAATACTACGGCTGGCGGGCGCGCCCCGGCGGCGGATTGTTCGTGCTCGACGAGCCCGGCCGGTCGCTCCGCTGCCGCGACATCCTGGACGGCCGGCTGCAGACGGGCTGCGTGCTCGAACCGCGGCTGTCCTACGACGGCCGGCGGGTCGTGTTCTCGTATGTCGATTGCCCGAACGGACCGCTGGCGCCGGACGCGGTGAGCAACGAAGACCCGTCCGACCGCAACTACTATCACGTGTACGAAGTGGGCGTGGACGGCAGCGGGCTGAGGCAGTTGACAGACGGCCCGTTCGACGACCTGATGCCGTGCTATCTGCCCGACGGCGGCATCGCGTTCATGTCCACGCGCCGCAAAGGTTACGCCCGCTGCTTTGGCGGCCAGTTCAGTACGCGCTGGGACGTGTACACGCTGCACCGCATGAACGGCGACGGCTCGAACATCCGCGGGCTCTCGTTCCACGACACCAACGAATGGTTCCCCACCGTCTCGAACACCGGCCACATCCTGTACGCCCGCTGGGACTACATCGACCGCGACGCCGTGACGCACCAGAACCTGTGGGCCTCGCGGCCGGACGGCACCAATCCGATCGCCGTGTGGGGCAACGCCACGGTCGCGCCTCATTGCACGTTCCAACTGCAGCCGATTCCGGACAGCACCAAGATCATCTTTGCCGCCTCGGCGCATCACTCGATCGCCGGCGGTCCCATCACGATCGTCGACGCAAGCGTGGCGGCCGACGGCGAAGCGGCGCTGGAGCGGATCACGCCGGAGATTCCCTTCCCCGAAGCGGAAAGCCGTGACATTCGCGAGTACTACACGGCCCCCTGGCCGCTGTCGGAGGATTTCTACCTGGTCGGCTACAGCCCCTATCCGCTGGTCTGGGAGCCGGGGGCGAACCCGGCGCACGCCTTGGGCATCTACCTGTTGGACCGCTGGGGCAACCGTGAGTTGATCTATCGCGATCCGCAGATCGGCAGCACGAACCCCTGCCCGCTGCGGCCGCGGCCGGTTCCACCCGTGCTGGCCAGCCACCTGGCGGAAAGCGACCGCGAGCCGGCTGACGGGGAAATGTTCGTGGCCGACGTGTACCAGGGTCTGGGCGACGTTCCCCGCGGCCAGATCAAGGAACTGCGGATCGTCCAAATCCTTCCCAAGACCACGAACGTCGCCAACTTGCCGCCGATCGGCATCGCCGCGGAAGAGAACGGCCGGGCCGTGCTGGGCACGGTGAGAGTCGAGCCGGACGGTTCGGCCCGGTTCCTGGTGCCCGCCGGCAAGCCGCTCCTGTTCCAGGCGTTGGACCAGGACGGCTGTGCTTATCAAACCATGCGTTCGCTCACCTATGTCCAGCCCGGCGAGAAGGTTTCGTGCGTCGGCTGTCACGAACCCAAGATGACCGCCCCCGTGACACCGATCGCCGACCTGGCGGCGCTGCGGCGTCCGGCGTCCCGTATCCAGCCGGGCCCCTGGGACGGCCGTCCCTTCAGTTACGTACAAGTTGTGCAGCCGGTGCTCGATCAGCACTGCGTCCGCTGTCACGGCGGCGAGAAGACCGAGGGCCAGATCGTGTTGATCGGCGAGTCTCAGGGGGCCTTCAGCCGTTCCTACGTGACGCTGATGCAGGACGACGGCGCGTTCTGGCACGCCGGCACGAACCCGAACAATGCGGCCAAGTTCCTCGTCCCCCGATTCGGCGGCCGCAACCAGGTCCAGATGACCCCGCCGGGCGGCCTGTACGGCGCCCGCGGCAGCCGCCTGATGAAGCTGATGCGGGACGGACACGAAGGCGTGAAACTCAGCGCAGACGACCTTCGCCGTCTGGCCCTATGGATCGACATGAACGCCATTTTCTACGGCGTCTACCTCCCCGCCGACCAGGAGCGCATGCGCCGCGGCGAGCTGGTCCAGATGCCGGAGATCCAATAGACGCGACCGGTTGGACGCGAGTTCGTCGCGGCGGTCAGAGATTGAACATCTTGAGCATTTCCGGCGGGGCGGGGGCGTAGGCCAGGGGTTCGATCGAGCAGCCGGCGCGGCCCTGACTGAGGCTCCGCATGGCGCTGGCATAACCGAACAATTCCTTCAACGGGGCATGCGCTTCGATCGCGGTCATGCCTCCGCGATGCTCGGTCTTGGCGATGATCGCCCGCCGCTGCTGGAGGTCCCCCACAAAGTCGCCCAGATAGGTGTCGGGCGTGAGGATGTCGAGTTTCATGATCGGTTCCAACAATACGGGCCCGCCTTGCTCCAGGCCCTTGTCAAAGGCGTCATTGGCGGCGATGCGAAAGGCCATTTCGTTGGAGTGCTCGGCGCTGGCTTTGCCGCCCAGGATGGACACCTTGAGCTTCATCAAGGGGTAGCCCGCAATCCGGCCTCCGCCGTCGCCGCAGTTCTTCAATTCCTCGACGGCCGCGCTCAGGAAGGCTTCGGGCAGCGTCTCCGGGGGGCAGAAGTTCAGCACGGTCACGCTCTGCACGCCGGAGGCAAACGGCTCCATGCGAACCCGCAGTTCTGCAAACAGCTGCTGCCCGGCGACCTGGCGGTGGCACACGCCGGTGACTTCCACCGCGTGCTGAATGGTCTCCCGGTAACTCACCTGCGGTTTGTGGAACTTGACCTTGAGGTTGAACTCGCGGAGCAAGCGATTCTTCACCACCTCCAGGTGCAGTTCGCCCATGCCGCGGATCAGCGTCTGTCCCGTTTCGCCGCTGGTCACCTGCAACGTGGGGTCCTGGCGTTTGAGCATCTCCAGGGTGCTGCCGAGCTTCTCGCGTTCCGTGGCCGTATCCGGCTCGATCGCCATCGAGATGACCGTCTCCGGAAACTTGATCGTTTCCAGCAGGATCGGATGCCGGGTGTCGCACAGCGTGTCGCCGGTGATGGAATGCCGCAAGCCGATCAGGGCCACGATGTCGCCGGCCAGTGCGTGCTCGACTTGTTGCTCCCGCTTGGTCGCGTGGATTCGCCACAGCTGCGAGATGTTCTCCTTCTTGTCCTTGCCGGGGTTGAGCGCGCGCGTGTTGGGTTTCAGGTCCCCGGAATAGATTCGCACCCAGGACAAGTCGCCGGTCTTGGCGGGCAGGACTTTGAACACCAAGCCGCAGAACGGTTCGCCGGCGTCGGGCTGACGACGTTCCACCTTGCCTTTCTTGGCCGGGTTGGGCCCTTCCACAGGCGGCATTTCCAGCGGGTTGGGGAGGTACCAGGCAACGGCATCCAGGATCGGCTGCACGCCGATGCCGTGCAAAGCGGAGCCGCACAGGACGGGCTGGATCTGAAGATGGATCGTGGCATGACGCACGACTTTGCGGATCAAGTCGGCAGGGATCGGTTGCTCTTGGAGCGCCAACTCCATGAGTTCGTCACTGTGCGCGTACAATTTCTCCAGCATGGTGTCCCGCCACAGTTCGGCGTCGGCGAGCTTGTCTTCCGGGATGTCCAACTTGCGGACGATCCGGCCGTCCGTCTCCTGATCGAAAACCAGCATCTTCATTTCGATCAGGTCGATCACGCCGCGGAAAGCGTCGCTGGTGTGCGCGGGACCGACGCCCACCGGAATCTGCAGGGCGACGGGATGCCCGCCGAGTCGTTGGGCAATCTCGTCGAACACGCGTTCAAAATCGGCTCCTTCGCGGTCCATTTTGTTGATGAACGCCAGGCGCGGCACCTGGTAGTGGTCCGCCTGCCGCCAGACGGTTTCGCTCTGCGCCTCGACGCCTTCGCGCGCGCTGAATACGACCACGGCGCCGTCCAGCACGCGCAGGCAGCGTTCGACTTCGGCGGTGAAATCGACGTGGCCGGGGGTATCCAGGAGATTGACGTGCGCGTCCAGCCAGTCGAACGTGACACAGGCCGAGTAGATCGTGATCCCGCGCTCCTGCTCCTCCGGATCGCAATCCGTCTCCGTCGTTCCGGAATCGACTTCGCCCACGCGATGCTTGGCGCCGCTGTAGAACAGCATGTGTTCCGTGACCGTGGTCTTGCCCGCGTCGATGTGCGCGATGATTCCGATGTTGCGGATTCGTTCGATGTCGCGTGCCATGATCGTCGGCGCATAAAGAACGCCGCGTTGGGCGCGGCGTCGAATGTCGGAGCAAACTACCAAGCGAAGTGCGCGAAGGCTTTGTTCGCTTCAGCCATGCGGTGGGTGTTTTCCCGTTTAGTCATCGCCACCCCTTCTTTGCGGTAGGCGGCGTGCAGTTCTTCGGCCAGCTTGAGGTACGTCGGCCGGCCTTTCTTTTCACGGACCGCCCCCAGCAACCAGCGGATCGCCAGCGACTGCTGCCGCGCTTTGCTGACCTGCATCGGCACCTGGTACGAAGCACCACCCACGCGCTTGGAACGTACCTCGATGTACGGCTTCACGTTCTCCAAGGCCGTGTGGAAAACTTCGATCGGCTCCTGATCCGGCACCTTCTTCTTCAGTTCATCCAGGGCACCGTAGAAGACCTGCTGCGCCACGGTCTTCTTGCCGTTCCACATCAGGCAATTGATGAACTTGCTGGCCAGGATGGAGTTGTACCGGGGATCCGGCTTCAGTTGAGATTGGCTTGAGGTAAAGCGACCCATAGTCTGACTCGGAAAACTCGATGCGGTGTGTTCGGATTACTTAACGATTACGATTTCTTGGCCCCGTAACGGCTGCGGGCCTGCTTTCGGCCGTTGACTCCCAGGCAGTCCAAGGCCCCGCGGATCACTTGGTAGCGGACACCGGGCAAATCGTGGATCCGGCCACCCCGCACCAAGACAATCGAGTGCTCCTGCAAATTGTGGCCCTCGCCGGGAATGTAAACCGTGACTTCCTTGCCGTTGGAGAGCCGCACTCGCGTGATTTTTCGCAACGCGGAATTGGGCTTCTTCGGCGTCATGGTGCGGACCAGCAGACAGACACCCTGCCGTTGGGGGCATTTTTCTAACACGGGCGCTTTGGTGGTCACCCGCTGGGGCCGGCGCTTCTTACGGACAAGTTGGCTGATGGTTGGCATAATTCCCTATTTTCGCAGGCAATGTAAAGTCGAAAACGGTTCGCAAACCCATAAGGTTATCGTGTTGCGGGCGGCTGTCAAGCCGTGCGGGACCGCGAGCAACCACTCCGAGTTTTTGGGGATATGCTTCACTCCTCATCCGCGTCGTCCGAGTCGCCATCGGAACTGAAAAAGTCGTCGAACGCATAAGTCTCCTGCGGCGTGATGTCTTCGTCGATCTCAGACGGGGGAGACACAGGTGCTCCCGCGGCATCGCCGGCCGCCGCTCCCTGTAGCAACGGGAAGCTGGTTTCGAGCGCGGTCGCCGCTTCGGCCGCCATGGCATGCAGAGCTTCGGGGCGATAGCGGACTTCGGAGTCCTGATATTGGTGGAAGCCGGTGCCCGCCGGGATCAGGTGGCCTAGGATCACGTTTTCCTTCAGCCCCACTAGATGGTCGGCCTTTCCCGCCAATGCGGCCTCGGTCAGCACCTTGGTGGTCTCCTGGAAACTGGCCGCGGAGATGAAGCTGGAACTCTGGACGGACGCCTTGGTAATCCCCAGTAACTGGGTGCTGGCGGTCGCGGGCTTGGGCCGCACGCCCTTGGCTGGATCTCCCCCCAAGGCCCGGATCTGCGTGTTGACCTGTTCCAGGGCATCCTTGGGCACCAACGTGCCGGGCTCGAACTCGCTGTCCCCCTTCTCCGTGATTTTGACGCACTTGACGAGGTCCTGATTGATCTTGCGGAAATCGAAGCGGTCCAGGACCAGACCGGGCAGCAGATTGGAGTCTCCGGCGTTTTCGACCCGTACCTTGCGGAGCATGCGGGCGATGATGATTTCGATGTGTTTGTCGTTGATGTCCACGCGCTGGCTGCGGTAGACGCTTTGGATTTCGTGCAGCAGATAGAACTGTACGGCTTCTTCGCCCGAGACGCGCAAAATGTCGTGCGGGACGAGCGGGCCATCGACCAATGCCTGTCCGGCCCTCACCGTGTCACCCGAGTGGACCAAGAACCGTTTACCGTGCGGCACCAGGTGTTCGCGTTCGATGCCGGTTTCGCTGCGCACGATAATGGAGCGCTTGCCGCGACGTTTTTCGCCCTGGATTTCCACCACGCCGTCGACCTCGGCGATCACCGCTGGATCCCGCGGTTTGCGGGCTTCGAAAATCTCCGTGACTCGGGGCAGACCGCCTGTAATGTCGGTGATGCCCGTCGCTTCGCGCGGGGTTTTGGCGAGCACCGATCCGGCGGGCACCACCGCGCCTTCAAGCGCTTCGATATGGGCCCGTTCCGGCAGGTAGTACACGTCCAATGGTTTGCCGTCGGCGTCTTCGAGGACGATTTGCGGGTGCAATTCACCTTTGTGGTCGATAATCATTCGGCGGATGGTGCCGCCCGGCTCCTTTTCCTGCCGCATGGTCTCGCCCTCGACCACGTCCTCCAAACGCACCTTGCCGCTGACTTCGGCCAAGATCGGGATGCTGTGCGGGTCCCACTGGCAAATGACCGAACCCGGCTTCACCTCCTGGTTCTCTTGGACCAGCAACTCGGCGCCGGTGGGGACGTCGTATTTCTCCAATTCCCGGCCCTTGGAGTCGAGGATCGACACCTCGCTGTTGCGCGAGAGCACGATTTCCTTGCCCTCCTCGTTACGCACCAGGTGAATGCGGGTGAACTTGACGATCCCGCCCCGTTTGGCGCGCGTCTCGTTCTCTTCGATGCTGGTACTCACCGTGCCGCCGATATGAAAGGTCCGCATGGTCAGTTGCGTGCCCGGCTCGCCGATGCTCTGAGCGGCGATGATCCCGACCGCCATGCCTTCTTCCACGAGATTGCCCGTGGACAAATCCTCGCCGTAGCACAGGCGGCAGACTCCCAAATCCGCCTCGCAGGTCATCGGGCTGCGGACTTGGATCTTCTCCAGCCCCAATTCCTCGATCTTCCGGGCGATTTCGGGGGTGATCAACTCGTTTTCGCGGACAATCACCTCGTCGGTGACGAGATTGGCGATGTTCTTGCGGCTGACGCGCCCCCGAATCGCCTCCCTCAGGGACACTTCGACCTTCTCGCCGCGATACTGGACGCTTTTGCTCACCCCCTGCGTCGTATGGCAGTCGCCGACGGTCACCACGACATTCTGGGCGACGTCGGCCAGTTTTCGGGTCAGGTATCCGGAATCCGCCGTTTTCAAGGCGGTATCCGCCAGGCCTTTGCGGGCTCCGTGCGTGGAGCTGAAATATTCCAACACCGTCAGGCCTTCGCGGAAGTTGGCCTTGATCGGCGCCTCGATGATCTCGCCCGTCGGTTTGGCCATCAAGCCGCGCATGCCAGCCAACTGCCGGATCTGTTCAATCCCGCCACGCGCCCCGGAGTGAGCCATCAGATACACGGGGTTGACGTACCCCGCCACTCGCTCGTCGGACTTCATGGCATCCATCATCTCGGCCGTAATCCGCTCGCGGGCGTGGGTCCACGTGTCCAACACCTGGTTGTACCGCTCTTGTTCGGTGATCACGCCCCGGTCGAAGAGCTTCTTGAATTTGAGCACTTTCTTGTCTGCCTCTTCGATGTGTTTGCTCTTGCTGGCGGGCGTCACCAGATCGTCTGTGGCGAACGAGAGCCCGCTGAGCGTGCTCTGCTGGAAACCGATCTTGTTCATGTCGTCCAGCAGGTCGATCGTGGCCTTGCGGCCCAAACGCTGGTAACAGTCCGAGATGACGGTCGCCAATTCTGCGGCCCGCAGCGGCAGGTTGTAGAAGTCCATTCCCTCCGGCAGGATCATGTTGTACATGATGCGGCCATAGGTGGTTTCGATCATCGCTCCCGGTCTGACGGCTTCATCTTCGCTTTTGACCTTGCGGCGGGCCGGCAACCGCACTTTGATCTTGGCGTGCAAGTCGATCACGCCCAGGGCGTAAGCCAAGTCAGCCTCCTGCAGACTGGCGAACTCCATGCCTTCGCCTTTGCGGTTGGGCAGTTCCAGCGTGATAAAGAAGCACCCCATCACGATGTCCTGCGAGGGGCTCATGATCGGTTTGCCGTTGGCCGGACCGAAGATGTTGTTGGTGGACATCATCAGCGTATGGGCTTCGACCTGCGCCTCGATCGACAAGGGCAGGTGGACGGCCATCTGGTCGCCGTCGAAGTCGGCGTTGAAGCCCTTGCAGACCAGGGGGTGCAGGTGGATCGCGTTGCCTTCGACGAGCACCGGTTCGAAAGCCTGGATGCCCATGCGGTGCAGCGTGGGAGCCCGGTTCAGGAGCACGGGATGGTTCTGGATCACGGACTCCAGGATGTCCCAGACCTCTTCGTCCTTCCGTTCCAGCATTTTCTTGGCGCTTTTGATCGTGTCCGCGTGCCCCAACTCCTTGAGTTTGCGGATAATGAACGGCTGGTACAGTTCCAGCGCGATCTTCTTGGGCAGACCGCACTGGTGCAGCCTGAGCGCAGGGCCCACCACGATCACGCTCCGCGCGGAGTAATCGACGCGTTTGCCGAGCAAGTTCTCGCGGAACCGACCCTGCTTGCCCTTGATCATGTCCGTGAGCGACTTCAGCGGACGGTTGCTGCTGCCCAACACCGGGCGCTTACAGCGGTTGTTGTCGAACAGGGCGTCGACCGACTGTTGCAGCATCCGCTTCTCGTTGCGGATGATGACCTCGGGCGCGTTCAGGTCCACGAGTTTGCGGAGCCGGTTGTTGCGGTTGATGATCCGCCGATACAGGTCGTTCAAGTCGCTGGTCGCGAAATTGCCCGAGTCCAGGAGCACCAAGGGGCGCAAGTCCGGCGGGATGACGGGGATCACGTCCAACACCATCCATTCGGGACGGTTGTCGCTGTCGCGGATCGATTCCACGATCTTCAGGCGGTTGATCAAGTCCTTTTTCTTCTGCTTGGAATTGGTTTCCACCAACTCCGTGCGGAGGTTTTGGGACAACTGGACGAGGTCCAGGCCGGCGAGCAACTTGCGAATCGCCTCGGCTCCCATGTCGGCCTCGAAGGAGCCGTCGCCCCACTGCTCGCGGGCCGCCCGGAACTCCTCCTCCGTCAGCAGTTGCTGCGTCTCCAACTCCGTGGCCCCCGGATTGATCACGACGTAGTCCTGGAAGTAGATCACCTTTTCCAGGCTGGTCGTCTTCATATCCAGCAGGTTGCCCAGCCGGCTGGGCATGGCCTTGAAGAACCAGATGTGCACCACGGGGGCCGCCAGTTCGATGTGGCCCATCCGCTTCCGGCGGACGCGGGAATGGGTGACCTTGACGCCGCAGCGGTCGCAGATCATGCCCTTGTACTTCATGCCGCGGTACTTGCCGCAGGCGCATTCCCAGTCCTTTTCGGGACCGAAGATCCGCTCGCAGAACAGACCGTCCTTCTCGGGCCGGTACGTGCGGTAGTTGATGGTCTCGGGCTTCTTCACTTCGCCGAACGACCAGCTGCGGATGTCGTGGGGCCGCGCCAAGCTGATCTTGACGGACGCATAGTCGTTGATGCGGTCGTAGGAACCTTCGCCGGTGGTCATTTGCCCCTGCTCCTCTGAAGGATGGGAAAACGGTCAGATCCGCCGCTTCTCCAATTGCATGTTCAACGCCAAACCACGGATTTCGTTCGTCAACACGTCGAAGCTGGCAGGCGTGCCCGCCTCCAGCGTGTTCTCGCCTTTGACCATCGACTCGTAGATCTTGGTGCGGCCTTCGACGTCGTCGCTCTTGACCGTCAATAGCTCTTGCAAAATGTAAGCCGCGCCATATGCTTCGAGCGCCCAGACTTCCATTTCCCCAAAGCGTTGCCCGCCGAAGCGGGCCTTGCCGCCCAGCGGTTGCTGGGTGATCAACGAGTAGGGCCCGGTGCTGCGGGCGTGGACCTTGTCGTCCACCAGATGGTGCAGTTTGAGCATGTAGATGTACCCGACGGTCGTCTCCTGGGACATGGGTTCCCCCGTGCGGCCGTCGCACAGCCGGATTTTGCCGTGGGGCGGCAGACCGGCGTCCTTCAAGGCCTGATTGATGTCTTGCTCGGTGGCCCCGTCGAACACCGGCGTCACCGCCTGGAACCCCAACAAAGCGCCGGCCCAGCCGAGGTGCGTCTCCAAAATCTGACCGACATTCATGCGGCTGGGCACGCCCAGCGGATTCAGCAGAATCTGCAGGGGCGTGCCGTCCGGCAGGAAGGGCATGTCCCCGATGGGCAGGATCTTGGCAATCACCCCCTTGTTGCCGTGGCGGCCAGCCATCTTGTCGCCGACCGAAATCACGCGCTTGGTGGCGATGTACACCTTGACCATTTGCAGCACGCCGCTCCGCAATTCGTCACCGCGTTTCATGCTGTTCAACTTGCGGTCGCGGGCGTCGATGGCGTTCTCCACGTCCGGCCAGAGGGTCTTGTGAACCTTCTGCAATTCGGCGATTCGCTCTTCGCTTCGCATCTTGTCCGTGACCCAGCCCAAGCGGAAGTTTTGGGCTTTTTCGGCGACGAACTTGGGGTCCTGGTCGCGCACCAGCGGCGTGCCGTCCTCGTCCGTCAGCACCCGGCCCACGACCTTCTCCATCTCTTCGATCATGGCGCCGAAAGCCTTGGCGATGACCAGGTTGCCTTCGGTTTCGAGGTGCCGCAGGTCCTTCTCGAAGGTCTTGCGCTCTTCTTCGGACAGACTCATGCGCCGCGAGAACTTCTGGGTGTCGATGACGATGCCCTCGATGCCGGAGGGGGCTTCCAACGAGTCGTTCTTCACGTCCTCGCCCGCACGGCCGAAGATGGCGTGCAGCAGCTTTTCTTCCGGCGTCAGCTCCGTCTTTGATTTGGGCGAGACTTTGCCCACCAGCACATCGCCGGGCTTGACGTACGTGCCGACGCGCACGATCCCATTCTCGTCCAGGTTCCGCAAGGCCTTTTCGCTGACGTTGGGGATGTCCCGTGTGAACTCCTCGCGTCCCAGTTTGGTCTCGCGGATCTCGACGTCAAATTCCTCGATGTGCAGCGACGTGTAGGTGTCGTTGCGCACCAGCTCTTCGCTGATGACGATCGCGTCCTCAAAGTTGAAGCCGTCGTAGGACATGAAGCCGACGAAGACATTCCGGCCCAACGACAGTTCGCCCTGGAAGGTGCCCGCACCGTCGGCGATCACCTGCCCCCTTTCCACTTTCTCGCCGAGCCTGACGATGGGCTTTTGATTGAGGCAGGTGCGTTCGTTCAAGCCGCGGAATTTCCGCAATTCGTAGACGTCCGTCCCGATCTCGATCCGGCTGGCATCGACGTAGCTCACCTTGCCCGCCCGCCGGGCCTTGACGACCATGCTCGAGTTGCCGGCGACGTGTTTCTCCATGCCCGTCGCGACGATAGGCGGTTCGGTGACCAGCAGCGGCACCGCTTGCCGCTGCATGTTGGAGCCCATCAAGGCGCGGTTGGCGTCGTCGTGCTCCAGGAAGGGGATCAAGCCGGCGGACACACCGACCATCTGATTCGGCGCGATGTCGATGTAGTTGACCTGTTCCGGCAACACGATTTCGAAATCGGAGCGGTGCCGCGCGATCAAATTGGCGCCGCCCACCAGCTTGCCATCCGCCACCTTGGTATCCGCGGGAGCAACGTAGGTGTCCGTCTCTTCATCCGCCCGCAACCAAACGATGTCCTCGGCGACTTTTCCTTTCTTGACCAGGCGGTAGGGCGTGTTCAAGAAGCCGTACTCGTCCACGCCGGCGTAAATGGCCAGGCTGGAAATCAAGCCGATGTTGGTGCCTTCCGGCGTCTCGATCGGGCAAATCCGGCCGTAATGCGAGATGTGGACATCGCGCACCTCGAAGCCGGCCCGCTTGCGGTTCAAACCGCCCGGCCCCAGCGCCGACAAGCGGCGCTCGTGAGTCAACTGCGAAAGCGGGTTGGTCTGATCGACGACCTGCGACAACTCGCCCCGGCCAAAGAAGTACTCGATCGCCGCCGAGACGCTCTTGGGGTTGATCAAGCTGCGGGGCGTCATGTCCTGGGCGTCCTTCAGACTCATCCGCTCCTGCACGGTGCGGCGGAGCTTGAGGAAACCTTTGCGCAGCTCGTCGCTCGCCAGTTCGTCGATCGTCCTCAGCCGGCGGTTTCCCAGGTGATCGATGTCGTCGACTTGCGCCGTCTCTTCACTCCCGTGCAGGGCGATCAGGTAGGAGATGGACGCAATCAAGTCCTCGGGACGCAGCGTCATCACGTCCTCGGACACGTCCAATTTCAATTTGCGATTGATCCGAAAACGTCCCACGCGGCCCAGCCGATAGCGGTTGACGTCGAAGAACTTCTCCTGGAACAACGTTCTGGCTTTTTCCAGCTGCGGCGGATTGCCGGGACGCAACCGCTGGTAGATCCGCAGCAGCGCTTCTTCGTGGCTGGAAGTCGAGTCATCGGCGAGGCTCGTGAAGACCAAGGGAATCTTGACGGGCGGCATGACTTCCACCTGGGTCACCCCGGACGAGCAGATCGTCTCTGCCGCGTTCTTGGTGATCTTCTGGCCGGCCTCCACAATCAACTCGCCGACCCGCTCGCTGGACGGCGGATAGACCACGTCATCGACGGCGATCTTGCCCTCGATCTTGCTGACGCTGCGGCCGTCGACGATGCTCTCGACCGAGGTCGCGTAGAAGGCTCGAATCAAGTCGGCGTCGGTGCTGTACTTGGGGCTCATCGCGCGCAACAAGGTCATGGCGGAGAACTTGCCGCTCTGGTCGATCCGGACGTTGAGTGCTTCCTTGCGCGTGACATTGATTTCGATCCAGCTGCCGCGTTCCGGGATGATCCGGCAACTGGGCAACTTGCGGTCCGTGGTGCCTTCCTGCTCCATCACGAAATCGACGCCGGGGCTGCGGTGCAACTGGCTGACCACGACGCGTTCGGCGCCATTGATAATGAACTCGCCCCCGCCCAGCATCACGGGCAAGTCGCCCAAGTACACCTCTTCCTCGATCGGCTCTTCCTTGTTCAGCCGCAGCCAAATCCGGAACGGGCGCCCGTAGGTCAAACGCAGCTGACGGCATTCGTCGGGGGTGTAACGAGGTTTGCCCAACTCGTAGCGGAGATAGTCGAGCTTGATCTGCCTGTCATAGCTCTCGATGGGGAAGATTTCGCGCAGCACGCCTTCCAGACCCTGGTTTTTGCGTTTCTCGGCGGAGGCCTCGTCCTGGAGAAACGCCGCATAGCTGCGGGTCTGAATTTCGGTCAGATCGGGGATAAAGGGAGCCTTATTTCCGCTGCCAAAATGACGTACTTCTTTGGGCCTAAGACGTCTTTCGACTGGGGTTGCCATAGGGCGAATGCTCCAAGGTGAGAGATGTCGGCGCAGAGCATAGCCGAGCAAGGGTGACTCGACGCAAGAAACGAAAGAGATCGGGCGCGCACCGCCACCTGGGACGGATGACGCAAAAAAACGCAGCTGGACTCTGGGTAATCAGAATCAATCATCCACTACCTGCACTGCCCGGATGAAAGCCCTCCGGGCAATGGTCAGTCGTGCGCAGGAACCGACGGTGGCTTACTTGAGTTCGATCGAGGCGCCAGCCTCTTCCAACTCGGCCTTCATCTTCTCCGCCTCGGCCTTCGGCACACCTTGCTTCAAGGTCGCCGGAGCGCCTTCCACCAACTTCTTGGCGTCCATCAGGGATGCGCCCGTAATGTTCTTGACCACTTTCACGACATTCAGTTTCTTGTCGCCGAAACCGGTCAGGACGACATCGAATTCGGTCTTTTCGGCCACCGGAGCCGCGGCGCCGCCACCCATCCCCGGCATCGGCCCTGCCATCATCACGGCACCACCGGCGGCCGGTTCGATGCCGTACTTCTCTTTCAAGCAGTCACTGAGTTCCTTGGCTTGCTTCAGAGTCAACCCGGCAATCTTGTCAGCGAACTCGACGATTTCAGCAGAAAAATTGAGCGTTGCAGCTTCGGACATCGCGGTACAGGCCCTTTCTCACAATGCGCACCGAACGGGGCGACCTTCGGTGCAAAACCATTACAAAAATCAACTCGCTGTATCCCCGTCAGAATCGCCTCTGACGAACCGAGGATTCCTCGCTTGACGCCGGCGGGGCCGATCCAGCACGCCTCCCGACGCGCTCGGCACCACCCATGGGCGTCTAGGCACCCTCGTTTTTCTCTTCTTCCTTGTCTTCCTTGCCGTCTTCCTTTTCTCCCGATTTTTCAGCTACCTGGCTGGCCAAGGCCCGCCCCGGCGCCAGCAACTGCGACACCAGTCGCGCTCCCGGCGAGAGGATCTGCCCCAAAAGGATGCTGATCTGCTCCTGGCGACTGGGCCAGCGGCTGACTTCCTTGACACGCTCCGCCGTCAGGCGTTCGCCATCCATCACTCCGCCGCGTGCCTGGAATGCGGGAAAATCGGGACTTCCATCCAGCGCGGTGATTTCCTTCGCCAGACTGACAAAATCCTCGCCCCCCCAAACCATCGCCAACGTGCCTTCGGCGCCCTCGAACGCCGCAGCGAGAGGAGTCCCTTCGGTGGCCCGCCTGGCCAAACTGTTCTTGACGACCAGCAAGTGGATGTTCTTCTGGCGCAACTGCTTCCGCAGTCCAAACGTCTTGCCTGCATCCAAGCCGACGACGTTCACCAACAGCGCGTCGCTAACACCCTCCAACCGGTGGGCAATGTCTTTACTCAACAAGTCTTTGACGTATTTGCTCATGGCCTACTTGTATCCTGCAAACGCTCTCTTCTGTCGGAGGCAGACATGTCACGGGGCCGCGAACGCCCCGTGGATCGCCGCGCATCGCGCCGGTCGCCACGGCTAGGCTGCCACACGGACCGAAGGACTCATGGTCGCCGCCAACGCAATGCCTCGCACGTACGTGCCCTTGACGCTGGAAGGCTTCAGCGACACGATGTGTTCAATAAAGGCGCGGACGTTTTCCAGCAGTTTTTCCTTGTCGAAGCTCAATTTCCCCACTACGGCGTGGACGTTGCCGCCCGAGTCGTTGCGGAACTCCACCTTCCCTGCCTTGTACTCGCGAACCACGCGGGCCACGTCCGGGGTAACGGTGCCGGCGCGAGGTGAAGGCATCAGGCCTCGCGGCCCCAGCACCTTGCCCAACGGCCCGACCAGACCCATCATGTCCGGAGCGGCGATACAGGCGTCAAAGTCGGTCCAGCCCTCCTTGATCTTCTGTGCCAGGTCTTCCTGGCCCACCGTGTCCGCTCCGGCCTGCTTCGCCGCCTCCGCCAAGTCCCCCTTGGCGAACACCACGACACGCTGTGATTTGCCGATGCCGTGCGGCAACACAATGGACCCACGGATAATCTGGTCCGCCTGCTTAGGATCCACACCCAACCGCATGTGAATTTCAACCGTTTGATCGAACTTGGTCGTCGCAAACTCTTTCAGTTTTGCGACGGCCGACTCCAGGGGCAGCAGAGTCCTGCCCGCGACCTTTTCCTGAAGCGCTCGGAACCGTTTGGATTGCTTCGCCATGGCTCAAGTCTTACCAACTACTCAGAAGCTTTGTCAGTCAACCACGTCCAGTCCCATACTGCGGGCCGTCCCCTCGATCACGCGGCAAGCCGCATCCAGACTGCCGGCATTCAGGTCGGGCATCTTCTTTTCCGCGATCTGCCGCACCTGGTCGTGCGTCACTTTGCCCACCTTTTCCTTGTTCGGAACGCCCGATCCTTTGGCAATCCCGACCGTTTGCTTCAGGAGCGCCGTCGCCGGCGGACACTTGGTGACGAAGTCGAACGTGCGATCGCTGTACACGCTGACAATCACCGGAATCGGCGTGCCGTTGTATTCACGCGTCCGATCATTGAACTGCTGGACAAACTGTCCCAGATTGATACCAAATTTGCCCAGCGAGGTTCCGACCGGAGGCGCAGGAGTCGCCTGACCTCCGGGAACCTGAAATTTCGCCTGACCGACCAACTGCTTCGCCATCTGCCAAACCCCTGCGGCCTCAACGGCCAACGTCAAACCGATTCTACCTGCCAGTGCTCCAACTCGACAGGCGTCGAGCGGTTGAAAATATTGATCATCACCGTGATACGGCCGTTGGCCTCGTCGATGGCATCCACCTCGCCCTCGAAATTCTGGAAATGGCCGTCCTTGACGCGAACCCGGTCACCCGCCTTGAACGGGATCGCTGTCTTGATCTGCCCACCGCCCTCTTCATGCGCGATGCCCAAACGCAAGATGCGCTCGACATCTCGCGCATCCATGGGCGTCGGCTTGCCCGCCGAACCGGTGAAATCCCCCACCCCCGGCGTCTCACGCACCAGAAACCACGTGTCGTCGTTGACCGCCATGTGGACCAGGAGATAGCCGGGGTACAGCTTGCGCCGCACGACCCGCCGCTTGCCGCTCTTGTTGAACTCGGCCACCTCCTCCGTCGGGACGATAATTTCGTCGAAGTATTGCTCCAAACCTTCAATCTTGACCCGCCGGAGCAGCGCCTCGCGAATCGAATCCTCGCGATTCACCTGCACCTTGAGAATGTACCAGTTCTTCTGCAACTCCTCGTCGCCCGCCGATTCCAGCATTTCGCCGACAGCGTCCTCGGGTTGGTCGCGAGGTTCCGGCAATTCGGCGATTTGCGGCACTTCGCCCGCAGTCTCCACGCCTCCCTCGACCGCCGCAGTTTCCGCGCCTTCCAGGGCGCCCTCGACTGCGGCAGTCTCCGGCGGTGGCAACGACACCTCCGCCGGAACCGGACCTGCGGCGGGGGCCGGCACAGCCGGTTCGACCGGCATCGCCGGATTGGTCGCGTCGCTGTCCGTGGGATGATCCGCGATCATCGCATTCGCCTCTCACGAAGACTTCTTGAGGATTCCAATCTGCTCGAACACAAATCCCCACACCAAGTCGAACCCGAACAACACGACCGTCAGAAAGAACAAAACGAAAATCACCACGACCGCGCTGCGAATCAATTCCGCTTTCGAGGGCCAGGAGACCTTGTTCATCTCCGCCTCGACCGCAATCAGGAAGTCCGCAAACCGCGGAACGTTGACTACCCGAAAGCTTAACCACATGCCGCCGACCAACAGAAATCCCGCCAATGCCAGCGCCACGTTGCCGGGGAGCCACATCCTGTGATACGCGAGACGCCACGCGGCCACGGCAAAAACGATCACCAGCGCGGTAAAAGTCACCTGCCGGGCGATCCTACCTTGGCTGCGTTTGTAAACGCCGACCTGAAACAACTCGCCGAACCACATCACCGCCGAGGCAACCTTCTCTCTAGACATGCTATCCTGCATCCCTGCGCCCACAGAAATCCCCGCACCGGCGGCGGACACGTGGTGCGCGTCGCCGCCGATGCAGAAGTCATGGCAGGGGCGGCGGGAATCGAACTCGCAACCCCCGGTTTTGGAGACCGGTGCTCTGCCAATTGAGCTACACCCCTGCATCCGCTCCAGCACGGAACGATTTGTGTCACTCGACGACCTTCGTGACGACGCCTGAACCCACGGTTCGCCCACCTTCGCGAATGGCGAACCGGACGCCGTCGTCCATTGCGATCTGCTTGTGCAACTCCACCGACAGCCGCACGTTGTCGCCGGGCATGCACATTTCCGCGTCCATCAGGTTCGCCGTGCCCGTCACATCGGTCGTGCGGAAATAGAACTGCGGGCGATAGCCACTGAAGAACGGCGTGTGGCGCCCCCCTTCTTCCTTCGACAGGCAGTACACCTCGGCCTCGAATTTGGCGTGCGGCTTAATGCTGCCGGGCTTGGCCAAGACCTGGCCTCGCTCGATTTCGTCCCGCTTAATGCCGCGAAGCAGGCAGCCGACGTTGTCGCCGGCCTGCCCTTGATCCAACAACTTGCGGAACATCTCGACGCCCGTCACGATGGTCTTGCGGGGCTCGGTCAAGCCGACGATTTCCACTTCATCCCCCACCTTGACAATCCCCCGCTCGATACGCCCGGTGGCCACCGTGCCGCGGCCTTCGATCGAAAACACATCTTCGATGGCCATCAGGAACGGCTTGTCGATGGCCCGTTGCGGCTCGGGGATGAACGAATCGATGGCGTCCATCAATTCCTGAATACACTTCGTCTGCTCCGGGTCGTCCGGATTCTGATAGGCGCCCAACGAGTTGCCCCGAACCACCGGCGTCTCGTCGCCGGGGAAACCATACTTGGTGAGCAACTCGCGGACTTCCAACTCCACCAACTCCAGCAGCTCGGGGTCGTCCACCAAGTCGACCTTGTTGAGGAACACCACCAGGGCGGGCACGGCCACCTGACGAGCCAACAGCACGTGCTCGCGCGTCTGAGGCATCGGCCCGTCCGCCGCGGACACGACGAGGATCGCACCGTCCATCTGGGCGGCGCCGGTGATCATATTCTTGATAAAGTCGGCATGACCGGGGCAGTCAATGTGAGCGTAGTGCCGCTTGTCGCTTTCATATTCGACGTGGGCCACCGCGATGGTCACCGTCTTGGTCTCGTCGCGGACGGTGCCCCCTTTGGCGATATCCGCATACGATTTGAACTGAGCCAAGCCCTTTTTCGACTGGGTCGCCAGAATCGCTCCGGTCAACGTCGTCTTGCCATGATCGATGTGACCGATCGTGCCCACGTTAACGTGCGGCTTCGTTCGTTGAAATTGCTCCTTAGCCATCGCTTCTTACACCTGCGTTTCAAAGTGCGACATGACGTTTCACAACACAACCTACAGTGGTTTCTCGATTCGCGCCGTGGAGGCGGCCTTGCCGAGAGCTGCTGACGGGAGTCGGACCCGTGACCTCGTCCTTACCAAGGACGCGCTCTACCGACTGAGCTACAGCAGCCAACATGTTAGCGTTTGTCACCCCGGTTTGCTACCGCCCCACCCGGCTGCCAGCGAGAGCGGGTGAAGGGAATCGAACCCTCGTCTTCAGCTTGGAAGGCTATTGCTCTACCATTGAGCTACACCCGCCCGACCGTCTGTAGGACCAACGATTGCGCGCCGGCTACCCGACGCCTCTGCAGTGGGGGGTGCAGGATTCGAACCTGCGAAGGCTGAGCCAACGGATTTACAGTCCGTCCCCTTTGACCACTCGGGAAACCCCCCGCGCCCAAGTTCCAACTCGCCAAGGGGTCCCGCCCCAGGCTCCAGCACCGACTCGACTCCGCAACCTACCGCGTCACCGTTCCGCTGCTGCCGTTATCCCAATCCCTGTTTCTCTTTTTTTCTCGTTTATGATCGTCAAAAACTACGTCCGCGGAGCCAGCGGAGGGAATCGAACCCACGACCAGCTGATTACAAATCAGCTGCTCTACCGACTGAGCTACGCTGGCATCTAACACCGCAAAGGCCAAGCCCCCGCTGTGAAAACCAGCTAATATACCGTCACCACGGATTCATGCAAGACGAGAACAGCCAAAAAACACGGCCGGCAGACCAAACACGCAACTCTTGGCAGCATTAAGACCTACGGCAAAAACCAGCCACTAAGCCCCTCCGCAGGTCCTATTCCGGCAATTCGATCTTTTCCTGCTCCGCAGCCGCCCGCAGCTTGTGCAGCGCTCGGGCTTCGATCTGGCGAATCCGCTCTTTGGTTACGCCCAACTGGCTTCCGACTTCCTGAAGGGTCTTCGGCTCCTGGGCACGATTCAACCCGAAACGGCTGATGATGATCCGCTGTTCGCGTTCATCCAGACGGGACAAGATACGCTCCACTTGCTGTTCTCGCAAGTGCTGGGCGTTCTCCATCTCCAGTAGGGCTCCGCGTTCGTCCTGTTGGGCATCGAACATCTCGTCGTGGCTTGTCCGGAACCGCTCGCGGTGCCTGAACTCGTCCGGAATCGTGCGGGCATAGTTGCGCATGATCGCCCAACTGGCGTACGTGCTGAACTTGTTGCCCCGCGCGTAGTCAAACTTGTCGACGGCCCGCATCAGCGAGATGTTGCCGTCGCTGACCAGGCTGAAGAAGTCGTCGCAGACGCTCACGTGGCGTTTGGCGATCGAGACAACCAGCCGCAAATTCGCTTGGACGATGCGGTTTTTCGTCTTCACCGCCTGCTCGTACCATTGTTCGATGCGGTCCATGAGTCCGGTGGGCGCCCTGCTGGGAGTCAGCGTTTCCCGTAACTGACCGGCGCGGTACTTCAAGAAGTTGTACTTGCGGAACAAATAAGACTCCTGCTCGCGGGTCAGGAGGGGTACGTCATACAAGGAGGCCAAGTACGACGGCAGTCCCGCCGGAACCCGTGGCTTCTTCGCCGCCTCTTCGGCAAGCGGCATCGGTCCCAGGATCTCTTCTTCCGCATTCGCCTCGTCAAACTGCTCGTTGTAGATACAGTCCAAGGGCAGGTCGAGCAGCCGCAGAGCCCTCATTTCGTTGATGATCCGGTAGATCGACGTCCGGGTCCGGCCAAATCGCTGGGCCAACTCGCCGACCGACTGGCCACGGCGGTAGTCGTGGTACAGGCTCTCCTTGGATTCCTCGGTCAAGGGACCGGTGTGATCGGGGAACAAGGCCAACGCCGGGTGCTGTTGATCGAAGTTCCGCAGGGTGTACCGAACCGTCTCGACGCTCCGGTTGAATCGCTTGGCGATCCGCCGAGCCGCCTCCGACTGGCCCGCTCCCGCCCTGGCCAACCGGCGAGCGCGGTCGATGATGTTGGACCGTTCCTGGTGGCTAATCTGGGTGAAATGCTCGCCCCGATGCACCCGGTGCAGATGATTGCTGACAAATCGCTCGACACTGCTGTGCAAAAAGCCGACTCGTTTCTTGCCGCCGGCAAAGATGAACCGCCGACTGACCAAGCCCAGCTCGCGCCACCGCGAAATCGTCTTGGTCGAAACGTTGAACATCCGGCTCAGTTCCTCGACCGTGTGGACCGGTTCCGCCAAATCGTGTACGCTGATGTTGGCGGCGTCCGAAACATCCTCCACAAACAAGCGGACATCGTGACGAGCCTCTTCACCAGACACGACCAAGTGTGGAGAAGACTCGGGGCGGTAGTCCGTGATGCGATAGCACAGGTATTCGTAGCTGTACGTCCGGTCGGGATCCAGTTCTCCCAACAATCGTTCCGCACGGTCGATCTGCTCCATCTTCTTCGAGCGCGGAGCGAACCGGACCTGCTGATCGCGGAGCTGTTTGAGAATCGGATTGCGATACGCAGCACGCATGAGAGCCTCTTACCTTTTGGGGGCCTGCGGTGTTCCCTGCGGCCTCCACCGCTCCGCCAAGTCCCGCCCGCTCGGACAAGCACCTCTTCTTGGGGTACAGTCACGCCGAACACCCTCAGCCAGGAGTCCGGCCATGAGAACATACGCAACGGACGTGCCACCGGTTCATTCCGTCGTGGCCAGTTGCCTATGATCTCGGATCGAGAACCTGCTAACTAATTCTATAGTCAGCACTTAAGCTGTCACGACAGCGTGAATCTCAGCCGCCGTAATCTAAGAAAAAATAACCGCCCAAAAGTTCGCGCTGCGGGCGGCGGATTCTTCCCCGCACAGCGCGCGCTGTTCTGCTGCAAAGCGTGTCAAAACGGCTCAACCGGAACCGCACAACCGGCCGATTTACCGATTGCGCAAAGTTTTACGACCGACCCGGAGGCGCCCTATCCATGAATACTGACGCTTCGCGCCCATTGTTAGTCGATAGAATCGCAGACGAATTGTCAAGAAATACACGGCTTTCCGTCCGGCCTCGCTGGTTCGTAGCCGGCTTGCTGGCCGCCTGGACATCTCTGCTGCCGTCTGTAAGGTCTTTGGCCGCTGATACTTGCGATCTCACGCCCGACCTGAAGGCGGGACAGGTGCAGCAAGTGCAAGCAGTGCTTGAGGTCCGCGGAGATTTGTTGGTTGCGGCAGACGAAGGCGGACAAGAGAAGGTGCCGATCGTTGTCACGGGCAAGGTCTCCTACGAAGAACGCCTGCTTGCCGTGTCTGAATCCAAGCACCTGCTCCGTTCGGTACGCCAATACCATGACGCCAGTGCCGAGGTCAAAGTCGGCCAGGGATTGGCACATCCCAAGCTGAATTCGGAGCGTCGTCTGATCGTTGCCCAACGGGGCGAGGACGGAGCGATCCTTTTTTCGCCGCAGGGCCCCTTCAGCCGAGACGATCTGGACCTTGTCGACATTCAAGGGAACAGCCTCGCCGTGCCGGGATTGCTGCCCTGCCGCCCGGTCCAGGCCGGGGAGCGCTGGCCGCTCGGCCGGGAGTCGTTGGCGGTGCTGCTGGGCCTGGATGCGATCACCCAGGGCGACGTCCAGGGGACGTTCGAGAAACGGGACGGCCAGACCGCCATCCTGGCGATTGAGGGGACGGCCGAGGGTTCGGCCGAAGGTGTTATTTCGAAGATCGAGATCCGGGCCAAGGCCAACTTCGACATTTCACGCCGTGCCGTAACCTGGCTGGCAGCCAACATCCGCGAGCACCGGGAGATCGGACAGGCGGAACCCGGATTCGACGTCATCGCCCGCCTGCGACTCGCTCTGTCGCCCCAGAATCAGTCGGAGGCGCTGAATGACCAAGCGCTAAGCGCAGTGAACTTGACGGCCGATGCCGGTTCCACGCTCCTGCAGTTTCGCCCCCAGAAAAGCGGTTTTGAGCTGGTCCACGACCGCCGATGGCGGGCCATGCTGGACCGCCACGATGTGTGCGTGCTGCGCTGCGTGGACCGCGGGGACTTGATTGCACAGTGCAATATCTCGGAATTGGTCGGCGCGGAACCCGGTCAACGTTTGACTTTGGAGACGTTCCAGCAGCAAGTCTTGCAGTCGCTAACCAGCAGTGCGGGACAAGTCACGGAAGCGTCGCAGAATACGACGGAAGACGGCCGGCGGGTCTTGCGGGTGCAAGCGGCGGGCATCGCCTCCGAAGTCCCCATCATGTGGGTGTTCTACCACCTGTCGAACGATTCTGGCCGTCAGGCATCATTGTCCTTCACCTTCGAATCCAGAATGCTGGACCGATTGGCCGAGGGCGACCGGCAACTGGTCGAGTCCTTCCAGTTCGTGTCGCGACCGCCGTTGCAGGAGGCCAAACCGAGGAACCGGACGTTGTCGACCACACGCTGAGCGTCCCGCCTCACGCATCTTCGTCCTTGGCTTCGCGGCGGAACACGGCCACGACGTCCTCGACCGGCACGACGAACAGCTGATTGTCGGGCTCGAAATCGACCGGGATGGCATTCTTGGGATGGAACAGGATCTTGTCGTACTGGCGCAACGGCATGTCCGCGTCGTTCTCGACCTGGGCCGAAATGGTCACGATCCGGCCCGTGATCGTGGGGATTTCCGCCTGATCCGGCAGGGCAATGCCCCCCTTGGTCTGCCGCTTGGGATCGTCCTTGCGGACCAAGACGCGGGCTCCGATCGGTTCGATGTACTCAAAGGTCGTGTCTCGTGTTTTTGCCATAGCAGTCGGTCCTCACATCCGCGGCCTCTCCGATTCAAGCGTACAAAGCTGCGCGGCGCCGGACAAGCCGCCGCACTCCAGATTGCCTGCGCCGGAAGGGAGTGTCACGCGTTCGCGCCGGGTGGACTTTGGAAATTCAGCCCTGGCCGGATTTGATTTGCCTGGCAACTCGCGGCGGCCATGTCGAAGGTTTCTGGCGGCGGCTTCGAGACGCGTCGCGGAGGGCTTGCTGCCGCCGCGCGATGGCCTGAGGATTGTCCGCCTGTCCCGTCATTTCGTACAGGAAGCGGCTGGGGATCGTGTCGCGAGATTTGCCCCATTTCATGCGGGTCAGCGGCAGCGACAAGGTCAGCCGCTCGCGGGCTCGAGTGACGCCGACGTAGCACAGACGCCGTTCTTCCTCGACGCTCGCTTCGCCGGCGTCAACACTGCGGTGGTGCGGCAGAATGCCCTCCTCCATGCCGACCATGTACACGTGGGGGAATTCCAGGCCCTTGGCGCTGTGCAGCGTCATCAGTACCACCGCGTTTCGCTGCAGTTGCTTCTCCTTGTCGTTGTCCATATCGCGGTCGCCCAGCACGATCTCGTCCAGGAAGCCCTGCAGCGCCGGCTTCTTGGTTTTGGCTTCATAGGCCGCCAAGGCGTTAACCACCTCTTGGACCGCGTCCCAACGCGAATGAAACTCGTTCGCGTCGGGGTACAGCCGCTGGAGTTCGGCCTCGTAGCCGACCTTGGAGATCAAGTCCCGTACGGGGCCCAGCAGCGGGCCATGTTGAACGCGGCCCTGAACCCCCTCGACCAAGGCCACGAACCGCTGCACCGCCGATTTGGCAGGCTCGGGCAGACCGGTACACGAATGCATCACCGTCCACACCGGCTTGCCCTGGGAAACCGCTTGCTGCATCAGCCATTCCACCGCCTTCTGGCCGATCCCACGGGGCGGCGTGTTGATGATTCGCAGCAGCGATGGCTCGTCGTGCGGGCTGACGATCGTCTTGAGGTAGGCCACGATGTCGCGGACTTCCTTGCGATCGAAGAAGGACATGCCGCCCAGCAGCACGTAAGGCAGTTTGGTCTTGCGCAGTTCGGTCTCGAAGGCTCGCGGCTGCTCGTTGGTGCGAAACAGGATGGCAAAGTCGCGCGGTTCCAGGTGCTCGTGTTCGATCATCCGGCGGATCTCGTCGACGATTTCCCTCGCCTCGGCGTTTTCGTCCTGATGCTGGCGGATCAGCGGTTTCGGGCCGCCACGGCGCGAGGCGCGCAGGACCTTCTGGTGCCGAGTCCGGTTAAAGGCGATCAGGCGGTTGGCCAGATCGAGAATCTCGGCGGTCGAACGGTAGTTGTCCTCCAACCGCACGACGGTGGCGTCGGGCCAGTCCTCGGCGAACCGCAGGATGTGCTCGACCTCCGCACCCCGCCAGCCGTAAATCGACTGGTCGTCGTCGCCCACCACGCACAGATTGCGATGTGCGGAGGCCAAGGCTTTGACGATCCGGTACTGGCTGCCGTTGGTGTCCTGGTACTCGTCCACCAGCACGTGGTCGAACCGCCCGGCCTCGTCGTCCAGGACATCCTGGTGTTTGTGGAACAGCTCCTCGCTACACAGCAATAAATCGTCAAAGTCAACGGCGCCGGTGGCCTTTAGGGTCCGTTGATAACGGCGATACCCCATGGCAGCCAGATGCTCCTTGTCGGTCTGCGCCAATCGGACTGCGTCAGCGGGCGAGATCGAACGGGATTTCCAGCCGCTGATGAGATGGATCAGGTCACCGGGCCGCAAGGATTCGTTCGGGACGCGGATTTCGCGGAGTACGCTGCGAGCGATGCTTTCCTGATCGCCGCGATCGCAGATGGCGAACCGATCGGGATAACCCAGGCGGCGGATGTGCCGCCGCAGGATTTTGACGCAGTGCGAGTGAAACGTAGAGATAAAGGGCCGATCCTTCAGACGTTTGCCCAGCAGGGCTCGGATCCGCTCCTGCATCTCGTCGGCTGCTTTATTCGTGAAGGTGACCCCCAGGATGCGGCTGGGGCGGACTCCGTGTTTTATGAGATTCGCGATGCGGAATGTCACCACGCGGGTCTTGCCGGTGCCGGCGCCGGCAAGGACGAGCAAGGGGCCGGAGAGCGTTTTGACGGCCTGCAGTTGTGCGGGGTTCAATTCAGCCATGGGGCCCGATGGTATCCGCAGTCGCCTAGCGGCGGAAGGGGCGGTTGTGCTATCCGCTTCATGGGCGATGGCCCGAAGACATCGTGTTCGGTGCGGATGGCGGCGCGCCGGGTCTTCCGCGACAGCCGTAGCTGCTTCAGGACCTGCAAAAATTTCACTGGGATCTGGCCCGGCTCTGGCGGTCGCGTCTATTGGCTGGTCTGCGGATTCCGGCGAGAAAGGGAACCAGTTTTCCGGCGGGGAGGTAGCCGGTCAGCTCGTTGCCGAGCGGGTCGAAGGGCGGGTGACGGGGGTGCGACGCCGCTCTGATCAGTGGACCCGGCTGTGCTTCGTTCCTGGTAGCCAC
>CAZAQY010000076.1:0-16664 GCA_964486845.1 uncultured Pirellulaceae bacterium
AGCTGGGGGACAAGGGTTTTCTGTCCCGGGACATCACCGTCACCGACCTGCTGCCCAGCGGACTCGCGTTTCTCGGTTCGTCGCCTTCGCAGGGCGCGTACAACAACACGACGGGACTCTGGAGCGTGGGCGCGGTCAGCAGCGGCAGCAGCGCCAGCCTGCAAATCGCCGCCCGCGTCACGGGAACGGGAACGATCGCCAATGTCGCCCAAGTCACCGCGGTCGACCAACCCGATCCGGACTCGACGCCGAACAACAATGTGGCCGGCGAGGACGACCAGAGTTCGATCAGCGTGATCGTGCAGCAGGCCGATCTATCGCTGACCAAGACGGTCGACAAGGCCAACCCGCAGGTGGGCCAGGACGTCAAGTTCACCCTGACGCTGTCCAACGCCGGCCCGCATACGGCCACCAACGTGAAGGTCCATGACCTGTTGCCTTCCGGGCTGACCTTTGTGTCGTCGACGGCCTCGGTAGGGGCGTACAACAGCAGTTCCGGCGACTGGAACGTGTCGTCGCTGGCCAGCGGGACCAAGGCGACGCTGCAGATTACGGCCAACATGACCGGCACGGTGACTGCCACCAATCCCGCCGAAATCACTGCTTCGGACCAGTACGATCCCGACTCCACGCCCAACAACGGCGTGGCAACGGAAGACGACCAGGCCAGCGCGTCGGTCACGCCGCAGATCGCCGACCTGTCGCTGAGCAAGACCGCCAACCCGGTCCGTCCCAACGCCAACCAAAACGTCACCTTTACCATCACCGTCACCAACGCCGGCCCCAACGATGCCACCGGCGTGCTGGTCAAGGATCAGTTGCCGCCGGGCATGGCCTTCGTCTCGGCCACGGCCAACATCGGTTCCTTCGACCGCACCAGCGGCGTTTGGACGGTCGGCAAGGTCGCGAAAAGTGGGACGGCGACACTGACGCTGGTGGCCAAGACCGAGACGGCCGGCGAAAAGACCAACACGGCGGAGATTACCGCCGCTGACCAGTACGATCCTGACTCGCTGCCGAACAATCACGAAGAGGACGAAGACGATCAGAGCAGTGTGGTGATCAGTCCCCAGGTGGCCGACTTGTCGCTGACCAAGAGCGTGGACCGGGACTCGCCCAACGTGGGCGACGACGTGACCTTTATCATTACGCTCAACAACGAAGGCCCCGACGCCGCCACGGGCGTCAAGGTCAAAGACGTCTTGCCGGCGGGCGTCAGCTACGTCTCGTCCACGGCGGCGCAAGGCAGCTACGCTCCGACCAGCGGCGAGTGGAATGTGGGCACGCTGCCGCCCGGCTCCGACGTAGCGCTGTACATCGTCGGCAAAGTCACCAGCGCGAGCATCAAGATCAACGACGCCGAGGTGATCGCGGCCGACCAATTCGATCCGGATTCGACGCCCGGCAACAACGTCGCCACGGAAGACGACCAGGCCAGCATCACGGCCACGCCCCAGACAGCCGATCTGTCGCTCGCCAAGATCGTCGACAAGCCCAAACCGAACGTCGGCGACGAGATCACCTTTGCCGTCGGAATCAACAACGCCGGTCCGGACACCGCCACCAACGTCGCCGTGCTGGATCGCCTGCCTGCCGGCGTGTCCTACGTGTCTTCGTCGCCCAGCCAGGGCACGTACGATCCGATTTCGGGCCGCTGGACCGTGGGCAGCGTCACGAAGGGGACGAACGTCACGTTGAGACTGATTGCCAAAGTCACGCAACTGGGCGCGCAGGTCAATTCGGCGGAAATCGTCGCCGTCGATCAATACGACCCCGACTCCAAGCCCGGCAACAACCAGGCCAGCGAGGACGACCAGGCCAGCGTGACCGTGACACCGCAGGCAGCCGATCTGTCGTTGACTCACGAGGTAGACACCGATTCGCCCAACGTTGGAGACGACATGAAATTCACGGTCGTCGTGACCAATTCCGGACCCGACGCTGCCACGTCGCTGATCGTCGCGGAAGTGCTTCCCGAAGTTCTGAGCTTCGTTTCGGCGACCGCTTCGGAGGGCTCCTACGACAGTGCCCAAGGCCGCTGGAACCTGGGTTCGCTGCCGGCGGGCCACGCGGCCACCTTGGAAGTTGTGGCCAAGCTCGAATCGCCCGATTCGCAAACCGTGACGGCCGAGGTCGTGGCCGTCGACCAGGCCGACCCGGACTCGAAGCCCAACAACCAGAAGGCCGGCGAGGACGATCAAGCCAGCGTCACGTACACGCCCCAAGTCGTCGATCTGGCGATCACCAAGGTCGATTTGCCCGATCCGGTGTACTCGGGACGCGAGTTGACTTACACCATCACGGTTTCCAACGCCGGGCCGTCGGTAGCGACCAGCGTTGTGATGACGGACACGTTGCCGGCCCATCTGACCCTCGTTTCCTACGAGATCAGTCAAGGCACCGTCAGCGAGGCGGGGGGCGTCGTCACCGCGGAACTGGGATCGCTGGCGCCGGGCGCCTCAGCCGGCTTGACGCTGGTTGTCGTTGTGGATGAGGACTACGAAGGGCCGCTCGTGAACCAGGCCGAGATCCAAGGCCGCCAATACGATTCGAAACTGGAGAACAACGTCGCCACGACGAACACGACCGCCCGGTTGCCGCCGGCCAAGATCAGCGGCACGGTGTTCCTGGACTTGAGCACCAACGGCGTGCAGAACACCAACGATCCGCCGATCGCCGGCGTGCTGCTGGAGTTGACCGGCATCGACCGTTTCGACCGTCCGGTGAACAAGAAGTTTTGGACCGGACCCGACGGGAAATACGAGTTCAACGACGTCGAGATCGGCACGTACGTGTTGACCGAGAAGCAACCGGACCTGTTCAACCAGGGCGGCACGGCACTGGGCCAATTAATCACTAAACATCCCACCTCCGACGTCAAAGCCGGAGTGGACGCGTTCTACTTCAAGCTGGGCGGCGGCGACGTGGCGCAGGACTTCAACTTCTGGGAAACCGTCCCCGTCTCCCTCACCCGCCGCCGCTATTTAGCGTCATCCTGATGCACAAATCTGGTTATTGCTGGGCGGCCGTTCACGCGGACCGGCTGACCACGAAGTGCGTCAAGCGACGCAAGGAGTCCACGGCGGGGTTAAGCGGCAGGCCGTCCAGACGCCGGCGAGCCTGATCGGCGTAGTGCTTGGCTCGGTCGGCGGCGTAGCGAATCGCACCGTAACGCTCCAACAGCGGCAGCAGCAACTCGCGGCGAAGCTGCGATCCATTCTCCAGCAACTGCGTCAGCTGCTCGCGGTGGCGCTCGTCCAGCAGTGCCATCAGCCGGATCAGGGGCAGCGTCAGTTTTTGCTTGGCCAGATCGGTGCCCAGCGACTTGCCGGTTTGGGACTCCTCCCCCAGCAAATCCAAGATATCGTCGGCGATTTGGAAGGCGATTCCCAGATCGCGGCCGTAGGCGGCATAGCGAGCGACGCAGGCTTCATCGCCGCCTGCGTAGTACGCGCCTAATTCACAGCTGCAGGCGGTCAATTCAGCCGTCTTGGCCTCGATGATCGAAAGGTACTCCGTCTCGCTCAAACGAAAGTCTCCGCGGCTGCCTTTTTGACGCAATTCTCCCTCGCACACTCGGTTCGTGGCCCGCCCGATGCGGCGGCAGGCGAACGTCGTTTCCAGCATACTGGCGAGGTGGAACGCGTGCGTGAACAGGAAATCCCCCAATAGAATGCTGGATTCGTTGTCCCACCGCGAGTTGACGGTAGCCAGATGCCTGCGCATGGATGCCTCGTCCAGGACATCATCGTGGATCAACGTCGCCGTGTGAATCATTTCGACGACGGTGGCCAGCGTCAGGTGTTCGTCACGCACGTGGCCGACGGCTTGGGCACACAACAGTAGCAGGGCGGGCCGTAGCCGCTTGCCGCCGATCAGGCAACCGTACCGGACCAATTCATCGACGAAGGCGTGTTCGCTGCGAAGTTCGGCGGCCAACATCGCCTCGAATTGGGCCAGGTCCCGTTCTACCGGGCCGAGCAGCGTCTGCAACGACGTGGCAGGTGCCTCCTGCTGCAGCACGGAAGTACTCATTTCGACGCCTCCAATTCCGGTCACGCCGTTGGTTCTGCGGCTGAATCACCCGCGGAGCGTTGCCCACCCGGTTGATCGCTTCGCTGAAAGTGCCCGCTGGCGCCGCCGGACTTCTCTTCCAGGCGGATTTCCTCGATCGTCATGCCCCGATCAACCGACTTGCACATGTCATAGACGGTCAACGCCGCGGCCGAGACGGCGACCAGAGCTTCCATCTCGACGCCTGTCCTGGCCGTAATCCTCGCCTCGGCAACGATTTCCAGGCAGGCGTCGCCGCGACTGGCAAAGTCGATCTGGATGGCCTCCAGGGCGAGCGGATGGCACATAGGAATCCAGTCCGCCGTTCGCTTGGCGGCCATAATCCCGGCCAGCCGGGCCACTTCCAGAACGTCCCCCTTCGCCACCTGCCGATCATGGATCAGGCGGAGTGTTTCGGGACACATCCGTACCCGCCCACTCGCCTTGGCGACCCGCACGGTCAGCGGTTTCTCGGATACGTCGACCATGCGACTGGCGCCGCTGGCGTCAAAGTGTGAGAGCGGAGAAGTCATCGATGAGTAACCGGCATCCGGCGGCCGAGACAACAAAAAAACGCCCAACAAAGTGGGCGTTTTTCTGAGCGACGGGGAAGGGAGTCCGGAGCCGGGAACCCCGGCACTTCCACGGGTCGATTCATTCGACCGCCCCATCAGCAATATGCAAGCCGTCGCGAGGGCCTGTGCACGACGGATTAATAAATGCGGCGAGAGCGATTTCACGCGGGCTTCAGCAGGAAAACGGGTGGGTCAGACCAGTTCCTTCTTGGCACCGATTAGCGTCCGCAGGCGCTCCGCTAGGAGTCGCGCGTCGAACGGCTTCTTGAACGTTTCGTTGATACTGGAACGATCGAAGCTCATGGGCTGGCCGTCATCCGGCAGCAGAGCGATCAGGATCGTATCCGAGAAATCGGCGTTTCTTCGCAGGTTCTGGCAGATTTGCAGGGCCTCGACCTTGCCGATCGAGAAATCCACACAGATGCAATCCGGGTGGAAACTCTCCGCTTGAATTCCCGCCTCGAATCCGCTGGCCGCTACCGCGACCCTAAAGGCGCGTTCGGGAGGCAATTCGCGCTTCATGTTCTCGATCAGCACCTGATCCTGAGCCACGATCAGGACTTTGGCCATGGCCTCGTCTTCGAGGTCGCCCAAAGGCATGCCGTGCTCTTTCAGAAATCTGATCAGGTATTCTCTGGGGATGCGTCGGTCTTGGGATCCGGGAATCCGGTAGCCCTTCAGCCGGCCGGAGTCGAACCACTTGCTGACCGTGCGCGGGGCCACTTTGCAGATCTTTGCGACCTGTCCAGTTGTGAACACCTTCATCGCAGGTTCTCCATAACTCTCTCGTTGACTCGTCCTCATCCGCGTCCGGCCGTTGGACCGGAGCACGGGGTCGTTTCCCCTCGTCTGCGTTGGTCGCCTTGGTTCCGTGGCGTTCCTTCGGTCGGTGGGACAACCGAAAGTGCCGCAGACATCTGGGTCGGGGATTGACGCTCGTTACGCTTCTGCGCGGCTTTGACTCAGCTCCCTCTGATCTCCGCCAAGAGAAATCATCGGCAGCGCGAGTTCTTAAAATTGGTTAAAATCCACAAAGTGGAGAAGCTTGTTGCCGCCGTCGCCAAACACACAGTAGAGCTAATTGGCTCTATCGCTTGGCGTGTTGGCACCGTTGCAGAGGGATGACCCGCATGAACCCACACGAGCGCGTCGCTCCGCAGATTCTGCGAAGGCAAACCAGGAAGCCTAAGGCAGGAGCCCCCCCTGCTCAGCTTGTTCGGCTTGCGAACCGTACCGGCTAGTCGCAATGTACGTTTCGGAACAAACCTTCCGATTGTAAGTTTCGAACCGAAAGGTCAATTTACTTTAGGAAACGTTTCAAAGTTGCTTGCGGACGGGCTAAAGATCGCCTCGGAGGCCAAACTGCACGGCGCGGACAGTGTTGGAAAGGAAGCAACCCTGCCCTACAATGCCTACTTTGACAAAGTCAGAAGGATCGGGATGATATGGACCAGGTGCGTTTGGGCGACCGCGACAACGAACAGGTGGCCGTCTTGGTTGTTCCCAGTTCTACTGTGCTGCATGAGGCGGTTCCGGTGGCCTGCTGTCAGCCAGCATGACCAAGGAGGAGGGGAGCAAGACCATGAGCATGTTCGATACGGTGGGCCAGTCGGCGACGAAGGGCGGGCGCAAGGAGAACACGCTGCGAAAATCGGAGCGGATGAACCCGGCGCTGCGGCACTGCGAACCGGACCGGGTGCCGATCAGCGATTTTTTCTGGGGCAGTTTCGTCAAGCGTTGGCGCGAGGAACTGGACTTCAAAACCGGCTTCGGCGCGGTGATGCACAAGCGGTTCGAGTTTCCCATGCCCGAGATGCGCAGGTGGGAGACCGACACCTTCGACCAATTGGTCCGCCAGTACGGCACCTATCCGCTGCAACTTGGAGAATTCGATGAAGACATGAAGCCCTCCGCATGACTCCCCTTCCCCCAATCCCTTGATCGGCGTCTCCCTCCACAGCGCCGGTGCGGCTTAGACCGAAGGACAAAACCATGACCTTGAAATTCCTTGGCCCTGACCCTCGAGTTCCCGGTGAAACGAGAAAGCTGCAGCCCCAAGTCGCTACCATTTTTCCTGAGGGCGAGACTTTGGTGTCGGTGCCGGGAATCCACGCCAGCCAACGATCGGCCTACGTAGACAGCGTGAACCAGTCGCGGCGCCAGGCGCAGCAGCCGCCGTTGAGCAAAGAACAGCGAGAATCGCTCTGGTCCTCTGCCGTAGACCTTTTCCTCCGGCGTGATGTCATCGAGATCCGACCTGATCCGGAACAGATGGAATTGGCTTTTCAGGCGGACGACTTGTTGCAGGAACTCCTTCCCAAACACCGGATCTGCTTCCTCTCGGCCGGCGACGCGCGCGTCCACGACGCGATTCAGCGCGCCGGAGAGTGCTGGCGGATCACTCCTCGTCCCATCTCGACCGAAGACGCGATCCGGTTGATTCAGAGTTGCCGGCTGGGCATCGGCGGCCGCCAGATCTATTATCACAGCCCCATGACGGGCACGCGGATGGTCACGTGTCAGGAGTTCGCGGACTTGGCGCTCCTGGACGACAGAGAATTGCAGGAGCACCTGACCGAAATCCAGTACTACAGCAAATGCTTCAACCGCCACGGCAATCCGGAAGTCAGCTTCTTCGTCGCTGGCCGTAAATTCTGGGAGCACCTCGTCAAGCTGGATTTCAGCCTGCTCAAGGCCGCTGAACTTCGCAACGCTCACGCCGCCCTGAGTCAGCAGTTCACCACCGCCGTGCCTCCCGAACTGCGCCGGGACGATCCAACGAAGATCGAATGGCGGCAATTGATGTTGGCCGAATTGCAGCCGCTGGACGAGGGCCGCGTGTTGGAGGAGAAGCTGCTGGGCATGGCGCCCGAGTTTCACCGGCACATCCAATGGCTGCCCGGCGGGCGGATCGAACGCGGCGAACTCATCTTGGATTCCTTTTTCGACGAAGCGACCCCCTGTGGCGATCAGGAAATCGAGCAGTTGCTGGACGACAGGGCCCGCGGCTTGATCTACAACTTCGTGCGTGACTACGCGAACCTGGAGTACATCAACGTGGGGCGAATTGCCGACTCGCTGTCGCTGGAACGCCGCCTGCAAGGGCGGCGCGGCGTGTATGTCGTGGAACTGAAACAAGCGGGCAGCCAGCAAGAAATCATCAAGATTATCCGACTCCAGAAGTGGGACGTCTGCGATCGCCTGGACCGCGGCCAATCGCTGGTGGACGCGATGATCGGGTCCGAAGATTACACGGACTATGTCCTGGATCGGCGACTGGGCTGCCGCCGGCTGACGATGAATCTTCCCGGCGTCCTGGTCACCGGCAAGATCCGGGAAGTGTATCGCGGCAAGAATCCGGAGGGGCGCGACAAGCCCATCTGGACACCCTACTTTGAACGCGATTATGCGCGCGGGACCGCCACGGACAAGTTGCCCGTCGAGCGGCTTTGGCGAGAGGGATACGCGCTGCGGTTCGCGGAGTTGTTGGGGCGCGCCGCCGCCCCGAACATGATCGTCGGGCGATGCGGGGACGACGGTCATGTCTTCTTCGACGACGGCGACGAGGTGATTGTCGAGGACAAGGACGCGTTTCCGAGCGAACTGATCGTCACCCACCACACGGGCTCGTTTGCCGATTATCGCGCGGACCTGACCCGTTCCGCCCCCGAGTACGCGGATCCCGTCAACAAGCGAGCCGCGTTCCTGCCCGATCACAAGGCCTTTGTGGAAACCTATCTCGCGTCGTTCATCCGCAGCTTTCAACACGTTCAGGAAGAATACCGGCTCCGTCCGAGGGCCTTCGACACGCTGTTCCGACATCGGCCGCGCGACCCGGGAGGCAGCTTCGCGTTCCGCTGGGAGTGCGTGCTGAAGCGTCTGGCCACCGCCGACGCGGCCGCCCTGGCCGAGTGCATCCGCGCCCACATCGTGCCGCCGTCAAGCCCCTAACAAGACCGCCCCGTGCGACTGGTGGCAGGCATCGACGACCTGCTGCCGGATCTGGTCGGCTTCCTCGTTCGTCAGCGTCCGCTGGCGGGAGCGCAGCGTGATGGAAAACAGCAGGCGTTTCTTGCCGGCGCCGTCTTTTTTCGGGTCTCGATAGATCTCTTGGTAGCGGACGCTCTCCAGGCACTCGCCCACCGCTCGCCGGACCGTATCCGCCAGGCTCGCCCAGCGCACGGATTCGTCGACGATCAGGTTCAAGTCGCGCTCGATCGCCGGATAAGGGCTCTGCTCGGCATACCTGGGAATCAAGTCGGCCAACTCGACCAGCACCGGCATCCGGATCTCGGCCACCGTGGCCGGCGACCGCAAGCCGGCTTGCTGCAAGCCGTCGGCGGATAACTCGCCGGCATAGCCCAAGCATTGGCCTTGCACGCAGAACTCGGACGACTTGACGGAATCCAGCAAGGGTTGCCGGGTATCGACGGCTTCCAGTCGCGTGCCCGGCCGCAGGGCGGCGAGCACGGCTTCGACAACGCCCTTGAGCCGGTAGTAGTCGCCTCCCGAAACGACGCCCAGCGTCCATTGTTCGCTCGGCAGGCCGCCCGCGGCCGGCAGGTACACGCGGGCGGTCTCGAACAACTCGATGACCGGATTGCCCAGCGATTCGTTCACGCGCCGCGCTTCCAGCAGACTTGGGATCAAGCTCCGCCGCAGGCGATCGGCGCCCTTGAGCATCGGCGTGCTGGTCTGCAAGGCGGCGGCGGCCGTCCAGGGGCTGAGGGCGGCGGCCGACTCCTCGGACACCACGCTGGCCGTCATCGCCTCGTCAAAGCCCGCGCACAGCAGCACCTGCCGCACTTTGCCCAGCACGCGGTCTTCGTCGCTGCGGTGCGACGGGGCCATCGGCACGCCGACATCCTCGGGAATGCGGTCGTAGCCGTACACGCGGGCGACTTCCTCGACCAGGTCGATCTCGCGCGTCAGATCGCGCCGCCAACTGGGCGGAACCACGGTGACCGACGCCGCGTCGTGTGACGCCCCCTGGCACCCCAAGGCAGCCAGAATTCGCTGCACTTCGTCCGCCGGAATTTCGATTCCGAGCACGCGCGGCAGTTGCGACAAACGCAGCACGATCGGCTCGCGGACGGGGATTTCTTGCCCGGCCGAGATCACGCCCTGGGCCAGGCGTCCGCCGCCCAGTTGCAGAATCAACTCGCAACAGCGGCGGCTGGCCCAATCGACGCCCAGGGGGTCCACGCCGCGTTCGAAGCGGTAGGACGAGGGGCTGTGCAGAATCAGTTTGCGGGCCGTGGTCCGAATCGACAGCGGCGCGAAATCCGCCGCCTCGATCAGCACGTCTGTGGTGTCGTCCGACACTTCGGTCCGCGCCCCGCCCATGACGCCGCCCAGGGCCACTGCTCGTTCGGCGTCGGCAATCACGCACATGCCCGGCTCCAGCGGGTACGTCTTGTGGTTGATGGCCTCAAACAACTCGCCGCTCTGCGCCTCGCGCACGATGATCTCCGGCCCCGCCAACTTGGCAAAATCGAACGCGTGCAGCGGCTGTCCGCATTCCATCATCACATAGTTGGTGACGTCCACCACGTTGTTGATCGCCGGAATCCCGATCGTCGCCAGCCGGTCCACCATCCACGGCGGACTCGGCGCGATGCGCACGCCCTGCAGCACGCGGGCCGTGTAGCGGAAGCACCGTTGCGGGCACTCGATGGCGACCTTAGTCAATTCGGTCACGGGCGGGCCGCTCTCGGCGGGCTGAGGCGACGGCACGCGGAGCCCGGTTTGCCACAGGACGGAAACCTCCCGAGCCACGCCGATATGCCCCAGGCAGTCCGGTCGATTGCTGGTGACCTCCAGGTCGATCTGCAGATCGTCCCCGACCGTCCGGCTGTCTTCATGGTTCAGTCCGGCCCTCGACAGCCGCTCGACGAATTCGTCGTGCGACATCTTCAACGACACGTAGTCTTGGAGCCATTTCCAGGAAACCAGCATGATGACCTCGAGAAAAGGGGTCAGGACTCTTTTCCTGAGTCCGGCCAGAAAAGAGTCCTGACCCCTTTTCTGTTTAGAATTGGTGAAGGAACCGGACGTCGTTCTTGTAGAACTCGCGGATGTCGGTGATCCCGTGACGGCGCATGCACAGCCGCTCGACGCCCAGCCCGAAGGCGAAGCCGATGTATTTCTCCGGGTCGTAGCCCACGGCGTTCAGTACTTGGGGATCGACCATTCCGGCGCCGCCAAACTCGATCCATTGTCCGTCCCAGTGGAAATCCGCTTCGACGCTTGGCTCCGTGAACGGGAAGAACGACGGGCGGAAGCGAATGTGGACGTCGCGGCCGAGATAGCTGGCGGCGAACAACCGCAACACGCTCTTCAAGTCGGCCATCGTCACCTGGGTGTCGATCAGCAGCCCTTCCATCTGGTGGAACATGGGGTAGTGCGTGGCGTCCGCGGTGTCGGGGCGGTAGACGCGTCCCAGGCAGATGATCCGCACCGGCGGCGGCGTCTTTTCCATGACCCGGATCTGGACCGTGCTCGTCTGGCTGCGCAGCAGCGCTGTCTTGCCGCCGGTCGCGGTACTGGCCGTGGACAGGTAGAAGTTGTCCAGCGGGTCGCGCGCCGGGTGTTCGCGAGGGATGTTCAGCGCCTCGAAGTTATGCCACTCGTCTTCGACCTCCGGGCCGTCGGCGACCGAGAAGCCCAATCGTCCCATGATGTCTTTCAGCTCTTCCATCGTCTGGGTGATGGGGTGAAGATGGCCGATGCGAAGCGGCGTGCCGGGCACCGTCGGGTCGAACTGCGGGCCCTCTTTCTTTTTGGCCGCCACCGGCGAGGCCGCCAGTCGCTCGGAAGCGACTTTGAAAGCCGACTCGACCTGCTCCTTGACCTCGTTGAAACGCTTGCCGGCAGCGGGGCGATCGGACTTGTCGATAGCCCCCATGCCCTTTTGTGCCGCTTTGAGCCGGCCCTGCTTCGCGCCCAGAAACTCGACGCGCGACGCCTCGACTGCCTCCGCCGTAGCCGCCGAGGCGAACGCTTGCACCGCCTGCGCTGCCAAATCGTCCAACTGTTTCGTGAAATCCGCCAGTGCCATAGCCGTCCGAACGAATCAGGCCCTAGGCCGCTGCCAAAGCCTGCTTAACCTTGTCCACCACCTGATCGAACGCAGGGGCGTCGTGAATCGCCATTTCCGAAAGCGTCTTGCGGTCCATCTCGATGCCGGCCTTCTTCAGCCCGTTGATGAACTCGCTGTAACGCAGGCCCCGCTGGCGGACCGCCGCGTTCACGCGGATGATCCACAACCGGCGGATGTTCCGCTTCTTGTTTCGCCGGTCGCGATAGGCGAAAGCGCCTGCGCGAATCAACGTCTCTTTGACGGTCCGCAACAGTTTTCGCCGACCGCCTCGATACCCTTTAGCACGCTTAAATAAACGCTTCTTGGCCCGATTTGTGGACCATCCATTCTTCGTTCGCATAACGATTCATCCCATGCGTTGGCACCGTCAGGCCCCGCCAAAAACGGAGGCGGTGTTTATTGCCCACGGCGCGGTAAGATGCGGCTCCTTTCTGCAAGCGACACTTCGACCCTGCGGCAGATCAGCTTAATTGCTGTTCCCAGCCAGGGCGCGGCGCACATTGGCCTCCATCGTCTTGTGGACAACCGTTGTGCCACGAAGGTTCCTGCGCCGCTTTTTTGATATTCGGGTCTGCAAATGACTTGTACCGGCGTGCCGGTGTTTTACGTGCCCTTTGGCGGTCAGGCGGAAACGCTTCTTCGTCCCTTTGTGCGTCTTTTGCTTCGGCATAACGGTACAAGCCTTCGCGGATGGTAGCTGCAGTTCTTGAGTTTTGGAAACCCCATAGTTTAATTGTTGTCGGCCGAGCGTGAAAGGGGGATTGGGAAAAAGTCATCGAGGTCGAGTCTGGCTCGTGGACTGATGCCGATGAGCGGGTTGCCCTCGGCCTTGGTTCTGTGCAAACCAGCCCTCCTGACCGCCAAGCACCACGACGGCTTCTGCCTGTGGCCGAGCCAATACACGGAACACTCGGTGAAGCATTCCCCCCGGCAAAACGGCCAAGGCGACGTCGTGAGACAGTGCGCCGACGCCTGTCGCAAGCAAGGCTTGAAGTTCGGCGTCTATCTGTCGCCTTGGGACCGGAATCACGCGGAATACGCCCGCGATGCGTACGTCGAGTATTACCGCAACCAACTCCGCGAACTGATGACCAACTACGGCGAGATCTTCGAGAGTTGGTACGACGGGGCCAACGGCGGCACAGGGTACTACGGCGGGGCCCGCGAAAAACGGACGATTGACAACAAGACGCACTATCAATGGCCCAAGGCCTGGGCGCTGGTCCGCGAGTTGCAACCCGGCTGCATTCGCTTCAGCGACGGCGGCCCGGACATCCGCTGGGCCGGCAACGAAAGCGGCTTGGGCTACGACCCGAACTGGGCCACATGCCATCGCGAAGGCCGCTGGCCGGGCGTGTCCGAGAAGCAATCCCTCTGGCACGGTGACCGTGGCGGCACGCACTGGGTGCCCGCCGAATGCGACGTCTCGATCCGTCCCGGCTGGTTCTGGCACGAATCGCAGAACGACAAGGTCAAGCCCCTCGACCAGCTGTTGGAGATCTACTGGGCGGCGGATGACAACGCCTGCGAGGCGTCGCTGGAAGTGGATTCGTGATGCGACCGTGGCCGCCGCCCGGTCGAATCCCGGCCCGATTCGCTCCGAATCCGCCGACTTCGTCCGCTGGCAGACTAGCGGGAGCTGGCTTTCGCTAATTAGAATGATTGGACAGCGTCGCTGAGTGAGCGGACGTGAGAATTGCCGGAGCGAGAAGTCCAGGAGTTTGTTATGACGATTGTTGCCTGCCCCAAATGCGCCGATTCGGTGGTGTTGCCCCTGCGGGCCGGCCAGCGGGCCACGGTTCGTTGTCCCCTGTGCCAGGAAGAGTTTCCGCTGGCGGCCGTCCTGGACAAGATGCCGCCGGAGTTGATCGTGCTCGACGACCCGGACGCCGTTGCGACCGTGCCCTCGACCGGAGGAGTCGCAGCGGCAAGCGGCGCAATCCCGTTGTTCGTTGAGCCGGAAACCAACAGCGGAGGGTTCGCTCCTCTGAGCATCGAGACGGCCGCGCCGAGTGCGCCGGCGACGACTGCGGCGCGCCGCCGCCGGCCCGCCGCGGCGGCGAAACGCAAGCCCAAAAGCCCCGTCGCGGAGGGCGTCAAGATCGTCTTGGGCGGTGTTGCCGGGCTGGTCATCGCCCAGGTCATCCTGTGGTGGATCGGGTCGGCGAAGGAGTGGCCGAGCAAGCGGGCCGACATTTCGGGATTGGCGCCGAAAATCGCCCGCTTCGCCCCCTGGATCGTGCCGGAAAGGTATCGCGGTGGAAAACCCTTGAGCGAGGCCGTCAGCGAGCCGGGAACGATCGCCTCGGCGGCGCCGAAGGCAGCGGGTGGTACGCAGCCGGCGGAGTTGCCGCAACGCAACTTTGTCACGCCCGACGAATCGTCGGCGACGCCCGACACGGCGAAGTCGCCTGCCGGCAGGACCAAGAGGTCCGGCAAATCGCAGAAGACGGGCGCTGCGGAGCCGCTGACGCCCGACGTGCGCGAGGCGGATCCGTTCGGCGTTGCACCGGCTCCGGCCAAACCAGAGCACGATTTGACGGCGCTGCCGGAAGTGGAAACCGATCCCTTGGCAGACATGGAGCTGGACACCGAGATGCCCCTGGACGACAAGCCCGTCGCAGACCCGGTGGTGAGCCCTGAGGGGGAGGCGAAGGGCAAACCGCACGAAGCACCGAAGTCGGTGGTGGAACCGCTGCCCAACGCCCCACAGACGACCGCGGCCGAATTGGCCTCGGCCGCCGAGGGCGCCGAGACGGTGGTCCGCGCCTGGCGGTCGGCCCCCGATGCGGACTCGCGCGAACTGATCAGGCAAAGTTATGTGGCGCTCGCCAAGTTGGGCGAAACCCTCGCGTTTCGCAAGGAACCTGCCGGCGGCGAGTTCCAGACGGCAGTCGAACTCGTCCAATCCCTGAAGGCCGACGGCGCGAAACTGAACACGCTCGGCAGGGTCGCCGGGGGTTGGCTGAAGGCGACCGGCCGCGACAGCCACGGCGTGCTGCTGGTGGGCACCGTCAAGCAAGTCCGCCAGCAGGGCGGCTATGACGTGATCGACCTGACGATAAGCGGCAGCGAGCAGAGCGTGGCCGTCTACCGCAAATCGCAGCCTTCGGAGGCGTATTCGCCGGACAGCAGGCTCCTGGTCTTGGGCGCTATCGTCGACGATCCAGGCGAGAATCTGGCTGGCTACGAGGGGGACGCGCCTTTCGTCATCTGGCAAGGGCTGATGGAAGAACTCCCTTCTCCCTGACGATACAATTTTTGACAGGCAGCGGATGGCCGCTTAGACTAACTTAAAGGGCGTCCCTTCACCCGTTTCCCGGTCGGTGTTTTCCGGAAAATTGTCATGTCCCGAACACTCGCTGCTTCCGTCGGGGTCTTGTTGGCCGCACTGTCCGCCACGGTCCAAGCCGATTACGGCAAGTTTGGACTGATTTCGGAGGTGGAGGCGCGCCGGTACGGGCTGGAACGGGCTTGGTTCACCCAGGTCTCACTCGACTCGGCGCGGGGCCGCGTGACGGATTGGACCTACTTCGTCAGCGCGCTGCAGAAGCACACCGTGTACGAGGTCCACTACCAGGACCGCAAACGGACCTTCTCGGAACGGGACACGGACCGCTTCGGCGACGTGTTAGGCAAGGAAGCGGCCGAAAAGGAAGCCAAGGCGTTCGTCGAGGAACTCAAGCTGCGGGAGGTTGAGGGCAAGATCCAAACGATCGAAGTGCCCCAGATCACGCTGTACGTCGTCACGGACCGCGCGGTGCTACACGCCATCGATGCCGAGACCGGCCGGACACGCTGGAGCAAAGTCGTGGGCAACCGCACTTACCCCTTGGAACGGCCGGGCGTGAACGAGAACTATGTGGCGGTGTTGAATGGCTCCACCTTGCACTTGCTCAAGCGCGATACCGGGGAAATGGCTTGGATTCGCCCGATCCAAGGAGTTGCGTCCGCCGGGCCGGCCCTGACCGAAGAGTATGTGATCGTCCCCACGTTCGCCGGCGACGTCGAGCTGTACGACATCGAAGAGACGCGGACGCTGCCGGAGATCTACCGCTCCAACGGCCGCGTGCTGATCCAGCCGACCGTCACGCCGTTGAGCGTGGTGTGGCCCACCGACCGCGGCTTCTTGTACGTGGCGCGCACCACGCAAAAAGGGATGCGGTACCGCATGGAAGCCAGGAAAGCGATCGTCTCGCAGGCGGCGTACGCCAGTCCCGGCAAGCTACTCGTGGCCTCGATCGACGGTTACGTGTACTGCCTGCACGAGACCAGCGGCGACGAGTACTGGCGGTTTTCCACCGGCGAGGCGATCAGCAACAGCCCGGTTCCCATTGGCGATTCGGCGTACGTCGTGACCGACAAGGGCAGCATGTTCTGCCTGAATCTGGAGACGGGCACAAAGAAATGGTCGGTGCCCCAGGTCCAGCGATTGGTGGCGGCCAGCAAGGACCGTTTGTACTGTTTGAGCGTGACGGGGCGGCTCGCGATCCTGGATGCCAAAACCGGCGGCCGGACCGCTGTGATGGGCGCCCCTACCGCCGATTTCTTCTTCGCCAACGCAAAAACCGATCGGATCATCATCGGGACGGCGACGGGCGTGATCCAGTGCCTGCACGAGACCGAACTCCAGTGGCCGCTGGTGCACGTGGATCTGGCTGAAGCGGAGCAGAAGCGGCGGCCTGAGATCAAGCAGGAAGGGCTGGAGGACACCAAGGCGAAGCCGGACGCCAAGCCGGCGGCGAAACCGGCTGCGCCCGGCGTGGATGTCGATCCGTTCGGCGGCGGAGTTCAACCGGGGGCAGGCGGCATGGACCCCTTTGGAGCCGGGGGAGCCGCGCCGAAACCGGCTGCGGGCGGCCAAGGCGGCGCCGATCCGTTTGGAGCCGGGGGAGCCGCGCCGAAACCGGCTGCGGGCGGCCAAGGCGGCGCCG
>CAZAQY010000076.1:16764-31368 GCA_964486845.1 uncultured Pirellulaceae bacterium
ATCCGTTTGGAGCCGGGGGAGCCGCGCCGAAACCGGCTGCAGGCGGCGCCGAGGCGGACCCGTTCAGGTAGAGAGACGAAATCAGCAACATTGCGCGGCACAGCAAGTTGAGGGCCCGGCTGTTTTGGAAAGAGCCGGGCTTTTTTGGGCCGCGAGCCGCTGCTTCCGTCTCTCCTTGGTTCCCGGCCTTCGTCCCTCTCTCCGCCCCGCCACCGCTTGACCGCGGACCCGTCTGCGCGTAAACCTACGCTTACGCACTTGCCTTCCGGCTGTCTCCGCGACCCTTTGTACGAGGACGGACCCATACGATGAACGCCATTCCTGTAAAACGTGCCATCATCAGCGTCAGCGACAAACTCGGCCTGGCAGACTTCGCGCGGGGCCTGTCGGACTGCGGAGTGGAAATCTACAGCACCGGCGGCACGCGGCGCCATCTGGAAAGCTCCGGCATGCAAATCGTGGACATCTCCGCCTACACCGGATTTCCCGAAATGATGCACGGCCGGTTGAAGACGCTGCATCCCAAGGTGTTCGGCGGCATCCTCTGTCGCCGAGACCACGAGGAGGACCTGCAGGCGCTCCAACAGCACGGGATCCTGCCGTTCGAGTTGATCGTCGTAAATCTGTATCCCTTCGAGGCCACGGTCTCCCGTGCCGGAGTGAGCATGGCGGAAGCCATCGAGCAGATCGACATCGGCGGGCCCAGCCTGGTCCGCGCCGCGGCCAAGAATCACGCGTTCGTCGCGATTGTGACGAACCCGGAACAGTATTCCGCCGTGCTGCAGGAGATCAGCAATTCGGGCAGCGTGTCGGACTCGCTCCGCCAGCGACTGGCCGCGGAGGCGTTCGCGCATACCGCCGCTTACGACCGGGCGATTGCGGATTACTTCGCCGGGACTGCGGCGGAGGGCCAGTTCCCGGCGACGTTAAACCTGACCTTGCGGCGCAAAACGGAACTGCGCTACGGGGAGAACCCGCACCAGACGGCGGCCGTGTATAGCACCGTCGGCGCTCGGGGTCCCAGCCTGGTGACTGCGCGACAATTGAACGGCAAAGAGCTGTCCTACAACAATTTGCTGGACCTGGACAGCGCCCTGGCCATCGTGCGTTCGTTTGTCCAGCCGGCGGCGGTGGTGATCAAGCACAACAATCCCTGCGGCGCCGCCGTTGCGGTCACGCTTGCGGCAGCCACTCAGCGGGCGCTGGACGGCGACCCGGCGAGCGCTTTTGGCTCGGTGCTGGGCTTCAACCGCACGGTCGATGTCGCCACCGCGGAAGTGCTGTCCGCGCCGGGGTTGTTCGTCGAAGCCATCGCGGCCCCCGATTACGAGGCCGCCGCCGTGGGGGTGCTGACCACCAAACCCAAATGGAAGAAGAATGTGCGGCTGATGCAGGTGGGCCGACTGGATGACCCGCCGTCGCGCCGTCACCTGCGCTACCTGGACGGTGGCATGCTGGTCCAGGAGTCCGACGTCGATCCCGACCCGGAGGCGGACTGGAAGGTGGTTACGCAAGCGCAGCCGCCCGCCGGGCTGATGGACGACCTCCGTTTCGGCTGGGCCATCTGCCGCCACGTGAAATCCAACGCCATCGTGCTCTGCAAGGACCAGTCGCTGGTCGGCGTGGGCGCGGGCCAGATGAGCCGCGTGGATTCCGTGGAAATCGCCATCAGCAAAGCGGGCGGCCGCGCGCAGGGCTCCATCTTGGCTTCCGACGCCTTCTTTCCCTTCCCCGATTCCATTGATCGTGCCGCCGGCGCCGGCGTGACCGCGCTGATCCAACCCGGCGGCTCGGTTCGCGACGAGGAAGTCATCGCCGCCTGCAACCAGCGCGGTTTGCCCATGATCTTTACGGGCCGCCGGCACTTCAAACACTAAGCTTGGATCACGCGAAAAAGAACACGCGCTCTGCCGTTTTGCGCAATAGCCACGCCCGGTCTTCGGCCGAAGCGAAATCCAGCCGGTCGCGGACCAGGCTGATGGACGCCCGGTAATTGTTGACTCCTTGGAGCTGGTACGGCGAGTCGCTGGCCCACATCAGCCGCTGCGGGCCGAAGGTCTCGTACAGGCGTCTGATCATCGGCACGAGTTCCAGGTGCGGCGGCTTCTTCTGCCCCAGGGCGTAGAAGGCCGAGATCTTGACACTCGCGTGTTTGTGTCGTGCCAGCCGGACGAGGAGCTGAAGTTCATTGCCCCGCATCTGACCGTCCGCACCGATGCGGGCGAAATGGTCGATGACGACCGGCGTGTCGGGATATAGTTGGCACATCGTGTCGACGCCCGGCAGTTGCCGGGGATCGATCAGGCAGCACATCGCCTGCCGCGTTTCCGCACCGGTTTTCCACATCTCGTGCATGCCGGGCGAATCAAGCCACTGTTCGGGATCGTCCTTGCGAATGAACGGCGTGATGCGAAAACCGGTCGCCCCCTGCGCAAGCAGTTGCTTCATCGCGGCGCCGGGCCGAGGTTGCCGGTCATCGACCATGCCCACCAGGCGGAACCGGGCCGGATGACGCCGGACGGCGTCGATCAGGTACGAATTGTCGAACAAGTGATAGCCGGAGTGTTGAATCAGCACGACCCGTCCGACGCCTTCGGGCCGCGCGACGCCCATCAGTTCGTCGTCCGTGAAACTGGGGGGCCGCAGGTCTTTCTTGGTCAGCCCCGCAGCCAGCGGAAACCGGTCGGTTTCCGGCGGCCAGATGTGTGAGTGGGCGTCGATCCACGGGGCGTGGTCGGAAGCGGCGTTCGAGGCCGCGGCCAACGCTGCCGCGCCCGCGACGGCGCTCAAGGCTTCACGTCGGGTCATGTTGCCGGAATGCCCGGCTGCTTTCCGCCGGACAACTTCAGAATGAGTGCGGGTGTTGCTTTCCACTGCAAAGGACTCCTGGACAGCCCATCCGGACGCATCGCCGCAAGATGGTTCGACCTCGATTCTCTGGGCGAAGATTTCCGATGGCCGCGTCCATTGGAAACCATTCGCAGGCCAAAATCAACAGCCCGCTGGGAGAACGGCTTTTCCGGGCGGCCTGCAGCGGACTATAATTCGCCGCGATTCGGATTCGCCTTGATTGGCCTGCGCGGCGTCCGCCGCAGGCTTCCTTCCGTCCCTCGCAGCCGCATGTTGCCACGTGATTCGCAACGGACATTCCTCTGTAGAACGCGCGGTCCAGTGGGCGGCCGAGCTGCAACCGCTGGTGTTGCAGCGATTCCGTTCCACCGCCGAACAAGATCACTGGCGGTTGCTGGCGGCGGCGGTCGGCGCCGCCACCGACACGGACCTGCCGGATGACGAGTTTGCAGATTCTTACGCCCAATCCTTGATTTGCGGTGCCGCCGCCGTCGCTCTCGCCGGTCCGCTGTTCCAGGATGACCGCGTGCGGGCGTGGACTCTGAAACATACCAACCCGCTGTGGAAGGCGATCGTCGAGGAAGCATTCACGTTCTCGCGAGCAGGCGAATCGTTGCCAACGGCAGCCATTGGGGCCCCGGCGGAGCCAGACCCGATGCTGGCCTTTTACGAGGCGTTTTTGGCCCGTTATGACCGGCATCGCAGAAAACGCCACGGCGTCTTTTACACGCCGCCGGCGATGGCTCGCTACATTTTGAGCGAAGTAGACCGTTACCTGGTCCAGGAGTTTGATCTGACGGACGGCCTGGCTGACGAGGTCACCTGGGAGGAAATGGCGCAACGTTTCTCAGCTCCGTCGCCGCCCGCAGTGGTTCGGCCTGGGGACGGCTTTGTCAGGATCCTCGATCCGGCCTTGGGGACGGGTGTGTTCTTGGCCGAAGCCGTCAAGCTGGTCCACGCCCGCTTGACGGCGAAGTGGACCGCGGACGGAGACGACCCCGGTCGAGTTTCGTGTCGCTGGGACCAATACGTGGCCGGCAGCCTGCTGCCGCGATTGGCCGGTCTGGAATTGATGCTGCCCGCCTGTGTCGTCGCCACCCTGAAGCTGGTTGCCACGCTGGCTGAGACCGGATTTTCGTTCACGCGCCCTTCGCGGCTCGAAATCCATCTGGCCAATACGCTGGCGGGACCCGCGACGAGGCAGCGATCGCTGTTTGCCGCCGATGGAAACGAAAACGCTCTTCTCCAAGCCGCCACGGCGGGTCGACACCTCAGCGCGCGGGCCCCGTTCACCGTGATCGTTGGCAACCCGCCGTTCTCCGGGATCTCGCAACAGCAAGGCCGCTGGATCGTAGATCTGCTCCGCGGCCAAGAAGGCGGTCGGAACGAGTGGTGCAACTACTTCGAAGTTGACGGGCGGCCCCTGGGCGAGCGAAAGACCTGGCTGCAGGACGACTACGTCAAGTTCCTGCGCTATGCCCACTGGAAAATCGAACGCGCGGGTTGCGGCATCGTGGGCTTCGTGACCAACCACGGATACCTCGACAACCCCACGTTTCGCGGCGTCCGGCAGCAACTGCTGGGCACCTTTCCCCGCATCACGGTGATCGATCTGCACGGCAACCGCAAGAAACGAGAACAGTCACCGGTCGGCCGTCCGGACGAGAACGTGTTCGGGATCGAGCAGGGGACCGCGATCGGGCTGCTGCGGCGACCGCCCGGCGAGGCCGTCGCCAGCCAGCGGATGCATGGGGAGCTGTGGGGGGACGCAGCGCAGAAATTGAACACGCTGGAGGAGGCCGCCCAGGAACTTGGAGCGCGTGACGCCGGCGCGAAATTCAACCTGCAGTCCATGCTCCCCGCCGGTCCGAATTACTTCTTCGTGCCGCGAGCCGAGGCGCCGGCGAGCGAGTACGGCGCCGCACCCAGGCTGCCCGATCTGATGCCCGTGAACGTGACGGCGCCGGTGACCGCCCGCGATGGTTTTGTCGTCGCATTCACGCGGGAAGAACTGCTGGAACGGATCGCCGAATTCCGAGACTTGGATGTTCCCGACGACGAGATCCGGCGGCGCTACTTTGCGAACACCCGATCGGCCCGCTATCCGCCGGGCGACACGCGCGGCTGGAAGCTTGCCGAGGCTCGCCGTCGCACGGCCGCCGATCCGAGATGGCAGGAGCACATCCGGCCGTGCTGGTATCGGCCCTTCGACGAGCGCTTCGTGTACTGGTCGGAAGGGATGATCGACTGGCCGCGGGGCGCGGTCATCTCCTATCTTATGCGGGCCGGCAATGTGGCGCTCGTCGCCCGCCGCCAGATGTTGCCCACGCAGCCGTGCAACTACTTCTGGATCACCAATCAATTGATGTTGGACGGCCTGATCCGTTCCGATAATCGCGGCAGCGAGTCCGTATTTCCGCTGTATCTGGAGTCCGCCGGCGCCGGCGCTTCAACGCCCTACCGTGTCAATCTCGACGAGTCCGCCGTGACGCGACTGGCCGGCCAACTTGGCCTCCGCTGGCAACCGGACGGCACTGCCGAGGAAGATGCGTATGGGCCCCTGGAACTGATGCACTACTGTTACGCCCTGTTCTTCTCGCCGGCCTATCGCCGGCGGTACGCGGAGCCGCTGTGGAGCGATTTTCCGCGCGTCTTGCTGCCGCGCCGGCCCGGACTGTTCCGTGACCTTGCCCGCTGGGGGGCGCGATTGGCCGAGCGGCATCTGTTGTGCATTGCGGACACCGGATTGACCGGCGGCAGATACGAATCCGGAGGAGGCGGCTCCCCGCGAGCCGAAATCGCCCCTTCCTGGTCCATTCACGGCATGCCGTTGGTGCGAAACGGCTTTCCCACTTATCAGTGCGAGAGGATTGGCATCGCGCCAGGCGTCTGGCTGGAACCGGTGCCCCAGGAAATCTGGAACTTCCACGTCGGCGGCCACCAGGTGTGCAAGAAGTGGCTCAAGGACCGACGTGGCCGGACGTTGGCCGACGCCGATCTGGCGACGTACATCCGCATCGTGTCCGCCATCTGCGACACGACGCGCATCATGATCGAAATCGACGCAGCGGTCCAAGCAGCGGGCGGGTGGCCCGCTGCCTTCGTGCGTGCTGAAGCGTGAGGGCGGGGCTTGACGATTTCTAGCGAGCCCTGGCGACTGCACCCGAACTGCGGAGGACGTTGCCGGAGCGGGGCAGCGCCGTGCCGTGGTAATAGCGGCGCCGGACCGTATTCCCGTAGAAATGCAAGGGACGGTAGTTCCGGTAGATGATCGGCGTCGATTCGATCCGGGCTCGCTCTTGTCCAAACGCAATGATGTTGCCGGACCAACCGGGCTCGAAAGCCGCGGCGGTCGGGCAACAGCAGCTCAATCCGGCGAGCACCAACAAGGCGAATGTCCACTTTCTCATGGTTGTCTCCTGAAACAATTCGAACCAAGACGCTGGACCGTGCGATGGTCTTAGAAATCTTGAACGATAGAAGGTGCTCGTCCAGTTTTGCCAATGGCGTAAACTGCGTAACGCGAGGCGCGGGGAGCGCAATTTAGCGTCGTTACTGATTTTGCCGGCCAATTGAAACGAAGGGGTCAGAAGGCGTATAATCCTAGAGGTGCGCGAGTGCACGACCGAGGCGGGTCCGGACCGGTGGGCGCTGCCGCGCAGGACGCCAGGAAGTTGGGAAAAGGCGGAATATCGAAATGGGGTTGGCCTTCACGCCCCTGAATCGTACACCGCACTGAGGCGAGCATGGCTTTTTCCATCCGATGTGTGTGTGGTCAGACGTTTGATGTCCCGGCGGGACGAGCCGGCACGCAACTACCTTGTTCGTGCGGCCGGACGCTCACCGTGCCGCCGCTGTCGGAATTGCGCAAGGCGGCGGACGCGGGCCAGATGTGTTGCGCCGAAGAGCACCGCGAACCGGCGGCGGCCGCAGATGCGGCGGTCGACGACGTGCCGCGCGAGTTTTTCATGATCCTGGCACCCGACCATGTCATCGCGCAGCGCGTGCATCAGGAAGCCTTCGTCCACTTCGTAGCGGCTTTCGACCGGACGCTGAAGTCCTTTGTCCGCAAGACCGAAGCCCAGCAAGGCGTCGACGTCCAGATCGGCTATGCCATGTTCCCTGGCGACCGGCGGTTGATCGATCTGCAGATTCGCCCAGAGACACTGCCGCCGCACGTCGTGGCCGAATTGCGGATGGAACTGGAGGAGTTGCGCCAGCCGCCGGTCGAGGGCGGGCCCGTCAGTTTCTGCTGCCGCACGATGCTCTGGGGCGGTGCCAACGATCGGCATCCGCCGTTTCTGTTTCCTTTTTCCCGGCAGTTCACCCGGCGCGCCGGGTCGTTCGATAAACTGCTGATGGAGGCGGCAGGACTGGCGCCCGACAGGCGTGGTTCCCGCGGGGGCGCTGCGGCCGGCCGTGGGAAAGCGGCCGGCGTGCTGCGTTCCTTCTTGCGGCGCGCGGCACGCTGGCTGGGCGGTACGAGCAGGCGGCCCGCGGCGGCCCGCGTGGCGACTCCGGCTCCGGCCGTCGCGCCGCCGGAAACGCGGCCGCCGATTCCCGATCCGGCCGACCCAGCCCGTGGCTACACGCTGGAGGAGCTGGCCGCCTTGATCGCTCGGTACCCGCGGTACGCCCCGCTGTACGGCCTGCGGGCGGAGCTGTTCGAGCAGCGGGAAGAATACGACCGCGCGATCGAGGACTATACGACGTGGCTTGCCTTGCGGCCCGCCCAGGCGGAGATCTACTCTCGCCGCGCGATGGCCTGCTGTGCGGCCGGCAACCAGGAGCAGGGCTTGAAAGATCTTACCGCCGCTTTGCAGTTGGAACCGGCCCATGTCGCCGCGCTGGCGGGCCGCGGCATGATCTACCTGCAGTTAGGCGCCTGGGACCAGGCTTTGGCCGACTTTGATGCGGCCATCGATCGCGATCGGCGCAATCCGTCGCTGCAACTCCACCGCGGGCGGGTATTGATTGCGCGGGGGGATTATCCGCGGGCTGTCGAGGCGCTGACGCAGGCGCTGCGATTGGACCCCAATCACGATGCCGCTCACGCCTGGCGGGCGTTAGCCAGGCGGCGCGCGTCTGCCACGCCGAGCGACGAGGTGATTCGGGCCATGCTGGCCGATTTCGACAACGCGATCGAGATCCAGCCGGACCACGCCGGCTATCACCTCTATCGGGCGGAGGTTCGCCTTGGCGCGGGGGATTTCTCCGGCGCCGTGGCGGATTGCGGCTTCGTGCTGGCCCGCGAACCGGAATCCGGCGAAGCGCATGCGTTGCGGGGCATCGCCCGCCAGCGACTGGGCGACTCGGCCGGCGCGGTCGAAGACTGTACAGCGGCGATCGAGCACGACGCGGCGTCGGACGACGTGTACGTGGCCCGAGCCTTTGCCCACGAGGATCTCGGGAACGCCGGCGAGGCGCTCGGCGACTGTGACGCCGCACTGGAACTGAATCCGCAGGACGCCGTGGCCTGCAACCTGCGAGGGACCATTCGCCTGAAAATGGGCGACGTGGACGAGGCGGCGGAGGACTTCGAGGCGGCGGTCCGGATGCAGCCGGACTGGGCCTTGCCCTATGCCAATCGGGGCAACATCTGCCGCGCCCGCGGCGACAATGAGGGGGCGGTGCGCGAGTACAGCCGGGCGTTGCAGTTGGATCCGCAATTGGTCTTTGCGCACCTGAATCGCGCCCTGGCCTGGGCGGACCAGCAGGAGGACGAGAAAGCGCTGGAGGATTTCGCGGCCGCCCTGCGGATCGCCCCCGAGATTGCGGGGGCCTACGTGGAACGCGCCTGGCTGCGGATGCGGCGGGAGGAGTACGATGCGGCGCTGGCCGATCTGAGCGAAGCGCTGCGCTTGCAGCCCGATCTCGCGCCGGCCTGGTTCCACCGCGGGCGGCTGCACTTGCAGCAGGGCAACTATGACGAAGCGCTGCGGGATTTCGACCGCCTGATCGATCTGGTTCCAGACCTGGCCGCCGCTTACAGCAGCCGGGGCAGCGTCTGGATTCAGAAGGGCGAGCAAGACAAGGCGGACGCTGATTTCCAGCAGGCCATCGTCTGTGAACCGGGCATGGCCGAGGCATTAGCCATCGAGCGGTTGCTCCTGGAAGCGGCCTACCACGGCCGTCGCGAGGAGTTCGACGAGGCCGTCAGCCTCGCCACGGAGGCGATCGAGATGGACGAAGAGTGCCTGCCGGCCTACGCCATCCGCGCCGGAGCGCACTGGTATTCAGAACAGCTAGTAGAAGCCATCGACGACTTCACCCGGCTGATCGCGGAGAACGAAGACGATTTCCACTCGCTCGCCGGGCGCGGCCAGGTGTACGCCGAACTGGGCGAATTCGATCTGGCCCTGACCGACCTGGAACGGGCCATCGCCTTGGGCCGGAAGCGCGGCGGCAAGACCGGCCTGGCCTATGCGTACAACGGCCGCGCTTTGGCGCTGGCAGGCGTGGGACGATTGGAGGAAGCCCTGCGGGACTTCGACCGCTCGCTCCGGGATGCCCCCGGCAACGCCTGGTTGCACTACAACCGCGGCGTGGTTCTCCACCACGTGGGCCGCCACCGCGAAGCGGCCGCCTGCTTCCAGCAAGCCCTCGACAAGACCGACCCCACGCTGCCTCCCAAGAAACGCGAACGCGCCCGCGGGTTCCTGAAACGCTTTGCCGGGTAACAACATTCCGGCCAAGGAAAGACTTATTCCAGCAGTCCGCGCTGAACCATCTTGACATCCTCGGCCCAGGCCAACGCGGTCTCCTTGGTGATCTTGCCTTCCTTGGCCAGGCGGATCAGCGATTCTTCCATCAGCACCATGCCATACTGCTTGCCGGTTTGCATCAGGCCGCGGATCTGATGGACTTTCTCTTCGCGGATCAGGTGGCCGATCGCTTGCGTGTTGACCAGGATCTCGGTGGCCAGCACCATCGAATGGCCGTCGGCGCCGGGCAGCAGCAGTTGCGAGACGATGCCGCGCAGCGATTCCGAGAGCATGGCGCGGATTTGCGGTTGTTCCTTGGGCGGGAACACGTCCAGCACACGACCGATCGTGCGGACGGCGTCCGGCGTGTGCAACGTCGCCAGCACCAGGTGCCCGGTCTCGGCGGCCGTGATGGCCAGCGAGGTGGTCTCCAAGTCGCGCATTTCGCCGACCATGATCACGTCGGGCGCTTCGCGCAGCGCCGAACGCAGCGCGTTGCTGAACGACTTCGTATGGATGCCGACCTGCCGCTGGTTGACGTGCCCCTTCTTGCACGGCTGGACAAACTCGATGGGGTCCTCGACCGTGATGATATGTTCGGCGCGAGACGAGTTGATCATATCGACCATGGCGGCCAGCGTGGTCGTCTTGCCGCTGCCCTTGGGCCCGGTCACCAGCACGATGCCGACGCGATATTCCGTAAAGCGTTTGACCTGCGGGGGCAGCTGCAGTTCTTCAAAGCTGGGCACATGATCCGGAATCAGGCGGAAGATGGCGTCGACGCCGCGGTGCTCGCGGAGGTAGTTGGTGCGGAAGCGTCCCATACCGGGCCCGCCATCGTAACAGAAATCCAAGTCGTGATTCTTGTCGAACTGCGCCCGCTGCTGGTCGTCGAGCAGCGGCAGCAAGGATTTCTCACAAGCGGCCAAGGCGACTTCGGGATACGGCAGTTCTTGCAGACCGCCGTGGACTCGGACGGTGGGACGCATGCCGGCCTTGATGTGCAAGTCCGAGGCGCCCAGCTGGCGGGCTTCCCGCAGCAGTTGGAGGACGAGTTTGGGGCCGGGTTTGGGCAGCGGCTTGGTTTCCGCCGGGGCTTCGGCCGCCGCCTTGGCCTCCGCTTCCGCTTCGAACTCCACCTCGGGTGGCGGTTCTTTCTTCGGCGCCTTTTCCGCTTCCTTCTTCGGCTCCGAGTCGGGTGCGAATTCCGGCGTCGGCGTTGTGGGCTTGGCAGCCAGTTCGTCCAACTCCCCCAATTCCTCCAAGAACAGCTTGTCGACCTGCTTCTTGTAAACCGACAGGAACTGTTCCGCCGCCTTGGCGTTCAGCGTGTGGCGCTCGACCAGACGCTGGATGGCGTGTTCCGGATCATCGACCTCGGCCAGCAGTGCGTCCGCATCCGGCTCGGTCATCAGCTTGTTGTGCAGCACGATCCGCTTGAAGATCTGATGCGTCGCCTTGGACATGAGACCCTCCCTCGCCGCGGTGAAGAATATGGTCTGGCCGCCGGACCGATCACATCGATCCGCGAACCGTGCGCGCCACTCGTCCCATCATTCTATCCGAATGCCGGCGGGCTGCAACCGACGGCGGGCATCGCCGCCGGCAGCACGGCTTTAGCACTTGGTTTGCCCTGCATTTTTTGTTGGAAAACGGAGACTGGTGAGATTAGTCTAGTGGGGGACAGGACGTGTCGATGCGCTCACAGGAAGAGAAGCCGGAAATCACTCCAGAGGGTCTGCTACCATGCGTTGGCTTCGTCACACCGTATCGGGCATCCGTCGTCCCGCGGGCCGCGTGCGGCCCGCCCGCCAGTTGCGCCGGCGGCCGGCGATCGAGCCGCTGGAGGATCGCCGGCTCCTGGCGACGTTGGACCTGGAACTCCAGTTGTATACCGATGACAGCGGCTCGCGAGGGGCTCCGATCGAGTACGTCCGGGTGGGCGATGCTTTCTTCTTGAGTGTCACGGCCGAGGACCAACGATCCACCGGCACGCCGGCCGGTGTCATTGCGCTCCCCTTGGATCTGCAGTGGCGGACGGACATCATCAGCTACCCGCCGGAAGACCCGCCGCCGCCGCTCTTCCCCCAACCGATCCCCTTGCCCCCTCCGACGGTACCAAACGCGGTGGTCACCCCCAATTTCCTGCTGCAACGGTTTGTCAACGCGTTCAATGTTGCCGACGTTTCCGATGCAGATGCTAACGAGATTCTGGGCCTGCGAGGCGCCAGCCTTCCCGCGGCCGGTCTGGGACAAGCCATCGGCCGAGCGCCTCCCGACCCGCTCGACCCTCTGAAAAGCGAGTTCAGTCTGATTCACTTCGAAGCCGTCGGCGCGGGCTGGGCCATGCCGTTCAAGATGCGGCTGGCCGGCTCGATGTCGTTCGCCGACGCGGCTCCCTTGGATGAACTGGCCGGCGCCGACGATGCTCCCAACACCGACATCGTCACTCGGTTCGTGCGGGTGCAAGCGGTGGCCAGCGGGGTGAAGTATGAAGACAAGAATCGCAATGGCGAGCGTGACGAGGGCGAGCCGGGTTTGCCGAACTGGACCGTTTATGCCTTCGTCGACGACAACGAGGACGGCTTGTTGCAAGAGTCAGAATACAAGGACGAACAGGGCAACCTCAAGTGGTATGACCGCGCGGTCACTGACGAATCCGGCGCGTATGAACTGGAACTCGACACTGGTCTGCCCAGCGCTGAGGGATCGTGCCCCGCAGGGACGCCCAAACACTACATTATCGTCGAGGATTTGAAAGAGAGTTGGCACCAGAGTGATCCCAAGAAGGAGATTCTCGACTTCGACAGCGACGAGCTTGGTAAGCTTGGCTACGACATCATCGTCCGGCCCTGTGACTCCAATAGCCATTTGCGCAACCTCAACTTTGGCAACTGGCGGCAAGTCCGCATCAGCGGGTACAAGTGGCACGACCTGAACGCGGACGGCCGGCCGCGGGAGGCGGGCGAGCCTGGCTTGCCGGGCTGGACGATCTACGTCGACTACAACGACAACGGGATGAAGGACGAGGGGGAGCCGTCGGCGATCACGAATGAGAATGGCAACTACGAGATCGCGGGCATCAAGCCCGGGACGTACAAGGTCCGTGAGGTGCCGCAAGAGGGCTGGACGTGCTCGTACCCCAATGCCGGTCCGGGCGACGCAGACCCGGACGGCGTGGTGTGGTCGACGATGTGCTGGCACGAGGAGACGTTCACCTCGGGCAGCCGGTTCACGGACAACGGCTTCGGCAACTGGACGACGGCGACCGTCGAAGGCGTGAAATTCGAAGACTTGAACGGGGACGGCAAGCGTGATCCCGGCGAGCCTGGGTTGCCGGAGTGGCGCATCTTCGTGGACTACGACAGCAACGGCGTGTGGGACGAGGAGTTCGAGCCCTCGGCGATCACGGATGAGGATGGCAGGTACCAGATCAAGAACGTCAAGCCTGGGAGATGGCCGATTTGCGAGCAGATCGATGACGGCTGGATAAATACGGACCCAGAGGGGCGTTGCCACGTCCGGACGTTTGTTTCGGGAGGGCAGTACACGGACGAAAACTTCGGCAACCGCGTTCGTCGAGGCAGCCTTTCCGGCTTCGTGTACGCCGACGTGGACAAAGACGCTCAACGCGATCTGGACGAGCGCGGTGCGCCGATAGAACTGGGACTGCCGAAAGTCGAGATCGCCCTGTTGCGGGACGGTCAACTCGTGAAGACCGACTGGACCGGGCCTGACGGCTGGTACCACTTCGAGGACCTGGAACCAGGCATCTACGACATCGTCCAGGTGACGCAGCCGGCCTGTTTCATCGACGGCACGGAGACCCTGGGAATCATTCTGCCCGCTGGCGAGTCGCGAGGAACCGCCGGCAACGACCGGTTCACGGGGATTACGATCCATGCCGGCGAACACGGTATCGACTATAACTTCGGCGAACTCGGCTTGAAAGCATCCTGTGTCAACAAGTCGATGGTCCTTGGCTCGTCCAACGTGCGGCAAGCAATGGTCTACGATCCTTGCCGTGTCAAGTCGGTGGAGATTCAGGGGACGGAAGAGGCCGATACGTTTAGTCTGACAGTCGGGCCAACGGCGATAAGCGTGACGGTCAACAGCAATCCTCCGCAAACGTTCCCCTTTACGGACGTGCAGATTGTGTCGCTGAATGGGCTGGATGGCGAGGACACCATCACGGTGACGGGATCGGATGCGGACGAATCGGCCCACTTCCAACCTGGCTATTTCGCCTACCGCAACGAAGTCTGCCAGGTGGCGCCTGGCGGCGCCGTGGCGTGTGAATGGGACTGGGCCATCGAGGCGATCAGGTTCGAGCGAGTGACGGCCAACGCCGGTGATTCAGCCGGCCGTGACTTGGCCGTCCTTCGCGACTCGACCGCCAGAGACGTGCTGACGGCCACAGACGGAATCGCAACGATCGACTTGAGCGATCAGGACTGGGCCCTCTTGGCCTACGAGCACGTGCGAGCGATCTCGACGCGAGGCGGTGCCGACGAGACCGATGTGAGGCCGCCGCTCGATTTCGAACTGGAATTGCTCGGCGGCTGGAGTGCTGCTTAGAATCGCTAGCAAAAGCGCGCCGGTCTCGGAGAGACCGGGCTACGTGACCACCCTCCGCCTGACGCAGACGGGAGACCGGGTGCAGGCCGTGGTGGAAGAACTCAGCCATCCGCCGCTACGTGCCCGTGCGCCGTTCGATTTCGCCATCACACCGCAGGACCACGAGAACCTGCGCTGGTACCTGAAAGATTCCCTCCAGCACACGTTCGAGCCTGCGCCGACCATCGCGGCGCGGATCGAGGCCCGGATGGCCGAGATCGGCCAAACACATAATCAAACACCCAGAGATATTAACAGCGAGAGCGGCGAATGGTGGATTCCGGACACTGGACATCGATTTGTCGGTAGCACGCTGAAGCGATCCGCGAAGGGACGATATGTCGGCGTATGCGCGGAAAGAAATCGTGTCCGAGTAGGAAGTTGAGGTGTTTCACGCCTATACGTGTTGCGTCCGCCGGGCGTTTCTGTGCGG
>CAZAQY010000077.1:0-31315 GCA_964486845.1 uncultured Pirellulaceae bacterium
TCTACCCCCCAAGTCGCCAACGGGCGAGAGGGCGAGATCAGGTGTTCTGAACTTCCGTTGCGGACCTGTGTCAAACCGTGTAGATTATGGAAGGGGCTTGCCGAAAACTGCCCTTGGGGCAAAAAAAGAGCCGTGGACCCATTGAGTGAAAGTGGCCACAGGGATTAGGATTAAGACCCGAACTGGAGACTGCCGCTTTGGCGGCGTTTTCATCCGCGTGTCACGTTACGGGGTGTGGCTCAGCCTGGCTAGAGCGCTTGGTTCGGGACCAAGAGGTCGCTGGTTCGAATCCAGTCACCCCGACTAACTTTAAGTGTTTTCAATATAATGACTTGTGTCACGGCCGCTTCGGCGGCCGTCTTCGTTTCTTGGGTTCTTGGTTACGATTTTGGTTACGAAAAGTGAAATGAAAGATGTAACCAGAAGCATTTTTTCATGGCCAGCGTGATGGTGCCTGCGGGGCCTTCTGACGCCTCACAGACGTTGTCTCAGCCTTCGTTTGGCCCCAGTACCTGATCGCCTTGAGGCCCTCAGAATCGACGCTACGAAGCCGCTGAGGCCGTCACCAGCAAGGTGCTGCTCGCCTCTCCACGCCGCTCCAGCCTGAAACCGCACTTGCTCCGGATGCTGGGCGGCATGCCGTTGGATCACCTATCCGACATTACCGGCCAGCGCCTCCAACGCCCGCCAGTTGGCCATGCATATGGAGACGCCCCTTTGCCAATCCTGCTCTGACGTATCCTTGGGGCCGATGCGGGCGCCTTCGATTACCGCAGCCCCTTGTACTTGATCGCGTCCAGGGCACGAATCGTCGAGGGCCAGTAAATCGTGCCCAGGCCCACTGCCAGATGCAGATCGGTCTACGGGATCGGCAACCGTGGGGCCCTACGGCGCCGGGATGTGGTTCATCCTCGGCAGCGAGGCCTGTTGTGCGAGCACCATGCCTCCCAACGACAGCTCCTTGCCTTCGTACAGGGAGACAGCGCTCACCTTGCCTCGGCTGTGCCGGATGCAGGCCACCCGGGCGTCGGTCTCCAAACCATCGAGCGTCAGCGATCGCCCCGACGCATTGAGTACGACGAGATTGCGTGTGCCCTCGGCGTCAAGGAACTCGACGACGGTCCTGGCTGGCTCGGATAGCAGCACACGCACGCCTGCCGCCAACGATCCAGCAGCGCCAGGGGCATGAGGCACCAGGAGCGACACGCTGCTCAGAGGCGTATCGGGCTTGGAGTCTTGGCGAAGCGTATACTGCACGCGCAGCGGGAGCGGCAGCGTCGAGTCCCGTCCGCTCTCATCCACGAGCTCCAGTCTGCCGTGCCGATCGGGCAGGAAGTAGATCAAGAGATCCCGCGGGCTGTTGCGCCAGCGCGTGTAAACGGGCGCGCCGCGGCCCAAGCCGCGCAGCGGCATCCAAGGCCCGGTATAGGTGTTGATCCAGTTCGGGCCTTGATCCGGTCCTGCGTTGCGGGCGCGGAACACTTGCCCCCACCGCATCTTGAGCTCTTGCCCCGAACTCAGCGTGTCTTTGACCACTACCCCGCCTTGCTTGACGAAGACAATCTCCCGCACCAGCGTAGCCGGGTAGCCCTGATAGTTCTCGACGCGAACCCGGCCATACCCCGCCGCGCCGAGATCCACAGCGATCGCCTCCTTGAGCAGGTTGTTGTTGCTCTTGATGTGGTAGGGCGTGTTGTCGTACGGGTAGCCGTCGTAATCGGCAACCAGCGGGATGTTGTGTTCCTCCGGCAGTCGCTCCAAGTAGCCCAGCGAGGCCAGGAGTACCGACTGATGGTCGGCCAGGGCCACGATCGTCGGCCGCCGCGCATGGCTGTGGCCGGCATCGCCGACCACGTCGACCATCATTGAGAGCGCGTCGCGGTCGCTGCCGCCGTAGAACACGAGCTTGTCGGGCGCCATCTCCGGCTGTAGGTCGAAGAACTGCCGTGTCGCAACCCGCTCCGCCTCGCTCCGCTGCACCGCCTTGTGACGCACGAGCACGGCAACATCGCACTCCCGGGGCCGCTCGGCGATCTTGTCGTCGGCGACCTTGTAAGCGTTGAGCAAGGACCACCCGGCCTCGCTCCCCGTGTAGGACCAACTCTCCAGCTTCTCGATGCGGCTGACGCCGTATTCGTAAAGCCGATGGGCCACCCACTTGTAGCGGCCGTCCCCGTAGTGGGCGGCGCAGGACTCGAACAGGTACACCCAGTGGCCCCACGACACGTTCCACCCGCAGCTATCGGAGTAGTGCGGGAAGGCCCCCATCGGGAAGACCTGGTACAGGTATCGCTCAAATAGCCGCTTGACCCCGGGATCGGACCAGAACTCCTGCCGGCAGCCGCGCATCTCCACCCAATCCAGGAGGTAGCGGAACCAGAGGGCGTTGTAGTGGTCGGTGCTCTCGTCGTTGTCGCGGAACTGCCACCAGTAACGCCAGACCTGCTCCTTGAACTCTCGCCACTTGCCGGCATCCGGAGCGTCAGGCATCAAGCGCAGCAGGGCCTCGCCGGTGATCGCCCCATGGAAGGCGCGGTTGAACGCACCGTATTCGACCGCCTGGGCCGGAAAGGCCGGGACGGCGCGCAGCACGATCTCGCGGATCTGTTTCCGGTGCGCGGGAGTGTATGACGGGCTGAGAGCCAACCAGCGCTCGATGAAGCACAGGTCGACCACCGTCAGCCACGAAGGTTGGGTGTTGCGCTGGTCGGTTTGCGGCTCCACGATCAGCCGATGCGCGTGGTTCAGGCACCTGGCCGCCAGCTGAGCGTACCCCTCGTCGCCACGCAGCGCGTACATCGTGGCCAGCCACTTGGCGTTGTCCACGTTGGCCGTCATGTTGGGGTAGGGGGAGGGCTGTTTGACCCAGTAGTCCGCCGTGCGACGGACGCCCAGGAAGAAGGAATCGGCCGTCTGGAGATACTGGTCCCTGGTCACCCCGCCGACGCGAGGTATCGCCGAGTTCTCCGACCACGGCTCTCGCTTGGCGATCTGCTGCGGGATGTCGGCGGTATAGGTCGTTCCTGGACGGGCAGCGTCCGACGCTGTTGTCAAAGCGGCTGAAACGGGCTCCGGGGATGCCAACTTCGGTGCCCCACTCCCCATGAGCGCATCAACATCCTCCTGCGCGAATACCTTCTCCTCGACGATGGTCACCGTGTCGACCCAGGTCGCCGTGTGACCGTTCCATGTCAACCGGGGATCGACCCACGCCGCGCCCGGCGGAAGGACGAAACGGACAGGTACTTCTTGATATTCTGCCGCCCGCTTGAAAACGGCGGTGCTGATCGAGCCGGCGCTCAGATAGCCGATGGAATCGGTATTGATGTCCCACGCCAACACCGCCCGGGATGCGTCGGGAATCTCCCCCAGCTTCAGCCGAAAGACCGCCCGGTACTGGCCGGGCGGCAGGACGCGCGTGTACAGATTGGCGGCCAGGTAGCCGGGCTTGGTCTTGAACCGAGGATTGGCCAGCACCGCGAAGCCGCTGGCGGTGTCGTCGTCGGCAACGCGACGGAACAGGTCCTGTTGGTAGCAGCCCTCGGCCACCGAGAAACGCCAGGCCCTGCCGCCGCCTTTGGGCTCTCCAGGCCAGGCACGCAACTTGACGTCGTCGAGCCAGAAGCGGGAAGGGCGGCCGGTTTCGTTGACCGACATGGGAAAGCGGATCTGGACGGCCATGGCGTTAGCGGGGACGGTGAGCATGGACACCATGAAGCGCCACTCGGATACCGCGTCATAGGAGAGCCCCATGCCGCCCGTGCCGACCAGCTTCTGGTTCGCGTCCAACCAGGTCAACACATACTGCAAGTTCACTCCCGCAAAAGCCCCCGTCTCGCTGAAGCCTTCCGAGCGATACCAGAACGAAAGTAGGTAGTCTTGGCCCGCTTGCACGGAGGCCGGCCGGCTCGTGATCGCGGCGATGCTCTGTCCTGGCAGACTGATTTGGAGCGACCTGCTGCCCTCAAGTGCTTTCGATGGGTCGATGGTTACGGCAGCGCCGACGCCCTTGGGGTCGTTCAACGAGGGTTCCCAGCCAGCGATCCCCTGCTCGAAGTCGCCGTTGTGGATCAGGTTCGGCTGGGGTTGTGCAGCGGCGACGTTCGCCCAGCTTATGAGGACAATCAGTGCAGCGGTCACTTGTCGGCGCATGGCATCGCAGGGGTTTGACTTCGCTTGGGGTTTCCGCAACGGCCGTCAGGTCCGTTCCAGTCTAGTGGCGTCTCCAGCGAGGAGCAACGTCGGGCCATTAGCGGCTGACCGGGGTCCAATCGACTCGGACGGCCGGCGATCGACGTTATGGCCATGGTGGAAGATCGGGTCGCGCAGGACAACGGGTACGGACATGGGAGCCCATCAACGTGGGACGCCCCGATGCGGTTTGGCGTCGGCGTGAAATAGGGGTAACTCGACGGCCTGACAGCTCCCCCTTGGTGTTGTCTGTTCACGGTCATGCCCTACTCACAATACCGAAACACCGTGCTGGCCCTCCGCTCCCTCTCACGCCGGTAGCTGACGGCGGTCTCGTCAGTCGTCAGGGCTCGGCGATAAAGTCGTACTTCGTCGACGAGCCCAGTGAAGGGCTTGTGGGAGCTGGGGATCAGAAGGTCGTGTCCCTCCACGTCCAGTTTGCCGGTCAGGGCGGCCGGGATGGCGGTCTTGCTGTCCGGGCTCCCGTTGACGAACCAACGGACCTCGGCCGCCCGGCGATCCACGACGAAGGTCAGGTGCGTCCAGTCCTTGGTGGAAAGGACCGCGCTGGTCGTCGGCCGGACCATCTGCCCCGCTTCCCGTCCTGCCCCCAAGACCAACTCAGCCCTCCCGCTTTCCAGGAGGTTGACAACCCACCAGCACTTCGGAAAGTCCTCCTTGCCCAGCAGGCGACAGTTCCAGGCGTCCGGCTTCACCCAGAACGACATGCTGAAGTCCGACGTTCCGAAGCGTAGCAGCGGCCCATCCTTGATGGTCACAGCGCCCGGGATGCCGCCCGTGAACACACAGGTGCCGAAGTGGCCGGTGCCCCATCGCCCCAGCACCTCGGCGTCGTTGCCGAATCCAGAGGAATCGGTGGCGACTTCCCCCGCCCCATCGTCCAATGTCCAGTGTCCCACCAAGCCGGGTTCGACCGCCACTCCGGTTGCTGGTTTTCGGGCGGTGGCCAGGCGCGGCAACTCGATCCCTCCAGGCGATCGGCCATCGCCCAGGCACAAGAGTCGCCCGTCCTGCAACGCCAGATACAGACGCCCCCTCGCTGCCGCCAGGCCGTCGAACACCGGCGCAGCCTCCAGGCGGTACTCGGCCAATGTCTTCCCGTCCTCCGGAGAGACCGCGCAGAGCACTGCCCCCTGGATGCCTTCAGAAGCCGTCCTGGAACGTAGGGCGCGGGCCGGCGGTCCGGCCACGAAGAGCGTCTTGCCGGCAAGCACCATGGCACGTCCCAGGAGCGGCACGTCCCGGGACCACTTGAGCGGCATCCTCGACTTCATCGCGCCGTTAGAAGGATAGTCCCGGTTGGCGCGGGCGTAGTCGGCCGGCGGCTGGCGGAGGACGGACTGCCGGTCCATCGCGAACAAGTGGTAGCGCTGCTCCGTAGCGGTGCGGTAGAACTCGGGCCGGTAGCCGAACCCACAGATCAGTCGATCGTCCATCACCAGCAATCGGCCGGCCGGGGTCTCGCGACCGGCGAAGTACCAGCCGATATAACCCGAGTAGAAGTGCTCGCCGAAGAGCCAGTAAGTCCGGTGCCACCAGGTATCGTCGAGGAACCCGGCCGGGCTGTACAGATGGGCCGGTGCTTTGCGGGGCGCGAGGTCTTGCGGATCAAAGCCCAGATGTCGCATGTAGACGAACTGGCCATCGGACGAAAGGACATCGGGCAGGGCACCGGGCATCTCGAACATCCGCGGTTCCTCAGGCTGTTCGCCCGTCCTCGGTTCGCGGCTCAAGAGTTGCTGCTCGGTCAGTTTTCTGCCAGTCTTGAGGTCGAGCCGATCGAGCCGGATGCCGCCATCCAGGTACGACGAGCGGCCCGCGACACAATAGACCACGTCGTCCCGGACCAAGACGCTGCCGTGGACGGGCCAAGTTGACTCCAGTTGCCCAAACGCCACCACCCGCCGCTCCTTAGGCGCCAGGCGATAGCGCCAGACAAGTTGCCCGTCTGTGGCACGGAGACAGTGGACCCAGCCATCGGCTGACCCGAACACGGCCAGTCCGCGAGCGATTGTCGGGGGCGAGTCGATCCGGCCTCCGGCGGTGTATTGCCAGAGTTGTTTCCCGCCGCTGGCGTCAAAGGCGTACACCGTATGCGTCTCTACGGACGCCACTAGGAGCCGGTCGTCGGCGATCACCGGCGCGCTCAGGCGTCCGCCGATGCGAGCCTGCCAGGCGCACTTGAGTTCCACCGGGACTTCAGTCAGGGTATGTCCGCTCCGGGCCGAGTCGTGGCGGTAGGTGGGCCAGTCGTCGGGGGTAACCTGCGGAGCGGAAGAGATGTTGCTTTCCGCCACCGCTGAGCCGGACACCCTGCGGGATGGTTCGGACTCCACGGTCGGTTCGACGCCCGGATGATCTGCCGGCTCAGCCGGCTTCAAGGCCAGCAGGCCCGTCAACTTGGCCTCGATGTAGCACGCGCAGGAGTGCTGCGGTGCGTACAGCAGCCCATTGGCCGGGATGACGCCGTACTGGCACGAGCCGCGGACCCAGTGATGGCGGGCCGCTTCCCCTGTCTGGAGGTCGATGAACTCCACGCCCGTCCGCCCGGTGATCAAATAGCGGCTGGTGGCCCGATCGCGATAGCAGCGGTGATGAGGCATCGTGGTACGGAAGGCCCGCTCGGACGAGATCCGGCGTCCAATCTGTCCGGTGAGCAGATCCAGGGCCGCCGTGAAATCCGGACCGTTCCCGGCACGGCTCTGGCTCAGCCACACCAGGCCGTCGTTGACCAGAACGTCGATCGGGGAGTGGTACGTCTCAGCGCACTTCGCGGTCCAGAGCGTCTTGCCGGTCTGGGCGGAGTAGGCCACGACGTCACCTACGCCGGCCCCCTCCGCAAGCCAGCGGGGGATCGGTTTCCCGGTGCTCTCATCCACGTCGGGGACCGGGGTCGGCCGGCGATCCGCGCAGAGCACGACCTCACCTTGGACGACCAGGGTCGGGGCCGACCACTGGGGGCGCTGCGAGGCTGCTTTGCGCTCCGCGTACCAGACGTCCGCTCCGCTTCGCGCATCCACGCACAGGATGCCATCGGGAGCCATCCAGAACACTCGATCGCCGCCGACTGCCAACGACATCGGGAGTGGCCGGACCCCGGCGCGACTCCACAGCAGCCGGCCGCTATCCGCCTCGATAGCCACGATGGCCTGGCTTCTCGGCGAGCGGTCCTCAACGGCCGGTCCACCGACTACCAGGTAGAGCAAGCCATCATGGAAGAGGATCTCTTCCGTAGCCTCCGTCCCCGTGTAGGTCGCAACGGTTTGTCCCGTGGCGGCGTCCAGGGCCGTGAGCGGCGCGGCCAGCCCCAGCGTGACGTACACCCGGTTGCCGTGAGCCACCAGCCGGCGCGAGAGTCCAGGCGGCCCATTCTGTGCAGGGGCAAGGTGCGGATGCCAAGTGGTAATGTCGCGTTTCCACAGCAGCACCCCATTGAAAGCGTCCCTCGCCACCAGTCGCCACTGCGGCGGAAGTAGGACCGAGGCCACCGGCGCTTCGTCCACAATCGAGAACAGGCGTCCGCCGGCCGAGACGACCGCACTGACGCTCGCGAGGGTCTCGTGGTGCCTGGCATTTTGGGGCTCGGCCAACCACTGGAAGTGCCGAGGCGGGCCGACCACCCGATCCCGCGATACCGCGTTGTTGCTGGCGTCGTAGAGGGCGTGCGTCCAATCGTCGATCGCCGGGGCGCGGGGTTTGACGATCCGGGTCCACTTGCCATCGCGGCGGATGCAGGCCACACCGTTGGGTACCAGCACGCGCACCACTTCTTCCTGGGGCAGGCTATGCAGGTCCTCGGCCACCAGCAGATTCACCAAGTTCTCGGCATAGGGCAGGCGGCCCCCGCTCCAGGGCTCGACGGTGACGTTGCCGTATAGCCCGAGCGACTGAATGTGCTGGCGGGCCTTGTCGGCGGAGGTGGCATCCGGTGCCAGACCGTGGACAAGGTACGATTCGCCTGCCCGCAGGGCCGCGGTCAGCCGGCCGTCCGTGCAGCCGAAGTGGACGATCAGCCCGCCCTGGACGCCGCTCAAGGCGAGGATTTGCCCGGCCTCCGCTGGCGGAGTTGAAATGACGCCGGGCCGCTCCGCGGCCGACGCCCTTGTACCTGCCGAGGCCGAAACCAGAATGGCAGCGGCAAGCAGAACACGCATCTCCGTAGTCATCGGAACCCTACCCACGAGAGCATCCCCCAAGAACAACTTTGATTCAGCCGCCACGCCGTCCCGCCACATCGTCGGTCGTTTGCTGGCTATTGGGCTCTGGGCACCACACGGTCACTTCGTATTCAGAAATCGTCACATCGGCTTTCCAGTCGCGCTGGTCCGCGTGGTAGTTGAGATAGAGTTCATCGGTCGCGCGCGATCGGTCGGGCCGCTTGGCCCCGATGTAGCGGAGTGCCAAGGGATTGGTGCCTCGAATCCGCATCGCCCCCTCGATCTCGATCTCCCGGGCTTGGTCGGCGACAACAGCTTTGCCGCTCAGGGCTGGAACCTCCTCTGCCCGGCCGTCGATCTTGATCGTCCGCCGACCTCGTTCATACACCCAACCGGGATTGTTCAGGATGCCGATCAAGCCCGTCGCCATCCGGGTGATCGTGACGGCGGATCGGGCTACCAGCTTCTCGCTCATCGTCCAAGAACCGTCCGGGTTGGAGCGGAACCGCAGCGAGGCACGAATCGCCTCGCCGTGGTCGAGCACCAACTCGGCTGCGAACCAGTCCTTGCCATCCGTCACCTTCACGTCCTGGACTCGCGTCGGCAGCGGCTCTCGCCGGCCCTTGGTCCAGATCTGGCCGACCGCGCTCGCCTGATGAGGAGAGACAATCCGATCGAGCCGGTAGGGGACGCATTGGGCCATCACCTTCGCGCCCCAACTGAACGTGTGGATGGCGGAGCATGTGCGCCGCAGGATGATCTTGCCCGCATCCAGCCTCCGCACTCCGCGGCGGTCGTGCGGCGCCCGCTCGATGTGGTCGGCGGTCTTGAGGATCAGCCAACTCTGTGCGAGGGCGTGAAGCAGGTCCGTCTGGGTCGAGGCGAAGAAGGTCTCGTCCGGGGCGTAGACGGCGCCCGTGTCCGCGCGGGCCTGCATCTTCTCCAGGGTTGCGAGCGATCGACCGGCCAAGGCCCAGGCATCGGGGTCGCCCCCAAAGATCGCCATCTGGATGTGCGCCCCGGCCCAATCGGCATTGCGGAACAACTGCCAATCCTGGCCATTGGGATACACGAAGCCGCCGTCCGGCAGCGTGAACCACTTGAGGTTTTCGTATATCCCGGCGGCATTGTAGCGCAGGCACTCGGGCGGCCGACGATCGGTCAGGGCATAGTCCAGGCTGGCTCCCAGAGAAAGCCCGAAGCAGGTCATGTAGTCCGGGTGGACGATGTCGTGGTTCTCCAGCGTAAAGTCGTCGTAGATGTTGGCCCCCGTAAACTGTGCGGCCACGGTCCGGCCGTCGATCACGGTCTGGCAGCGGGCGTCCGCCGGGCGTAGAAACGACGACAGGGCCCATTTCTGGAACGTCGCCTCCCAGCCGGGACGCCGCGGATCGGAGGGTAAGAGCAACACGGCGACGGAGAGGATGCGGCTGTTCCAGACGTTTTCTTCCGCCTTGGTGTCCAGTCGGATCTGGTGCGGCGGTTGCATCCTCGCAATCCGGTCCGCCTCGTGGGCGACCACCCGGCTGACTCCCGCCCGCAGGTCGGTGGGCAGGTCCTCCCACACATACCACGCGCCACGCCCGAGCATTTGCGCCCAATGGGCCGACTGCCAGGCATCTCCCCAGGGACGCCCATCGCCGGTTCGCCGCGGGCCGGTCACGTGCGTGGCGACGAGGTACCGGATCATCGGCAGGGTCGTCTCTTGGAGCAACTGGCGGCGGGGGACGCCGACTACGGCCTGGTCGTAGGGGCCGAAGCGGTAGAGGAAGCAGAAGCCTTCGACCGCCCCGGTGTTGGGCCGAATATGGTTCTCGTCGTGCCGGCTTTGCGTGAGCAACGACATCCTTGGATCTTCGGCCCACGGCCGGACCATCCCCCGCAGATACCGGGCCAGTCTCTCAGCCGCCACGTACACCCGCTGGTCCATCTTCTCAAGGTCCGCCGTCCCGTGCGGCCCGATCAGCCGCATGACTGCATCGTCCTGGACGCGCTCCGCATTGGGACCTCCGGCCGCCTCGGCCCGACTGGCCGGCTGCACGCCCAGCAAGAAAGACACCGTCATCAGCCAAGCCATGCCACATCTCATGCCGGACTCCTCGTGTTGATGTGTCCAATACCCGCTACCGTCCATGGGCCACGTGCTGGGCGCAGGCCGCCAGCAGGTCTTCGACCGACACCCAGCCCTCGGCGTCCAGCTCGATGCCGACGACATCGGGCCGATGCCGAAGGACCAAACTCAGGAATCTGCTGGTGGCAACCAACTGCGATTTCATGGCTCATCCGTCCCCGCTCTGCTCCCGAGCGACTTCTTGGGTGGCGCGTGCGGCGCAGTCCAGCGTACGGATTTCGCGACCGTGACGCCACTATCCCGCGTACCTGCTTGGCAAACCGGCGTTGAGTCGCCGGCACGGGTGACAGCCTGCGAACGTGCTGCCCCGCGGGACTGCCTCGTGTTCCAGCCACACACAATCGCCCGGGTCGGGGAGTGGCTAAGCCTCAGTTCTGCCATAGGTCAGCAGTAGACGAAACATTCGGCATAAGTAAAAAGACATCTTTTGAAATAAAACATCCTTGATCGAATATCAGACCTGACCATCGACGACGATCTTCACGTCGCGAAGGTCTGGCGTTTCCCGAAGTTCAGCAGCAAGTGGTGCCAGATCGAGCCCACCGTAGGCATGGGACCCGCCATGCAGGCGCAGAACGCCCTTGTCGTCGTCCCGTTCCCAGTGGGCGCCGCCTTCAACCTGCCAATCGGGCGCGTCAAACGTGAACACGTCCCGTTTGGCGTTGTACCGGCCCGGAATCCCCTGGCCCCACAGAAACCGCTCGACGATGTTCGCGTGATAGGTGGAGAGCTGTCGCGGCGAAAAGACGGCATAACGCGCGACGGCGTTGCGCAGGACCACGAACTTGCCTTCGCGATGCGACGGCACCGGCTGTTCGCGCAGCTCCGTGAAGTACAGCGGGCAGTAGTCGACGAAGCGAAATTCCATACGCCCTCCAGAACAGCCGCCCCGTCCGATTGCCGTCCGACCGATTCGTTCGGTTCGCACTCCCAGCCCACCCGATCACGACTTCCCCTGGTGGATGGTTCTTCACTTCGTTGTCGATTACCTGCCTGCCGAAGCCCGCCGCTTTCGATCGCCAGGATCGGCTCGACGGTCATAGCCAGACGATGCCCCGTTCAAACTTCTCCAACTCTGCCTTATGTTCCGGCCTGAGTATCCCTGAGTACAGCAGGATCTTGAGGTTGTTGCTGTGCCAGTTTCTCTTCAGCCTTCGCCTTGCCCTCTTTCAGTCTCTTGATCGTGTCTTTTACTCGGTCGGCGAGAACTTCAAGCAACTCGATCGCGTCGGCATAGCGTTCCGGAATACCGTCGTACTCCAGCGAGTTCTTCGCAATCTCAAGCAGCGCTATGGTCGTAAAGCTGCACCAGGCATCGTCGCAGTGTCTGAGCCATGCCGCCGCGTGGCGATTGATGTCGTCGAGAACATCGGGCAGGTTGTCCGGGACCTTTGGTCGCCGGCCTGGACGCTTCGGCGGCTCCGGCATCCCGTGTTCTAACAACAAAGCCTCGTACTCGGCGGCTTCTTTTGCCTTCTTCTTTGCCATTGTCGTCTCCCTGTGTTTGAGGTCCGTTTCTTCCTCGTCTTCGTTCTACTCGGCCTCCGAGCGGTGGACCCGCTCCGCCCGTTCATCTACGTCCGCATGACCGCCGCTGCCGCGCGGGCCGCCAGGGCGGTGGAAGTCGGCTCGCAGGAGCTTTCCCGCCTCCAGGGCGGCGTGAATGGCGGCGTCCAAAGCCGCTTGGTAGCGATTGGCTTCTGGCTCGGGCATGGTTGCGATTTTGGGGGGCAATGTCTCAATCCCCCGCTATGACTGTGGTTTCCCTCCGTTCGGTCTGCACACGAGCAGACGGCTTCGCGGCCGATTCTATCTGGGCAGCGGGGTAAGGGCTACAAGGTGCCGGCCGTTCCTACGCAGGAACTGGGGCTGGCGGCTATTCTCGTAAAACACGCCGGGCCATCGAATTGGGCGTTTTTTCTGAAATGGGGGGGTGTGGATGATGAAACGCGGTTCGGGTAGACTGGCGCCGGCTTGGACGTCGTCCGGGCGCGGATTGGAGGGCCATCACGATGGTGTGACTGCCGGGAGCCGACATGTCCGAAACAGCAACACTGCCCAGTCCGGGGCAAATCGTCCGCGTGCGGCAACGCCTGTACCTGGTGGAGCAGACGGTCCCGCCGGTCAGGGCGGCCGATAGCAGCCTGGTATGCATGTCGTGCGTTGATGACGACGCCCAGGGACAGCCGCTCGAAGTACTTTGGGAAAGAGAGATCGCCCCGACGATCATCACCGGCGAGGAATGGGACGCCATCGCCCGTCGTGGGTTCGACGCCCCCAAGCTGTTTTCTGCCTACCTGAACACCCTGCGGTGGAACTGCGTCACTGCCACCGACCCACGGCTGTTCCAATCCCCGTTTCGGGCTGGCATCCGGCTGGACGCTTATCAGCTTGAACCCTTACGGAAGGCCCTGCTCCTGCCGCGGGTGAACCTGTTTATCGCCGATGACGTGGGTCTGGGGAAGACGATCGAGGCGTTGCTGATCGCTTGCGAATTGCTGCTGCGGAAGAAGGTCAAGGAGATCATCGTCGCCTGCCCACCGTCGATGCTCCTCCAGTGGCGGGACGAGATGGAGCAGCGATTCGGCCTGACCTTCGAGATCCTCGACAAGGCGTACATGGCGCGAGTTCGCCGGGAACGAGGCTACGGCGTCAATCCCTGGAGCACTCACCCCCGCTTTCTGATCTCGCATCGCCTGCTGATCGACGAAGCCTACACCAATCCACTCCTGGATTGGTTGGGCACCTTCCGCAGCGGGACGCTGTTGATTTTCGACGAGGCCCATCACGCCGCCCCGTCCAGTGGCCAGAAATACGCGATCGACTCGCAGATCACCAAGGCGATCCGGGAATTGGCCCCGCGGTTCGAGCACCGGCTGTTCCTGTCAGCCACGCCGCACAACGGCCACTCCAACAGCTTCTCGGCCCTGTTGGAAATCCTTGATCCGCAGCGATTCTGCCGCGGTGTGCCCGTTACGAAGAAGATGTTGGACGACGTGATGGTCCGCCGCTTGAAGGAAGACATCCGCGAAGTCGTCGGCGGGTTCGCCAAGCGGACCGTCGTGCAACTCGACATCGACGGTCTGCCGGCCGACGCTCCCGAACTCCGCCTGTCAGCCCTGCTCGATCAGTACCGCACGCTCCGCGAACAGCGGCTTTCCGGCGAAACCAAACGGAAGCAGGCGGCTGCCGGGCTGTTGGTCAGCGGCTTGCAGCAGCGGCTATTGTCGTCCATTGAAGCCTTTGCCCGAACGCTGAAGGTCCATCGCCGAACGGTTCAACGCCAGTGGGAGCAGACAACGGCGGCAGCATCGGACACTGCCGACCGCCGCCGAGCCAAAGCTGCGTCGTCCCCGCACATTCCAATGCTAGCCGCCGAGCGTACGGCCGCCGCTGACTATGCCCATCGGCAGCATCGCGGAGAATCCGCCCAGTCCGCCGGCCCAGCCCCACTCCAGGCCGTCCAACTGGACCTGCTGTCCGAAGGCGTCGGCGCTGACGACGATCGCGCAAGTCTCCCCGAAGACGAGCTGCGCGCCGAAGAAGAGGCTCAGATTGAAGCCGTTTCGGCGGCGACGATCGGTCCCTTGGCCGACGCCAGCGCCCGAGCCCAGTTCGCCCGCGAAGAGAAGCTGTTGGGCGAGATGACCGAAATTGCCGAGCAGGCCCGCGGCCAGCCCGATGCCCGTGTCAAGCTGGTGATTCGCTGGATACAGCAGAACATGTGTCCGGACCTGCCCAAGGCCGGCGCCGAATGGAACGACATCCGCGTCATCTTCTTCACCGAATACGATGACTCGAAACGCTATTTGCACCAGCAACTGCTGTCGGCCATCGAACGCACTGACCAAGGCGACCAACGGATCGCCATTTTTCATGGCCCAACCCCGGCCGATGAGCGGGAGGAGATCAAGCAGGCGTTCAACGGCGATCCGGCTAAGTACCCGGTGCGCATCCTGATCGCCACTGACGCTGCCCGGGAAGGCCTGAACCTCCAAAACCACTGCTGGAACCTGTTCCATTTCGACGTGCCCTGGAATCCCAGCCGGATGGAACAGCGCAACGGCCGCATCGACCGCAAGCTCCAGCCGAAGCCGGAAGTCTTTTGTCACTACTTTGTCTATCGGCAGCGTCCCGAAGACCGCATCCTCCGTTGCCTGGTACGGAAAACGGAGCGGATCAAGCAGGAATTGGGTAGCCTGGCCCAAGTGATCGACGCCCGGCTGGCCGACTCGCTGAAACTCGGCATCCGCCGCAGCCAGATCGACGAAATGGAGAGGGAAATCGACTCAGCCGACCTGGACGTCGACCGGCGCCGCATGGTCGAAGACGAACTGGAGGCGGCACGTGAACGCCAGGACGGTTTGCGCGAGCAGATCGACCGGCTCCGCACGCGATTGGGCGAGTCACAGAAGAGCATCGGGCTCGACCATGATCATTTTCGGTTAGCGATCTCCAGTGCCCTGGAGCTGATGGGAGCGCAGCCGCTCATGCCCGTCGATGGCCATGACGGCGGCCCGCCACGCTGTGTATTCCCCGCCCTGGACCAACGGGAAGGCGCCGATCCCACCTGGGCGGACACCATGGACGCCCTGCGGGCTCCAAAGCCCCGAGACCAGAAACGGTGGGAATGGCGTCGTACTTCGCCAATCCGGCCAGTGGTGTTCGAGGATCAAGGCACGATGGATGACCGCGTAGTCCACCTCCACTTGGCGCATCGGGTCGTCCAACGGCTCCTTGGCAGATTCATCGCTCAGGGATTTGTGCATCACGACTTGTCCAGGGCATGTTTGGCGCAGACTTCCGACGCCATCCCGCGTGTGATCCTCTTAGGTCGGCTCTGCCTGTACGGTCCCGGCGCCGCCCGGCTGCACGAGGAGCTGATTCCGGTCACGGCTCGCTGGACCGATCCCAAGCTCCGCAAGGGCTCGCTGACGCCTTACGCTCGGGACGCCGAAACCAAGACCCTTGATCTTTTGGAAGACTCCCTACGTGTTAAGGGCGGCCGTGTTGTGACCGATGAAGTCCAGAAACAGCTTCAGTCCTGCGCTCCGCGGGATGTCCAGGAGCTTCTTTCCCACCTGCAAGCCCGCGGCGAGCAGTACGCCGAAGACGCAAAGAAGAAGCTCGCCGCACGTGCCGAGGCCGAGGCCAAGGCGATGCGCGAGATTCTCGAAACCCAGCAGAAGCACATTCGGGACACCGCTGCGGTGTATGCCAAGAACGATTCCAAACAGTTGAAGTTGCGTTTCGGCCTCGACGAACCGACCGACGAGGAAGAACGCCGGCAACTGGAGGCCAACAAGCGGCACTGGGCCAAACGTCTGACGATGATCGACGAGGAACTGAAGACGGAGCCGGTCCGCATCCGCGAAGTCTACGACGTGAAGGCCACACGGATCGAGCCGATCGGTCTGGTCTACCTCTGGCCGGTGACAGGAATAGGCAGTGGCAGTTGTCAGTTGTCAGTGGGCGGTGGGCGGTGGGCGGTGGGCAAGGTAGAATAACGTTCGGGTTTCGCATGTCCAATTGGTCGATGAGGAGCCAGTCATGAGTGTGATCGAAACGCTTCCGGCGCCGGAACTGCGGTTCGCCGTTCCCGCGGACGACAAGTGGGAGCGGGAACGCCAGGCATTTGATCGGATGTTGCCCGACTTGCTCGCCACGCACCGCGACCAGTTCGTAGCGATTCACCGGGGGCAAGTCGTTGCCAGCGGTCCCGATAAGATCGCGGTCGCTTTGCAGGCGTACCGTGAGCACGGGCAGATCCCCATCTACGTCGGCCTTGTGTCGGACCAACCGCCGTCCCCCGCACGGCTTCCTTCACCGCGGACTCCCGCGATTTGATAGGCTCCCATGCGTTACAAGTACAATCGGCAGATCACGCCGCCCGCGCCGTTCGTGCATGTCCGTGCCGCCGCTCCGGCATCCGGAAATGCCGTGGAACAAATCGCCGCGCAGTTAGACAGTGCCGCCGACCGCTCGGTCATTCCCTGGGCCGTTGTCGAAGCCCTTCGGCTTCCCCAGTTGGACGAACTGCCGGCGTTGGGATTCGGTGGGCACCTGGTTTCTGTTCCGACGTTTCTGGTCCAGCTGACCGTGCGCAGCTTGACGCCGATCACGGTCGAGGCTTTCGCCAGCCGTGAAGAGCCCTACATCTTGCTGGGGCGCGATGTCCTGAATCACTTCCGTGTCTTGCTCGACGGGCCAAACCTCGTGCTGGAAATGGACTAGAGCCCCCGCTTACTTGGACGAGTTCGAACGGATGGCCGCCAGAGATCCTGAAGTCATCGCCCATCTGGAGTGGATCGGCTACGTACAGCCGGTCGGCCTGGTCGTTTCCATCCCGGCGCTAACGTCGGCCCAGGCGTACGTGAACCGCAACATCGCCCCGCAGCAGCAGAGGCTCTTGGCCTGCCTGCCTCGCGATGCCCATGATGAGCCAATCCCCCAAATCACCGACGTTCCGGCCTTCACGCAAACGGTCCTCGGCTGGGAACCCAGCGACCTGGTGCCGGTCGATGGAAACGATCCGCAGACCGATTCCCTGATTGTCGCGTTGCCCGAATACAACGACACGCTGAAGCCTACCTACGCCGTCAAGGAAATCGAACCCCAAGATGCCGGCAACCCTTGGCTGATGCTCGTCCAGGTGATCCCCACCGGCGTCGACTTCGACAAGATCGCCACCGCGGATTCGCGGCAGTGGCAGGCCACGCCGCACCATCGCTTCGAGCGGCTGCTGCGCGAGACGGAAGTGCCGATCGGGCTGCTGGTCAACGGCACTCATCTGCGGCTGGTCTACGCCCCGCGCGGCGAAACCAGCGGCTACGCCACGTTTCCCGTGGCCCACATGACCCAGGTGGCCGGTCGGCCGATCTTCGCCGCGCTGCACATGCTGCTGTGCGCCGAGCGGGTCTTTGGTTTCGGCTTGGCCAATCCCGAAAAACAGTGTTTGGCGGGCATCCTGGCGGACAGTCGCAAATACCAAAATGTCGTTTCCACGCAGCTTGCCGAGCAGGTGCTGGCCGCCCTGTACGAGCTGGTCCGCGGTTTCCAGGGGGCGGACGACCAGCGCCACGGCGAGCTGCTGCGCGAGATTCTGGCCGACGACCCGAACCACGTCTACGCCGGACTGTTGACCGTGCTGATGCGGCTGGTGTTCGTGCTGTACGCCGAAGACCGGGATCTGTTGTCCAACGATCCGGTGTACGGCAACTTCTACTCGGTTACGGGGCTGTTCGAGCGGTTGCGGGCCGACGCCGGCCGTCACCCGGACACGATGGACCAGCGGTACGGGGCCTGGGCGCAGCTCCTGACCCTGTTCCGTCTGATCTACGAGGGCGGCAGCCATGCTGGCCTGAGCATCCCGGCTCGACACGGCTATCTGTTCGACCCCGACCGGTTCAACTTCTTGGAGGGCAGGACGTCAGTGGTCAGTCGTCAGTTGTCAGTCGCGGGGACCACTGACAACTGCCCGCTGACCACTGACAACTGCCTTCCCCCCGTCTCCGATGGCGTGATCTACCGCGTACTGAACAACCTGTTGATCCTGGACGGCGAGCGGCTGAGCTACCGCACGCTGGACGTCGAACAGATCGGCAGCGTCTACGAGACGATGATGGGGTTCAACCTGAGTGTGGCCGAAGGCCTGTCGATCGCCATCAAGCCCACCAAGTCCCACGGTGCCCCGACTACGATCAACCTGGAGGCCCTGCTGGCTGCCAAGCCCGCGGATCGAGCCAAGTGGCTGGTCGAGCAAACGGGCCAGAAAGTCACCGGGCAAGCCTTGGACGCCCTGAAGAAAGCCGACAGCGTCGACGGGTTGCTTGCCGCCCTGGAAAAGAAGATCGCCTGGCACGCCACGCCGAGCGTCGTGCCCAAGGCGGCGATGGTCCTGCAGCCGTCCGACGAGCGCCGTCGCAGCGGCTCGCATTACACGCCCCGCTCGCTGACGGAACCGATTGTCCGTACCACCGTGAAACCCGTCTTGGACCGGTTGAGGACGTCCGTTGTCAGTGGTCAGTCGTCAGTTGAGAAGCCTGCCACTTCTCACGGACAACGGACAAGGGACAACTGCCCAACGCCGCAACAACTGCTGGACTTGAAAATCTGCGACCCGGCGATGGGCTCCGGCGCGTTTCTCGTCGAAACCTGTCGGCAGCTTGGCGACGAGCTGGTCAAGGCGTGGCACGTTCATGACCAAGTGCCCAAGCTGCCGCCTGACGAGGACGAGGTTCTACACGCCCGGCGCGTGATCGCCCAGCGTTGTCTGTACGGCGTCGACAAGAATCCGATGGCCGTGGACCTGGCGAAACTTTCGCTCTGGCTGGCGACCCTGGCCAAGGGCCATCCGTTTACGTTCCTGGACCATGCCCTGCGTCCCGGCGATTCGCTGGTGGGGCTGACCCAGGAACAGATCGCCGGTTTCCATTGGTCGCCGAAGAAGCAACGAGACCTGTTCCGCAAACAGATCGAAGACCGGATGAAGCGCGTCACTCGATACCGCCAGGAAATCCTGGCCGCGCGGGACCAGGCGCCGTACGAGCAGCTTAGGGGTCGGCTGGACTTGGCCGACGAACAACTTGCGTTGGCCCGACTAGCGGGCAACGTGATTGTCTCGGCATTCTTCGCCGCCGACACCGATCGCAAGCGACAAGCCCGGCTCGACGAGCTGGAAGTCCAGATGACTGCATATCTGTCGCCGCAAGGAAAGATGGAAGATCGGCAACCCTTGGCCGCGGCCGTGAAGAACCTCCTGACCGGCGAGCGGCCGATCCAGCCGTTCCACTGGTGGATCGAGTTTCCGGAAGTATTCTCGCGGGAGAACGGCGGTTTTGATGCGATCGTCGGGAACCCGCCGTTCGCGGGAAGAACCACGCTCAGCGAGGCCAACCGTTCAGGATATATCGACTGGCTGAAGACAATTCACGAGGAGTCGCACGGTAACGCCGACTTGGTCGCACACTTCTTTCGCCGCGGATTTGATTTACTCCGGGATCGAGGGGCCTTCGGCCTGATCGCCACCAATACGATCGGCCAGGGGGACACGCGCTCCACCGGCCTGCGCTGGATCTGCAACCACGGCGCGACCATCTACGAGGCAACCCGCCGCATGAAGTGGCCCGGCCTCGCCGCGGTGGTCGTCAGCGTGGTCCACATCCGCAAGGGGCCGGTCCCCGGACCGTACCTCCTCGACGGCCGCCCCGTCCCCCTCATCACCGCCTACATCTTCCACGCCGGCAGTCACGACGACCCGGAGAAACTCCTGGCGAACGCCGGCAAAAGTTTTCAGGGCTCAGTTGTGGTGGGCATGGGTTTCACCTTCGACGACACCGACAATGACGGTGCGGCCAGTCCGCTCGCCGAGATGGAGCGACTGATCGCCCAAGACTCTCGCAACGCCGAGCGGATCTTCCCGTACATCGGCGGCGAGGAGGTCAACAACTCCCCCACTCACGCCCACCACCGCTACATCATCAACTTTGGCGAGATGAGCGAGGAGGAAGCGCGGCGCTGGCCAGAATTGATGAAAGTAATCGAGGAACGAGTCAAGCCCGAGCGAGAAGCAAGCCTGAAAACCTGGAGCAAGGATAAGGCAAAACGTGCTGAATTGTGGTGGCAGTACTCACGAAACGCGAAAGATCTGCACGACGCCATCCACGGCCTCGATCGCGTGCTGGTGATCTCGCGTGTCGGGCAGCAAGGCGCATTTGCGTTTCTCCCCGCTGGCATGGTCTATTCCGAAGCAACCATCGTCTTCGCCGATTCGACGTACCGCTTCTTCACCCTCCTCCAATCCCGTCCCCACGAAGTCTGGGCCCGGTTCTTCGCCTCATCGATGAAGGACGACCTGCGTTACACCCCCTCGGACTGCTTCGAGACATTCCCCTTTCCGCGTGGGGCGTTGGAAGTGGGGAGCGGGGAGAACGAACCCGGCGGTTCCCCCCACACACCACCCTCCACCCTCCACGCGCTCGAATCCGCCGGCCAGGCGTACTACGACTTCCGCGCCGCCCTGATGGTCCGCAACAACGAGGGGCTGACGAAGACCTACAACCGCTTCCATGACCCGACCGAGACTTCTCCCGACATCGTCAAGCTCCGCGAGCTGCACGCCGCGATGGACCGGGCCGTCCTGGAAGCCTACGGATGGCACGATCTCGCGGAAACCGCCACCTGCGAGTTCCTGCTGGACTACGAAGACGAGGAAGACGACGAAGACGGCAAGACCAGTCGGCGAAAAAAGCCCTGGCGTTACCGCTGGCCCGACGACTTTCACGACGAAGTCCTCGCCCGCCTCCTGGCCCTCAACCAGGAGCGCGCTCAGCAGGAAGCCCTTGCCGGCAAGGCGGCCGAAGCCAAGCCGGCCACTAGGAAACGGGCACCACGAAAGGGCAAAGCCGGCGATGACGACCGACCGTTGTTCAGGTGACGAAAGCAGTCAGTTGTCAGTTGTCAGTTGTCAGTGGTCAGTGGTCAGTGGTCAGTTGTCAGTGGTCAGTGGTCAGTTGTCAGTTGTCAGTGGTCAGTTGCGGAAACCGCGAATTGAGACAAACGGACTAATGGGCAATAGACAATCGATGGGTTCTGTAGATGCTGGCGGAAGAATTGATCGCCGAGGACGGACCGCCCAACCGACGGCTCGCCCGTCGCATCGGCGGACCGGCTGCTGGGCGATATGTGCAACGTGATCGAGGCAGCCCGTCCGCGGGTGGCACGCACGATGAACTCGGAGATGGTTGCGCTGGCTCGGGAGACGCAAGACCAGTTGCCCGTCCCGCGCCTGGCAACGCCCGAAAAGCCGCCGTCCGTCAAGTCGCGGAAACGCGACAGAGCTGACCACTGACGACAGACCACAGACCACTGCCAACTGACCACTGCCAACTGACGACTGACGACTGACGACTGACGACTGACGACTGACAACTGACAACTGACAACTGACACCCCCATGCAATCCGGCGTCCGCGACATCGCGGAAGCGGAAATGGACGTCAGTGGTCAGGTATGACGAGATTTTGAAATGAGTCGTAACTCCGATCGAGAAAATGTGTTAGGTGTCGAATGCTGAATGCGTTGGTGGACAATGTTCACTGAAAAGCGTATATTCACTACGTAGTGAACAGGTCTGATATAGTGAACAACGAACGGCAAACGGTACGCGATGCAGAAAGCGCCGTCCGGCGTCTGCTGGACGAAATGGGGGGATTCTGTGTCCTCGCCACGGGCAAGCAGCGGGGTGGCGTGGAAGCCTGCGACTCGATCATCGAGGCGGACTGCGGTGCGATGCACGTCCGCATCGGGATTGAAGCCAAATCGCGGATCACGCCTCAAACGGCCACCTCCGTCTGCGCGCGGATGAAATCTTTGCCCGACGACCTAATTCCTGTTGTTTATGCTCCCGTCATTTCTCCCCGCGTGGCTGACATCCTTGCGCGATTCGGCGTGGGCTATGTAGACCAGGCCGGCAACTGCCGACTGCGAAGCGACCGCCACCGCCTGTTGATCGACCGGCGCGGGTACAAGTCGTCGACGCCCCCTCCCAAAGGCGCAGTCGATCTGTTCTCGCCGAAGTCGAGCCGTGTCGTCCGCGCACTGCTCAACGAACCCGCGAAGGGCTGGATGGTCCGCGAATTGGCCGACCAGCCCGAGGTCGAGGTTAGCGTCGGTCTGGTCGCAAAAGTCAAGCAGACGCTGCTGCAGGAGAGCTACGCGATTGAGCACGACAGATTGCTCTATCTCCGCGATCCGCTTGCCCTGTTGGCGACCTGGGCTGAGCGGTATCGTGGCCCCGTCGAGCAAATCTCCTTGTATGTCCGCGGCGAACAGGAGACGGCGGAGGAAGTCGTCGCTGGCTGGTGTCGAGCCAATGCACTTCGGTATGCGCTGGCCGGCTTGTCGGCTGCTTGGCGGTTGGCGCCCGAGGTGCGGCACAAGGTTACATCCGTCTACGTCGAAAGCAGTGGATTTGACCGGATGCTGCTAGAAAAGCTCCGCTCCGACCACGGAGGCAAGATCGTCGAGACGGGAGCCAATCTGCAATTATGGCGTCCGTTCGATCGCTCGGTGTTTGTCGGCAGCGCCCCCCAGGACCGACCAGGTCCACCGATCACGTCGGCCCTTCAGACCTTCCTCGACCTAAAACGCATCAAAGGGCGCGGCGAAGAAGCAGCAGCGGCGGTGCTTGAACGATTGCTGGCTCGTCCGCTTCGAGACGCGGCCCAACGAGTTGAGGAAATGTGCCGTGAGCAGCTTTAACCCAATCGCTGCGAGCCGGGCCGTGCGCATTGAAGTGCTGAACGTACTCGGCGCGTTTCGCGACCAAATCGTGCTCGTCGGCGGTTGGGTTCCCGAGCTGCTGTATCCAAATCGCGGGCATCCCGGCTCGTTGGACGTGGATCTGGCCGTTTCACGCTATGCCCTGGGAGGGAACGTCTACCAGACGATCTTGCAGCGGCTGCTGAACGCAGGATACACGCACGTCACGGGGCCAACGCGTTTCACCAAACCCGTGGCGGGCGTTGAAGAACCGGTCAAGGTAGATCTGATCAGCGGCCAATACGAAAGCGGACAGAAGAGCAAGAGCATTCAAGTCGACCAACTTGAGGTCAACACTCTGCGGGGGACGGATCTCGCTTTCGAGGCATGTCGGGAGATTCACGTCTGCGGGCGGATGCCGGACGGGACGCACAACACGGTGTCGGTTCGGATCGTCGAGCCACAGGCATTCATCCTGATCAAAGCCTTTGCGCTCGACGAACGGCTCAAAGAGAAAGACGCGTACGACATCTACTTCGTCTTGCGCAACTATCGGCCGAATGTCGAATCCCTGGCGGGTCGAGTGCATGGATTGCTATCCAACGGCTTGGCGCGAGCAGGTTTCGACCTGCTCAAGTTGAAGTCCGCGACGCTGCAAGCCGTTGGGCCTTCCTGGGCCGCGCAGATGGCTGCCGAGCAGGGCGAAGACCACGAACAGGCACAACGTTCCGCGTATGAGTACGCCCAGGCCCTATTCACCGCGGTTGATCAGAGCCAACGGTGAACCATACTAAACATCGCAACAGACCACAGACCACAGACAACCGACAACCGACAACTGACAACTGACAACTGACACCCCCATGCAATCCATCCAAATCCGCTCGCAACTAGTAGACGCCCTACGTCTGGATCTGATCGGCCCCGATCCGATACGGAATCTGGGCACGTCCGACGAGGTTCTCACGCAGGCGCCGTCGCGATGGTATTTGACCGGCTTTCTGGTGCCCGCGGATGCCGGCGAGAACCAGAAAGCTGACGTAGACGCGACGGACGAACTGGATGCGATGACCGAGGCCGGTGGCACGGATGATGCGACGGCGCCGGAACCGCCCTCCGCACGCCGAAACTACATGCCGTCGTCGATCGGCATGAGCGTCTTGGTTGGCGTTGGTGCGCAAAAAGCCCGGGCAACCGTCCGCTGGGGCAACTACCAGTTGCAGCCGGTCGCGGAAGGCCAGGCTTCGGGACAGTGGAAACGGACCGCCTGCGAAGAGCGGGTGGACATCGCCCTGCCCGACGAAACCAAGCGGCCGAACGAGTACGAGGTGCCCGGCAGCGGTGGTCTGCGTCTGGCGGTCACCGTTCGCCCCGTGGCGGACCACGGTGGCCAGTCGGGGCTGCCTGCCGGCACTCGGTCGGTCTCGATCTTCCTGGTCAACAACCGCAAGCCTGCGCCGGACGAGATCCGCGACCAAGCGTTCGCGTTTCAGGCCCAGTTGGAGCTGACATTTCCTGCGCCGCTCGTACCCCGTCCGAACGTGCGTAGCATGGATAGCAGTGAATGGGACGAGCGCGTTGCGGATCTCCAATACCGCGACGTGTACGAATACGCGGTCGGACACAACGTCGCCGCGGAGGCGATCTTCGAGACCGACTACTGTCACCAGGTCCGCACGTGCTGGGTGCCGCAGGCTGAGGTCGAACGAGTTGCGCCGGCCGAGATTACGGGCGTGGTCCTGTCGATGGACGCCTTGGCACAACTGGCCAGCGGTGACGAAGCCCGATCGAGTTTGGGCGGCTTTGTGCCTCAGTATCGGCGGTGGATCGCCGCCCAACGAACGACGCTGCCTCAGACACCCCCAGAACGCGCCCAGGCGGGCGAAGAGCTGTTGCGTCTGGCTGGGATCGCGGCCGACCGGATTGAGCAAGGTATTGCCCTTCTGGATGATCCTCAGTGCCTGGCTGCGTTCAAACTGGCCAATCGAACGATGGCCACCGCCGCTCGACAGCGGATGGGCGTAATGGCGGGCAAAGACCCGACGGCGATTCAGCCCGCCTGGCGTCCATTCCAGCTCGCCTTTATCCTGATGAATCTGGCCGGCATCGCGGACCCGCTGCACACGGACCGGGACGTGGTCGATCTGCTGTTCTTTCCTACGGGCGGCGGCAAGACCGAGGCGTATCTGGGTCTGGCGGCCTTCACCTTGGTGTTGCGCCGGCTGAAGAACCCCGGTATCGCGTCGGCTGGCCTGACCGTGTTGATGCGTTACACCTTGCGGCTGTTGACGTTGGACCAGCTCAGCCGTGCCGCCACGCTCATTTGCGCCTTGGAACTCGAGCGGCAACAGGATGCGGAAATGCTCGGCGAATGGCCCTTCGAGATCGGGCTATGGGTCGGCCAGGCCGCCACGCCCAACCGGATGGGCGCCAAAGGGGACGGCGACAGCCGGTCGGCTCGGGCCAAGACCATCGCCTTTCAGAACGACGACCGCAAGCCGTCGCCTATCCCGTTGGAAGAATGCCCGTGGTGTGGGACGAAGTTCAAGGCCGCGTCGTTCCAACTCGTCCCGAACCCTGATCGGCCGACCGATCTGCGGGTATCGTGTGTCAATCGGCGTTGTGCATTCAGCCGCGGCCAGCCATTGCCCATCCTGGCGATCGACGAGCCGATCTATCGCCGGCTGCCGTGCTTTATGATCGCCACGGTGGACAAGTTCGCCGCCATGCCGTGGACCGGCGAGGTAGGCATGTTCTTCGGCCGAGCCGATCGCTATGACAAGGCCGGTTTCTACGGACCTTGCGACCCGACGCAAGGCCAGCCGCTGCCAGGCGGACGCCTGTTGCCGCCCGATCTGGTGATCCAGGACGAGTTGCATCTGATCTCCGGGCCGTTAGGTACGCTGGTGGGGTTGTACGAGTCGGCACTCGACGAATTGTGTGTCCGCGAATTGGACGGACACAAAATCCGTCCGAAGATCGTAGCTTCGACGGCAACGGTCCGTCGGGCCGACAACCAAATCCAAGCATTGTTCAATCGTCGGCAGGTCGACGTTTTTCCACCGCCCGGCCCGGATCGTCGGGATTCGTTCTTCGCCGAGACTCATTCACCGCAGCGCAGCAACGCCCGGCTGTACGTCGGGGTTGCTGCCCAGGGCCGCAGTCCCAAGGTTGTGATGTTGCGGGTGTACCTGGCGCTGCTGGCCGCGGCCCAGAAAGCCTACGACGCCGAGGGCGGCGCCAAGAACCCGAACAACGCAGCAGATCCGTACATGACCGTCCTGGGTTACTTCAACAGCCTGCGGGAATTGGGCGGCGCTCGCCGCGTGGTCGAGGATGAAGTCAGTAACCGAGTCAGCGGCTATGGCAACCGCAAGCGTGTGGGCGAAATCGCGGGACCGTTCGCGAATCGGAAGATCGCCTACGAACCGGTCGAGATGACGTCGCGCGTGAGCACCGACAAGGTGGCGGACGCCAAACGTCGCCTGTCGCGCCCGTTCTGCGAGAAAGACCGGGTAGATGTGGCTCTGGCCACGAACATGATCTCCGTGGGCCTCGATATCACCCGGCTGGGTTTGATGGTCGTCTCGGGGCAGCCCAAGACGAGCGCCGAGTACATCCAGGCGACCAGCCGCGTCGGGCGTGATGTCAACCGTCCCGGCTTGGTGGTGACGATCCTGAACGTCCATAGGGCGCGAGACCGATCGCACTTCGAGCGATTTGCGGCGTACCACGAGTCGTTCTACCGCAGCGTCGAGGCCACGAGCGTCACCCCGTTCTCGCCGCGGGCCATGGACCGCGGCCTGGCCGGCACGTTGGTGGCTCTGGCCCGGCAAGGCCACTTGCCGATGACGGCTCCGCGAGGCGCGGCGGCCATTCTCCAGGAACGGACGTTTCTGGACTTCGTGGCCGATCGGCTGGCCGAACGTGCCCAGTCGCACGCCAAGATGCTGCCGGCCGAGGCCCAGGGACTGCGGTTGAAGGTGCGCCAGCGAGCGGTGGACCTGTTGGATGAGTGGTCGAAGATCGCGATGGAGTACAGCCAGGTCGGCACCGGCCTGCAGTACCAGAGCGAAGTGGGGGGCGCCCGGCCGCTGCTGTATCAGTTCCTCGACCCCGAGCTGAAAGGGCTTACTGCCCGCCATTGGAAATTCCGCGCCAACCGCTCGATGCGGGATGTCGAGCCGAGCGTAAATCTCTGGCTGAGGACCCTCGACGGGATCGAGATCGAGGAGGAGGAAGAAGCGTGAGCCCGCAGAAGAGCAAACGGCCGCCCGGTCAGATCCGCCAGAGTCAGGTCATCACGACTTTCGGGCCGGGAGCGATGGTGGATTTGCCGAAGCACTCGGTGCTGATCGCCGGCCTGGATCATTGGCAAGGGCTGGGCGACGAGATCGTCGAGCCCCGTTTGACCGACAAGCTCAAGTTCCTGCTGAACCTGCCAGCCCTGAAGCTGTACGCGCCGCCACCCGACCCGGATGATCCGCAGGCTCCACAGACCGGCATCGCCGCTTGGCAGTTCCCCGAGTGGTTCATCGTGCAGGATAGGGAGCCGGGTGATTCCACGTCCACGGTGCGGTCCAGGATGCTGGTGCATCGGCGGGCGCTGACCAAGGGCAAGTACATCGACGACAAGAAGAAACGCTGGCCGGTTGTCTCGGTGCGGTTCGTGCGGGCCTGCCGCGGTGGCCACGTGGGCGACATCAACTGGCGGGACTACGTGCATGGTGGGCCCTCGGAGTGCCAAAGGCAACTCTGGATCGAGGAACGGGGCACCAGCGGTGACCTGGCCGAAGTCTGGATTCGCTGCGACTGCAAGGCCGAGCGATCGGTCGGTGAAGCGGCCCTCATGGAGACGAAAGCCTTGGGTACCTGCGACGGCTTTCGGCCGTGGCTGGGTCCACGGACCCGCGAGTCGTGCGGGGAACCTAACCGTTTATTGATCCGCACGGCCAGCAACGCCTATTTTCCGCAAGTCATGCGAGTCATCTCGCTGCCAGACCGCGACGAAACAGTGAAGAAGGCCGTTGACCTGGCGTGGGAGTTCGTGGAAGAGGTCGAGAACGTGGAGGACCTCAAGTACGAGCGGAAGAAGGCCAAGGTCAAAGCGGCGCTGGAGGGAATCACGGACGAAGAGGTCTTCCAAGAAATCCTGTCCCGGCGTGGAGCGGTGTTGGGCGAAGTCAAGTCGGTGAAACAAGCTGAGTTAGAGACGCTGATCGCCAGCAAGGAGGAACTAGGCAACGATTTGCCGGATGGCAACTTCTTCGCCCGGGCAATCCCGCGGGACAAGTGGGACGCTCCGTGGACGAAACCGATCGCCCGGGTGGTGGCCGTTCACCGGCTCCGGGAAGTGATGGCATTGGCCGGGTTCACTCGATTCGAGCCCATGGCGCCGAACATCGAGGGCGAACTGGAAATGGGCGTACGCCGAGCAGCTCTGGCCCGCGAGATCACGTGGCTGCCGGCCGTGGAAAACAGGGGAGAAGGCGTCTTCATCCAGTTCAGCCGGGCGGAAATCGAAGCCTGGTTCCAGCGCCCGGAGGTCGCCCAGCGGGGATTGGCTCTCCAGAGTGGGTTCAAGGCGTGGGAGTACGAGCATGAGGGCACCAAACGCAAGTTCCCCGGCTTGCCGTTCATCATGCTGCACTCGTTCTCGCACCTGCTGATCACGGCAGTGGCCTTGGAGTGCGGTTACCCCGCAAGTTCGATCCGTGAGCGGATTTACTCCCTGGCGGACTACGGCTACGGCGTCTTGCTGTACACCGCGACGTCCGATGCCGAAGGCACGCTGGGTGGGCTTGTACAGGTCGGTCGGCGGATTCACGAGCACATCCGTACGGCGTTGGAGATCGGCCGGTTATGTTCCAACGATCCGGTGTGCGCCCAGCACCAGCCGCCGAATCCGCACGAGCGACGGTTCCTGCACGGCGCCTCTTGCCACGGCTGCCTCCTGATCGCAGAAACATCCTGCGAACAGCATAACGACTTCCTCGACCGGGCCCTGGTTGTCCCCACCGTGGACAGCTTGGGCGCTGAGTTCTTCAAGGCCCTGCCGGTATGAACGAGCGACTGCTACAACTTGCCGATAGTGACCTGCGGGAGATTGCCTCCGCACTGCGGGCGAAACGCTTGGCACCGCCGTTCTCGGCAATGAGCTTGGGCCGGCTGATCGCGGCTCCCGTGGCACAGGAAATCGCGGTGGACATGCAGGCCCTGGCCGCCCAGGGGTTCACCGGACCGCAGCTGGCGGCCGTACTGGATCTGCTCGTCGCCGATCGCGCACGCCGGCCTCGCCTGGAGGAGATCCTGGACCTGGTAACGACCGGACCGGAGGCGCCGGGGATCACGAACCGAGACACGAGCGTCGTCGTGCGTGAGCTGTTCGCCAATGCCCAGCAAACCGTGCTGGTGGCCGGCTACGCCGTCTACCAAGGCCGGGCCGTCTTCCGAGCACTGGCAGACCGCATGCAGGATCGTCGGGAGCTGAAGGTCCGCATGTTCCTAGACGTGCAGCGCGGCCCTGGCGACACGTCGATGCCCAGCGAAGTTGTCAAGCGGTTCGCCGAGCGGTTCAGGACGCGCGAATGGCCCGAGGACCGCCCGCTACCCCAAGTCTTCTACGGCCCCCGTTCGCTCGACTTGGACGCCGCGAAGCGGGCCTGCCTGCACGCCAAGTGCGTTGTCGTCGACGATGAGGCCGTTTTCGTCTCTTCGGCCAACTTCACCGAGGCCGCCCAGGAGCGAAACATCGAAATGGGGCTCTTGGTCCGTTCCAGCTGGTTGGCGAAGCAGCTGACGCGGCACGTCGATACGCTGTTGGGCGCAGGGCTTCTCGTTCGAGCAATGTAGTCTTCGATGAAGAGCAAGGCGGACGCCCTATGGAAACCATACGGATTGAAAGCCCGCGTGACGAAGGATACCCCTTCAGCCGCGAACTATACGATGATCTGCACGTCGTTTACCAAGGGACCTCCAGCATCTTTTCCTCGCGTATCGAGGCAGATGGATTCATACTCGGTCACATTCCGTTCCCACTTGAGGCGATCCGTCGCCTCGCTGCCATCTGCGAGCGAGTCGGCCACAAGGGCTGGTTCTACACGACAGTCAAAGGCCTCTCAACGCACACGCAACTCAATCGTGGAAACGTTTCGTGTTCACAGCCACACCGAACGCACCGGCTATTCTTAGACCAAGTATGGCGCCCGCTGAACGCGGCGCACGTAAATCGAGTTGCTGGCCTCCGGGTCCCCGACAATCTCTTCCTTGGCCGGGTCCCAGGTGATCTTCCGCTTCAGCCGCATGGCGATGTTGCCCAGGTGGCAGGCCGTGATCACGCGGTGGCCGATGTCCACGGGCGACACCGGCGGCTTGCGGCTCTTCACGCACTCGAAGAAGTTGCCCATGTGGCTGCGGCTCTCGTAGAGCCGGACGGCATCGGCCGGAAACGGATGCTCTTTGAGTTCCTCCACCGCCTTGCCGAACGCCCCGCCGCGGTTGACGAACACCCGCCCCTCGTCCCCGACGAACATGATGCCGTTGCGCTGCTCCTTCTTCCATTCCTCCGGCACGCCCGCAAACAACTCGGCATCCTCGGTCGCGGTGATGTCCCCGGCCGCCATGCTCTTGAGGTAGCCGGCGTCCCGGGCCACGAGATTTAGCAGTTCGATGTCGCCCGGATATTTCATGCGCAGGACGAAACGGTCGGGGTTGTCAAAGCAGTCGGGCTGGCCGTGGTTCGGGAAGAAGGCCCGACCCTCGATCTCCAGCGGACCGCTCTGCTCCACGCCCATGCCCCAATGGGCGATGTCCATGTGATGCTGGCCCCAATCGGTGATGATGCCCCCGGCGTACTCGGACCACCAGCGGAAATTGAAGTGCAGCCGCTGCGGACAGAAGGGCCGCTCGGGTGCCTGGCCTTGCCACAGGTCCCAGTCCAAGGTCTTGGGCACCGACTGCGGCGAAAACGGCCCGCCCTTGGTCGTCCAGAAGGGCAGCAACACCACGACCTGCTTGAGCTTGCCGATCCGGCGGTTGCGGACCAACTCGCAGGCCGTGCGGAAGTGCGCCGCACTCCGCTGCTGCGTGCCCACCTGCACGATCCGCCCTGTCTCCTGAACGACCCTGCGGAGGATTTTGCCCTCCTCGATCGTCAATGTGAACGGCTTCTCCGTGTACACGTCGCGGCCGGAGCGGCAGGCGGCGATGTTGACGATCGTGTGCCAGTGGTCCGGCGTCCCGTTGGTCACGATGTCGATGTCCTTGCGATCGAGCAACCTGCGATAGTCCTGATAGACCGCGGGCTTGCCGCTGAAGGTGATCTTGGCGCGCTCGGCATGGGCCAGGTCCGCATCGCACACCGCCACGATGTCGCCGAAAGCGCTGGCCTCCTGGGCCACCCCCGCGCCACGGCCCCCCACGCCGATGCAACCGACCCGCAAGCGATCGTCTTTCGACGGGGGCTGATCAGCCCGAACGGTGAACCAATATCTTTGACGACGAAGTCCGCGCAAGGATGTAGCGGGTGAGAATCTGGATTCGTCAAAGGAGTGAC
>CAZAQY010000078.1:0-31234 GCA_964486845.1 uncultured Pirellulaceae bacterium
GGGTTTTCGGTCAAGATCAGTTTCTTGACTGGAACATTTCTCCTAAAGTGCAATACAGCAACGAACGAGTTTTTTCGTCCGCTCCATAAAGATGAGTTCTGTCGCCATCCGGCCCAGACCCCTTGGTGCCCAAACGCGCAACTGGAAAGCAATGATAGTCAACAGCGTAGGCACTAGACACCTTCCTTTGTGGCTCCGACATGGGAAAACGGTCGACGAAGAGAGTATCACCACTGGCATTGAGCATCAGGATTCGTCCCCACCCACTGCCAAAGACGGCCTCAGCAATTGCGGCCTGTGCTGTCGCATCGATGACATAATAGCTGAGTTGAAGCTGCTTACCTGATCCGGTTATCTCTGTTGCCACAGCGATAAAGAATGCGTGGTCGCGGTACTTTGCCTCCCCTCGCGTTCCGGAAACGGTGAAAGCTTTCGGCATGAGTTGTTGAAGATGTCGGAGAAGATTGGGGTGGTAGCGGTCGTCAAGGGCAAAGTGCGCGGATTGAGGTGCGTCAGGGATGGTGTCGGGGCGGAATGTCAGCGCGAATTCGCCTTCGTCCCGCGCGATGGAATGGAGCGTTTTCTTGAGACGTTCCGCGAAGGGCTTGTACGCGGCCACGTTTAGTTTCAACTGAACTTGAAGTCGCAAAGTGGCCTTTTGGTCGTCCTTTTGAACGATCGTGGGGTCCCCGACGACACTCGCCTCAAGGCAGTTCTTGGGAAAGCCTTCCAGCGCTGCTCGTAACAGGGCTGCGGCGTCCTTCTCATTCTCCAGTTGGCTCACGATATTGCCGAACAGGCTTTGACCATCTACCTTCCTCAGCGATACGTTGGCTGCACGCAGCCTGACCTCCAAGTTTCGGCGTTCGACGATCGCCCGAATGGTAACGCGAGCGGTCAGCGACTGCACGTGCTGTTGATCTGCCTCGCTGAGTCTTTCCAAGGGCAGGCGGATCAACTCGCCATCCGTTTTTTTCAACGCGACTTGACCACCCACGAACTCGACGAATTCGGCCTCGACGGAGAACCTGCCCGTGCTGTCGGTCCACTTCCGAGCCAACGCCTCGTCGGCATAGAGGAAAGCGATCAGCGCAAGGAGCAAACAAGCCTTTGGTGGAAGCCGAAAGTCCATGACGATGTTCCCGAAATGGCGGGTGTTGTAAGCACAAATCATTCCGGCTCGATCTTGCCGCTCGGCCCCGGCTTCACGTCCTTGCCGGGGCGTTTGACGGTGGACGGGGCCTTCTCATCCGTGAAGCCGGTTCCGGGGTCGGTACTCGGTCGGCCACTGTCGTCGATAGGCTGTAGGATAACGGCCTCCCGCATGTCGCGTCCAGTCGCCGCCGCCGCATTGGCCAGACTTGGCACGTAGACGGACATCGCGTAGGCCCAGGCGTTGTCGCTGTCGAACCACGTCTTGGTGTTGATCCCCGGTGGCAGGACGCCTCGCCGAGCGCTGAGGTAGGTATCGTTGGTTTCCATGCGGGCGACGAATGCCTGCCGAGCTTCGTCAAACTTCCGCACCGCCGCCGGATCTCTGCAGGCCAGCGGATCGTCTGGGGCCAGGGACTCGAATTCCTGCACTTGGTCCTTCATGGATTCGACGACGCTGCCTTCCCACGAGGTCTTGTCGCCGATGATCAGGCCGCAGAGGGCGTCCTTGGATCGCATCGAGGCAATCTTTTGCGCAGCCAGATTCTGTTTCAGCTGGACCGCGTTGTTGGTGCTGCTGGTGACGACCGCGCTGCCGAAGCCGACAAAAGCCGTCTCGCCGCTGGCACGCATCGTGATAATCCGGCCGCCGACGGGCGGCACCAAGCCGCTGCGGACTTCGGCGATTACTTGGTTCAAGCCGTCGCGCAGATTCTCCGCTTCCAGGGCGTTCGGGGCCGGGCGGGCGAACTTGCCGCGTGTCTTGGGCGTGGTCACGATGCTGACCCAGACCGAATTCTGGCTGGTGTCGTCCTTGACTTCGTAAATCACGAACCCGCGGAGCATCATGTCCACGGCTTGCTTCAACGATTCCTCGCTGTCGGTCGAGATGTTGGTCATCTCCTCCTTGGGCAGGTTGATGTTGACCAACGCTTCACGTACCGTCTCCTTGCCCTCGTTGCTGAGTCCGCCGAGGATCTCGGCCAAGTTCTTTTTCGCCATGGTGAACGCAATCACGTAGGCTTTGCGTTTGGCCAGTCGCGTCGCCGTGGGGTTCTCCATCGTGCGCTAGGCAGCCACGCCCGTGGCCACGAAACCCAGCCCGCTGGGAAACTTCACCATTTTCGCGCCAACCTCGGCCGTATCGCCGTGAGCCATCTCCTCCACGTTCTTCTTGACGGCGGCGTTCATGGCATCTTGCGCGGTCGCGGCCTTCACGACCTGTTCGGCCACTGCCACCTGCTCCGGGTGTTTCACGTCGGTCGGCCCGCCCGCGACGGGCGGGAGGAAATCGTCAGCGGTCGGAACTTGGGCAAACACGATGGCGGGCACCAAGCAGCATGCCAGTGTCGCCAAAGCCAGCGTCACGAGTCTCGAAGCGTTCATGTCGGGATTCTCCTTTGCCGGAAGGCCAAATGGTACTGTGAGTTGTCACGGGGTCTTGTTGCCAAGGTCATTGCCAGCACTGGTTTCGGGTCCAGAAACAGTGTCCCGCAGCGTGTCGATGGCCCTTTGATAGGCTCGTTCTGCCAGCGTTTCCGCTGCCTCGGTCTGGATCTCCAACGCCATGTCGCCCGCTTGTTCGAAGAACTCCGCCGTGCCAGATTTCGCGAACGTCTCGATTGCTTCGCTCAGCACGCGCGCCGCGTCCGGTGCTTGGCCAAGTCGCTGGAAGCAGCGGGCCGCGTCCAAGTACAGTTGCTGCGACACGAGCTTGCGTTGGTGCAGGTGTTGCCAAAGCAGCAGCGCATCGGTCCACGCGGAGCGGGCCATCAGGTCCCGCGCTTGACGGTGCATTACGTCGCGGTAGGCGGCCTGCACTCGTTCGAGTTCCGTGGGCTGCAGCAGGTAGGCCGACAAATCCGCCTGGTCGGCGATGACGTAAGCGACGGCAAAACCACTTCGCACAGCAGCTGCGTGAGCGACGCCTTTCGCCTTGCCGGTCACCTGCAATTGGCCTGCCGCCGCTTCGACCGCTTGCCGTAGCGTAGTCGCGTCCGTCAATCCCGTCGCAGCATAGCGATCCAGGAGCGACTTGGCCTTGAGGACCTCATGCACGGCCAACATTTGCACAAGCTCCAACATGGCGGGCACCGTTCGGGTTCGGAACTCGGTTTGAGGTAGCGGTTTGACCGCCATGCCGAACAGCCTGTTGCCGTCACGTCCAGACCAACGGACCTCTTCCGGGTGCTGGCGCAGCACGGTGAGCATTGCCTGTCGGGTGGATGCGGGAAAATCGCCCTGTGAGACGAACGCTGACGCCGCGTCGGACCCGCCGGAATCTTGGAGCAGAGATTGAGCCGGACCAGCCGTCTCCGACGGGACGTCTTGTGGGGCGGGTGCCCCCGCGGCGTCCGGCCGGGGTGTCGTCCGGGCCTTGACTTGGGACTGTTTCTGAAGCTCGATGCGGACCCGTGTGATCCGGCCCTTGGAAACGTCGATTTCGCGGGTTTCCGGCGCGTATCCGTCCAACTCGACGGCGATCTTGCGGCTGCCAGGAAGGACCTGGAAGAGGCCGTCGGACTTGCCAATCGCCTCGCCGTCCACCGTCACGGTGGCGCCGTGCGGCACGGTTCGAACGAACAATCGCGTCGTGGGCGTTGCCGACGTGTCGAACTGGGCGGGAGCAGCGGCAAGTGCCAGAATGGCCATGAATACGATGTTCATCGGACTTGCACTCCCCTTTTAACGTAGCCGCGTGACCCTACAATGCAAGGCGTCCAGTTTCCGCCTCCAAAGATAATTGCGGGGTGACGCCGAAAATCTGTCACGGTTTTTCAGATTTTTTTCTCGGTTCGAGGTCGCACGCGGGGGATGAGCAGCCAAACGCACACAACGCTGCTGGAACGTATCCGCGACGGAGCCGACGCCGTGGCGTGGGATGAGTTCTGGACACGTTACTGGCGGGCGGTGTTCAACTTCGCCAAATGCCGCGGCTGTTCCGAACATACGGCCGAAGAAGTCGTGCAGGACGTGATGCTGACTGTCTTCCAGAATCGGCAGGTGTTTCGCTACGACTCGGCCAAGGGGCGTTTTCGAGACTGGCTGGGGGGCATCGTCAGGAACCTTGTGAACCAGCGGCGGGCAAAGCCGGCGGAGCGCGTTCGGGCGGCGGGCGGTGACGGTCAGAACGTACTCGAATCGGCCCAAGATCCGCATGCGCCGGCCGACGATGTGTGGCAACAGGCATTTGAAGAATCGTTGCTGAACGTCTTGCTGGATCTCGTGCGCCGCGAGGTTGCGCCGGAGACGTACCAAGCATTCGAGCTTGTCGCGCTGGAAGGTGTCCCGGCCGCGGAGGCCGCGCAGCTTACCGGACTGACGCGAAACGCCGTGTACCTTGCCCGAAAACGCATCCTGCAACGTCTGCGAGAGCTGGGCGAGTCCTACCGGAGCGAAGGGCGACTGCTCGATCGTGTCAAGCGGGCGTTGGCGTCTGCGCCGTCCGCCGACGTTGAATGCTCCCTGACGAGTTGGATGGAACAATCCGTGCCGGCACGAGGGAGGGCCTGCCCATGAACGATCCCCTCGGCAACGGCCAATCGGCCATCGCGGCCCCCGGTTCGCCACCCGCGATTCCGGACATGGAATTGTTGCGGCAGATCGGCAAGGGCGGCTTCGGCGAAGTCTGGCTGGCCCGCAACCAGACCACAGGCGGGCTGCGTGCCGTGAAGATCGTACCGCTCCGCGGGACGGGGGCGGTCGATCCGGCAGGCCGCGAGATCGTGTCGCTGAGCCGGCTGGAGCAAACCGCCCACGTCCGGGATCCGAACTTGGCGACCATTCACCATGTGGGGACGACCGCCGATCACCTTTTCTACATCATGGACCCTGCGGATGACGTTTCCGGTGGTCCGATATCGCCCGGCACGGAATACACGCCGGCGACCCTGGCTGTTCGATTGCGCGGCGGTCCGGCGCGCGACGACGACTGCGCGCGGTGGTCGAAACAGTTGCTCTCGGCCCTTGCGTGCCTGCACCGGGAGGGGCTGGTTCACCGGGACGTGAAGCCATCCAACTGCCTTTTCATCGACGGCGAACTGAAGCTGGCGGACTTCGGGTTTCCGAATCCGAGGAGATCCGCGTCGACAGCGTTCTGTTTTGCTTGCGAGACGATACCGACCGTTCCTTCTCAGACCCGCTGGAGACCTGCCATGAGCAACACGAATCGAAGATCGTTCCTGAAACGCACCACATTTGGATTGACCCTGGCGACGGCTCTGGCCGTGTTCGGCACGGACTTGGCCCGGCCGGCCGCCGCCGGCGAGCCGATCGACATCGGCGGCCGCCGCGAACTGTTTGTGGATGACTTCTTGATCGCATCCATCGAAGGTGCGGCGCGCCAGACGCTGCATCACCCGACGGCTCGCGAAGTGGTGTTGGTCTTCGACCGGCCCTGGGAAGGAAACGGACTCAACTACGTCACGATCTTTCGCGATGGCGACCTGTACAAGATGTACTACCGCGGCGGCGATTACGACCGGGGCTGCACGGCGTTTCACGAGCAGGTTTACTGTTACGCCGAAAGCCGCGACGGTGTGCGTTGGGAACGGCCGAATCTGGGGCTGGTCGAGTTCGGCGGGTCGAAAGAGAACAACATCATCACCAGCGAAAAGGACCCGCAGCTGGGCAGCGTCTGCCACAACTTCAGCCCGTTCATCGACCGCAATCCGGCCGCACCGGCATCCGAACGCTACAAGGCGATCGGCGGCGGACCGCTGGTCGCGCTCGTCTCGCCGGACGGCATCCATTGGACGAAGGCCGCTGCGGAGCCGATCATCACGTTCGGCGATTTCGATTCGCACAATCTGGCCTTCTGGGATGTGATCCGCCAGGAGTATCGAGCGTATCACCGCAAGTCCCGCAACGGCCGCGACGTGATGACGGAGACCTCGGCGACCTTTGCCAAGGGCTGGACGGAGCCGGTCTTCCTGGAATACACCCCCAGCCGAGGCGGCGAGTTGTACACCAGCCAGATCACCCAATACGAGCGGGCGCCGCAATTCTACCTCGGGTTCCCGACTCGGTACGAAGACCGCGGACTCACGCCCTCCACCAAGTACCTGCCGCAGTGGGATTACCGCCAGAGCCGCAGCGCGCTCTCCAAGCGCGAAGGCACCGCCGTCACCGAGGGCTTGTTCATGGCCAGCCGCGACGGGCGGAACTTCCGCGTGTTCGAGGAGGCGTTTATGCGGCCCGGTCTGAGGACCCGAGACAGTTGGTTCTACGGTGACAATTATCAGAACCTGGGGCTTGTGGAAACGGTCTCCGCCGTCGCCCCGGACGCCCCCAAGGAACTCTCGATGTACCTGACCGAGGGCACCCTGCAGAACGGCAAGCCCGCCAAGCTGCGCCGCTACACGCTGCGGCTGGACGGGTTCGTTTCGATCAGCGCGACGATGAGCGGCGGACGCCTGCAAACGAAACCGATCCGCTTTGCGGGCAACCGGTTGAGCCTTAACTTCTCCAGTTCGGCCCGCGGCGGAATTCGGGTGGGCTTGACCGATGCCGGGGGCCAGCCGCTGGCGGGAGGCTCCAGCGAGGATTGTCCGTGGATCTACGGAGATGACCTGGCTCGTCCGGTCGAGTGGCTGCGCGAAGGAAAGGAGACCACCGACGTCTCGGCCTGGGCGGGAAAGCCCGTCCGCTTGGTGTTCGAACTGCGGGACGCCGACCTGTACTCGTTCCAGTTCGATTGAATCCGTGTTCGGCGAAACCAAACCAAGGGATCAAGGCATCTTCGAGCAGGTCGAGAAGGTCCTGCGGCACTGCGCACTGTGGTGTCCCGTCTGGCCCCAGGCATCGCCAGCCGAGCACGGCTGGGTCCACGACCCGGACGGCACGCCCGACGTCAAGATTGAGAAATGACGCGAGTTGGCCTGGGGGTCAGGCGTACAGAATTCAATTTTCGCGGCCAATCGTCCAGCCAAATGGAAAACGCCGTCGCGGCGAAACTTGAATTCTGTAAGCCTGACCCCAGCGCCGGAACGTTCTCGTCGCTCCACTGGCCTGCGATGTCAGGCTGGTTTCGGACTACCATGTGAATATGATTGCTCATAATTGCCATCGCGCAGATGTCGATGGAGAACTGTCCGGCAAGAAACGCTAACCGCTCCTGTATCCAGCCTTTACGGTGATCGAAGTTCTTGCCCGTCACGGGGTCCTGCCCGCAAAACCATGCCCGTCGCACTGCTCGCTGCACGCAATGATACACGCCGACTTCAGTTGCATCGACCAAATCTCGTCGCGGGCTTCTGGCCATGACCTTCTCCCCTCCACCAACCGCTTCTGCTCGAAATTGCACCCCAGAAAACCGATTACAGGGAAAAGATTGCCAAGTTCGACCAAACCGGACAAGAGCAAAATGTGGATGTCCTCTTCCTCCCGACGGTATGGTTTGTCGAGCATGTTCGCGACACTGTGGCATAACGACGATGTTGACCGGGCAGCGCCGAGTCAACCCAACCCACACCGTTGGACCCAACCGCGGCTCCGGTCCAACATTTGGTTACGTGATATTGGGTGGGCAGTAGCCATACTTTGCCAGAGAGTTGTTGCAGTTGTAGCACAATACTCGGTACCCGTCCGGATATTCGTGTTTGCGGAGGTAACGCAGCAAATTGTCACCATCTCCATGAAGTTGGCGCTCCTCTTTTCCACCACCGGCGATGTGATCGATTGACAGGAATTCCCATCTTGTCTCCTGGCAACGCTCGCACTTGCCACCGTATACTTCGATCACCCTCTGCCGCCGCGTGAACTGGTCTTTGCGATTAGCCCTCTTCCTTTTGCATTTAGTTTTCCATTCAGCGAGTATCTGCTCGGCGTCGAGCGAAAGACCCTTCATTTTCCGCGATTTCCAGAACCCTTGCAGCGCCTTGCCAAGTTCCTTCGCCCAGCGTTGCTTTAGGCGTGCGACGTCCGGTTCGCTTATGGCATCGACTGTTGCCGTGGGAAGATAGTCCAACTGCTCCTCGACTCTGACCGTCCTCAGGAAGTCGCGAACAAGTTCTTTTCGGAGTTCGTCGAATTCGCCGTCCGTCATTGGATGATCTGTAGCTCCACTCGTCACGCAACCGGCGTCACCGGGCCGCGCCGATGACGCCGACCATTTTCCAAGACCGGATCGCGGCTCCGGTGCACGATTTGGTTAACAGGCCTCAGTCAATAAGTCAGTGAATCCGAATCTGATCTTGCCCAGTTTGCGAGGAACGCAACGCCTTTCTCCGTCAGGACCGCAACGAAATCAAGCACGTCCTTCGTGCCATCGTCGTAGTTGTAGGACGTGAGCGTGCTTGCATTCACGATCAGACTGTCGTCGAGCAGACCTTTCACTGAAAGTTCCCCGTGGACCACGACTTTCCCGTGATAACGCAGATAGTCGAGTACGGTCAGCTCGAACCTGGAATAGCGATCGGACAAGAAGGCAATTTTCCGCTTGTACATCCTCATCGCGTTCCGGTCGATCTCGCCCTTGTCGAATCGAGTGTGGCAATTCGGGCAGAGCGCGATGAGGTTGTGGTACTCGTGTTTCTGCGCCCTCGCAAACGGCTCGATATGTGCAATCTCCGTTGTCGTGGCACGGCACGTCGGGATGGCGCATCGGTGGCCAGCCTCCACGAGGATTTGTCGCGAGAGTGTAAGCGGTCAGCAGAACCGTTCTTGACGCGGGGGTTAGGCTTCAGGGGTTGTTTCTTTCAACCCTTGGTGCAGGAGACCCCTTATGGGACACAGGAGCGATGCAGGGCGGCACGTGATGTGGCGTCAGCGACTGGAGCGGTTTGCAGGCTGGTCGGGTACGGCGGCCGAGTTCTGCCGCCGAGAAGGTGTGACGCAGGCGAGTTTCTATCAGTGGCGGAAACGGCTGGCGCTGGTAGGCACGCCAGCGAATGGGGGAGCGTCGAAGGAGCTTCCCGACACACGGCGAGTGGCGGACGATGGCAGGCAGGGACGTGCTTCGTTTGTGGAATTGTCCTTGGCTGCCAGGGCAGCGGTTGAGATCGAGTTGCCCAACGGGGCGGTGGTACGGGTTCCTGCCGATCGCGAAGAGGCGATCCGAGTGGCGATCCGCGCAGCGGGCAGATTAGGAAGCCGCGGTCAGGACGGGCAGTCGCAGGAGGTGTTGCCATGATCAGCCTTCCTGCCAGCGTCCGCGTGTATCTCAGCACGGCGCCTGCCGACATGCGGAAGAGCTTCGACGGGTTGTTTGCGTTGGTCCAACAAGTGTTCCAGCGAGATCCTTTGGACGGGCACTTGTTTTTGTTTCTCAACCGCCGCCGAGACCGGCTGAAGATCTTGTGGTGGGACCGGGATGGCCTGGCCCTGTATTACAAGAGGCTGGAAGCCGGAACCTACCAGCTGCCGGTGGTGTCGGCGGATAGTCCGGGTGCCGAGATCGATGCCACGCAACTGGCGCTGTTGCTCAGCGGCGTGGACCTGCACTCGGCCAAGCGGCGCAAACGCTATTTGCGCGTGACTTGACGCCCGCGGCTCAGGCCTGTGCTGGAGGCGATCCCTGCTGGGAAGCGGGGGTCGCCTTTTTTCCTGCGCGCAGGATTCTCTCTGGCCGGAATTTTTTCCAGATTTTTTCCGCGCGCGAGAGAACCCCTCTTGCGCGATTTTGGAAACTGGCTACAACCTGCCACATGTCCGAATCACTGCCCCTTCCAGACACCTTGGAAGCTTGTCAGCAGGAGCTGCGTCAGACGCGTCGAGCCTATGCCCAGTTGCAGGGTCAGTATCAGGAGTTGCTGGACAGCTGTACCAGCATCCAAGACGCCCAACAGAAGCTGCTGCAGGAGAACGAGGAGCAGCAGTTGACGATCCAGCAGTTGCTGCATCAGTTGTACGGCCGCCGCAGCGAGCGGCACAAGGACGCGCGCGGTCAGCAGCACCTGGACTTCGGGGCGGAGGAAACGGCGGAGTTGGCCGCGGACGTGGCGGGGCTGACGCCGGACGAAGAGATCGTCGTGCAGTACATCAAGCGTCGGAAGCAGCAGGCCGAGCAGCCCCGGAGCGAACAGCTGCCGGAGCACCTGCCGCGTCGCACCGAGCGGATCGAGCCGCCCTTGCCTGAGGGCGTGACGCGGGAAGATTGTCAAGAGATCGGGATCGACGTCGTGGAGATCCTGCGCTTCAAGCGGCCCGAGCTGTGGGTGCGTCGCCTGGAGTACCCCAAGTACAAGCTTCCCGAAAGCTCTGCGAGAGCGATCCTGCAAGCGCCGCGGGAAGTGGCCTTGATCGAGGGCGGGCGATTCGGGGTCGACCTGGTGACGGAGGTGGTGTTTGGCAAGTTCGTCCTGCACGTGCCGCTGTACCGTCAGCAAGACGCGCTTGCCCAGTTGGGGTGGTCGCCCAGTCGCTCGACGCTGTGTCAGATCGTGGCCACGGCCGGGGACCTGCTGGTGCCGTTGGCCTTCCAACTGCAGCTACGGGTGCTGGCGAGCCCCGTGATCGCCAGCGACGACACGCCCGTGACCTTGCTCACGCCGGGGATCGGCGAGGGGAGCCGCCAAGCGCGGTTCTGGATCTATCGTGGCCTCCACGAGGCGCCGTACAACGTGTTCGCGTTTACCGACAGCCGGGCGCGGGAGGGCCCGGACCGGTTCTTGGAATCCTTCCGCGGCATCTTGCTGGGGGATTGTTACAGCGGCTACGTCAACATCGAGCAGGTCACGGGCGGCCGGATTGAGTTTTCGGCGTGCGTGGCGCATGGGCGGCGGAAGGTGTTCCTTTCGCGCGAGCAGTGCCCTGCGCTGAGCAGCCCGATTCTGGCGTTGCTGGCTGAGCTGTACGAGATCGAGGATCGCGGCCGGCTGCTGAGTCCCGCGCAACGCTGGGTGTTGCGGCAGCAAGAGAGCGTGCCGGTGATGGCGCGGCTCAGGGCGGTGCTGGACAGCGAACCAGCGCGGCGGGTCTTGCCCAAGAGCAAATTCGGCGAGGCGTTGAGCTACCTCCGCAATCACTGGAAGGCGTTTCAGGTCTTCCTCCGCGATGGTCGAGTGCCGATCGACAACAACGACACGGAGCGCGAACTGCGGCGGGTGGCAATCGGACGGAAGAACTGGCTGTTCATCGGTAGCCAGGACGCAGGCGAGCGGACGGCGGCGATCCTGAGCGTGCTGAGCAGCGCTCACCGACACGATCTGGATGAGTGGGCGTATCTGGCCGACGTGCTGGAGCAACTGGCGCGTGGGACGACGGACCTGAACTCGCTGCTACCGGACGTTTGGAAAGCCGCTCATCCGGATCGGGTGCGCACGTTCCGCGTCGACGAGAAGGAGCAGCGTGCCCAGACGCGCCGCTACTTGCGTGCTCGTCGTCGTCTCCAGCAGCGTGAAGCTGCCTCGCTGGCGTAGGCGGCCAGCTCCCGGTGCCGGTCGCCTGCCGGCGGCACACCGCCGAGGATCTCCTCGGAGCGTGAGCCACGTGGCGTGAGACTCACCGACAGCGGGGGGCTCGGCCAATCGTGAGAACCCATTCTCTGGTTGGCGCTGGGCACGCTCGGTTCCCAGAGCTGGGGCACGATCCGCCGCCATGCCTCGTGGCTGAGGCCACACCCGCAGCCCTCAGCGAGGACGCCGTGGCCCGTCGCGGCGGGAATCGCTGCGGCCCTCCCCTTCCCCGTGGCCGGCTGCAGGGATACCTTGCGTTCATGAACGACAACGATGCACTCCAAGACGTGTCCTCAGCACTCCAACAGCTCCAGGCCCAGAACGACGAACTGGTGGAACGTCTGTTGACGTACCAGCAGGAGATCGCTCGACATCGCCGGTCCATCGACTTGTTGCGGGCTCTGCCGTTAGAGGTCCACCAGCGGCTCGGAACTTCGCTCGTGCAGGATCTCATGCAAGCCGAAAGCGAGCGTGCGGCCGACCAGGCGGTGCGAGAGTTCCCCGAGTTCCTTCGCGAGGTCCAGCGCCGGGCTGAGCAACGCCAGTCACCGTGAACGTTCACGTCGCCTGCGTTCGGACTCGGCCTCCTGGACAGTTCACCGCGGAGCGGAAGCCAACAATCCGGCTCTGCACGGCAACCGCTCGTGTCGGCCAGCCACCCCCATCCCGTACCAGACGGTCGTGCAGTGCGCTTACGCGAGAGTTCGGCGGGTATCGCCGCTCGATCACCCATGGCAGGCACATTGTACGAATTTGCGAGTTCGCTTGGAAACGGCTTTCTGGCCTCTTAACGTTTGGTGTCACCCGGTGGCGGTCAAATGACTCTCCATTGCAGTTCCGCCCCGATCCGCCACTCGGGTGCACACCTTTGTTATGACTGTTAAGCACTTGACCTGCGTTTTTTGATCCACCAGACGACCCCGAGCCCAATCGAGTAAGCCACAGCTGTAACAGTGTCAAACATGGCTGGCCCAATGCTCCCTTTTCGGTATCCCAAGATCCATCGGGCAGCGACAAAAATGACGATTAGTGCCACGGTCCCGATGAGAACCGGTTTGAGATACGCTTCTGGCACAAAGCCAGGTGACGCAAATGTGACACTCAGCGCTAAGAGGACGATAAGGACTCGTCCAAACACCTCGTCGAGCTTGAGTTCCATTGACGTCGTTGGTGGGTTGTACGTGAATGAATACTCTCCAGACGTTGTGTTCGGAATAATGTCAAACACATCGGACTTGAGCAATTGCTCGATTCGGTCCGTATGAACCACGGAGTAGCCGCTCTCCAGTTCAATCGCAACTTTCCGGAATGATTTTAGGACAAAAGTCGTTCCTGGCTGAGCAACGCTGTCGACAGAAGGGCTGCTGATTTTTTGAATATCGGGCATCAGTAGTGTCATCCCGGCAGGAAACTGGCGAACTTGCAGCAGCTCATCGCCGGACCGATCCAAGTCAACAGGAAGACGAATCGTCTTCTGCGCGCTTGGCGTGACGGCAGTCAAGACGTACGTCAACTCTGATGATCGGATTAGCGCGAATCCAGATTGTGCAGGGGGATCGAAATCTGTGGGAGGTCGAAAGGGCAATGCTGCGACGACAGTCATTTGCGGTGAATTGGGAGGCGCTACAACTCCCGTCGCGTCGATTGTGACCGCCGCATGGGTCACATCGGAACGGTCAACCTCGAACTGAATATCGGCGACCGGCTGGGCACCGGACGAATTACCACCCGTTCGCCACCGGGGACCGGGCGATGCCCAAGATTGGCGCGCCCGGGAAGGTTACAACTTGACCGACAAGCCCGGCTGGGGTCTCAATTGCCGCGTGAACGAGGACCCGGGCATCTCTCCCTTCCTGGCGGACCTGACGCGCAAGCACCTGGAGCGGTATGCCTCCAAGCCCGAACGCCGTCCCTTTAGCGCGTGCCTGACCGCCGACGCGATCGACGGCTACTTCAGCGACACCCAGGGTCTGGATTACCGCCGCGAGCACTTCGCCACCACGCTCGCGCCGCTGACCTTCGGACGCCAGAACCTCAAGCCGGCGATCTTCAACACCATCTGGGATTTCCATCACAAGGCGTGGTGGCCGCTGAGCGAGCAGTACCAGGTGGTCACGTATGGCAACGGCAATGTGCCGTCGGCCTTGACCACCATGCCCTTTATCGACATCTCCATGATCGAGGGGCGTTGGGGCCGGGCGGCCCGGCCCCGCGAAGAACGCTTCTGGCGGGCCACCGCCTATCAGAAGATCTGGCGGTTCTGGTGTCTCAACACGAGTTGGTACTCGCTGCAGCATCCGCTGGACCCCAAACAAGTCGTCCAGGCCTTGGGCGAAGGTCTGGCCTCGGCCATCTTCCCGCCGCTGGAGACCGTACCCCGGGCCCTGGGGTCGATCGAGCCCTGCCGGGCCGCCTATCGTCAGTACGTACCGGCCATCGAGGAGTTGTCGGCGGCCGGGTGGGAACCGGTGCCCCATGCCTCGGCCGGCCAGGACGCGATCGTCGAGCGGTTCGGCTCCGCGCACGACGGCCAACTCCACTTTACGCTGCGCAACTATGCCGACCAGCCGAAGCAGGTCCTTCTGCGGCTGGATCGTCGCGGCTTGGGAATCGCCGATCGCGAATCGCTGGTCGCGATCGATCTCGTGCCCGGCACGCCCGAGTTGGTTGCACTGGAAGGCGACGTGCTCGCCGCCCGCGTGGAGGCCGACAATTCGCGGGCGTTCTGGGTCGGCTCGCGCCGGCAAGCGGCGGCCCGCGGCCTGCGCCAAGCCGGCGTCGTGTTGGACAAGATCGAACGCCTGTTCGCCACGGAGCTGGAGCCGGCCGCGACCGGACTCCTGGAGCAAGGCCGGCAACTGAGCCGCTCCAACCAGCCAACGCTTCAAACGGCCGAGGCCCTGCAAGAGTTGGCCGGCAGGCTCCAGTCGCAATTGCGCACCAAGTCGCCCATCGATCTGGCCAAGCTCGTGTTCCGCTTGCGGGCCCAGGTGGCGATGGTGCCGGTGGCAATCCTGAGCGTGCAGAGCCGGGCGCCGAGGGTCATCGAGGAAGGCCTGCGCGGCAAGAGCGTGTCCGTGGCGTGGGATCTCGCCGGGGAATCGCTGAGCGATCCAGACCGGGCTGAGTCCACGGCTCTATCCCCTTGGTCCGACCTGGCCGCGAGTTCGCGATGCGAGGTCCGTCGCAAGGCGTCCGGAGCATGTACGTTGGAGGCGACGCTTCCGGTGCCGGCCGAGCCGGAGCGAGCGTTGCTTCCGTTCCTGCTCACGTATCGCGGGGAGTCGCAGGACGGACGGTTCACGCTGGTCACGCCGAGCGACGTGGTCGTGGCCGAATCCGTGCAGTTGTCGTTCCAGCCCGACCACGTGGTGCGCGGCGTGCCGCTGCGCGTACGGCTCCGCCTGGAGAATCGCCAGCCGGAGGCGGCCCAGGTGCGGGTGAAACTCGCGCCGCCGCGACATGTGGAGGTGACGCCGTTGGAGACCGAGGTGGACTTGCCCGGCGGCGGCTCCGTCGAGCGGGAAATCACCCTCAGCGCGAGTTCGCAGTGCATGCTGGGCAGGGCGTGGGTGCCCTATATGCTGCACAGCACCGCGGCCAACTGCCGCAGTCACGGCTCGCTGTTCCTCTGGGTCGCAGGCTCGCCAACGCCCTGATTCTTCCCGGTTTTCAGGAAGGACTACGACTTCACCTGCTCCGCACGCCGGCCTCTGGCTGATTTCGATCAACTATTGTCTTCAGCACTTGTCCACACAAGATCGGGCCAATCCACGGTGAATTCCTTACCGCAGGAGCTACACAAAACCTGAACTCCGCATGCCTGTGTCGTAAGTTCACTCTTGATGCTACATGTGGGACAGACCATAATCCACTTAGCTTCACTGAGGCTAATTCCCATCTGCCGCAGAGTTGCATCTTCGAGGGCGATGTCCTCCCCAATGAGCGTGTTCAGCGCTTCCGTCGTCGCGTGGGTCACTTTGGGTGCCAGTCTCTGATTCTGGCGCCGCAACGTCTCTTCAAAGACATGTCTCACCAATCGTCCATTTCCGTGGCTTTTGGCTCGGCAGTGATATGCCCACGTAAACATGATGATCAAAGGAAGTCGCGCAGCTTGGTCGAGTACATATCCTCTTGCCGAAGCCATGGCGCAGAAGATCTGGCACAGCTCTGATGGCGTGTAATCGTCGAAAATAATGAACCGGCTGAACCGGCTTCTTAGCCCTGGATTGGTATCGAAGAAGTGCTCCATCGGTTCAGGGTAGCCGGCGACTATTACCACGAGTCGATCTCGATCGTCCTCCATCCGTTTGACGAGGACATCGATCGCCTGCTTGCCAAAATCCCAGCGTGCACCATCCGCTTGGGCAAGTGCATAGGCTTCGTCAATGAACAGTACGCCATCGAGAGCCTCGTTGATCTTCGCGTTAGTCTGAACTTCGGTATGACCGATATACGCACCCACGAGGCCCGCTCGGTCAGTCTCGACCATGTGCCCCTTCTTTAGCGCTCCGTACGCGTGCAATATCTTTCCGATTGTTCGCGCAACGGTGGTCTTTCCGGTGCCCGGATTGCCAAGGAAAACGAAGTGGTAGGTCTGTCTCTCGATGCGAAGCCCCCTCAACCGGCGAACTCGTTGAACCCTGAGAACCGAGTCGAACCTGTCGACCTCCTCCTTCACCTTCTTGAGGCCGATCATGGCCTGCAACTCCTGCTTTGCTGCCTCGACGCGGCGCGTATGCTCGGCTTCAATCGCCAGTACCCGTTTGTTTGCATTCTGATCTCCCGCGATCGCTGCCCTTTGATACCACACGCGGGCCTCTTCCAGGTCGGCAGCAACGCCAACTCCGTGTTCTTGCAGCTCACCGAGCCGAAACATGGCGTCCGCGCGGTTGCGACTGGCTGCCCGTTGATACCAAACAATCGCTTGTTTGAGATCACCAGCAGGCACGTCAACTCCAAGACCAGCCGTATGCCCTCGCCCCGTGGCCAGTAGCTCTCCAAGGCGGAACATGGCCTCCGCATGGTTCTGCTCAGCGGCCTTCTGGTACCATTTCCGTGCCGCTCGGCAATTGCGTTTGACTTGTTGGCTCCCGAGCCGGTAGGCATCGCCGACGGCGCACATCGCGCTGGGCGAGCCTGCCTCAGCAGCTGCCAGGACCTGGTGGTATCCGTCTGGGTACTCAAGGACCGCCTTGGTCGCTGCCTCCGAAACACTCGCGTCACGGCTTCTCAACAGTTCGATAAGAGCCGGGTACTTCCAGCCGTAATGCTTGGAGCCGAGCAGGCCAACAAAGGCGATCTGTCGGTCGGGTGTCATGTTTCGGACTTGGGCAACGAGCTGTCGGGCGATGGCATCGTATAGTTCGTCCCAGCCATCAGCGTTTCCGGGGCGTGACTCAGGGCAGGCGAACGAAATCGCTTTCGCGAGCGGATTGCGGATATCTGCGTCCTGCTCGAAGAGCCAGGCGGTTAGCAGCGGAGCAAGTGCTGTTGGCTTCAGCCCGCCCGCCTCACCGATAGCCCGAATTGCGCTCGCCGCATTCGTCCTTCTCCATGAGCGAATGCTTTCCGGAAAATCGGAGGCAAGAATCGACAACTGGACATCGACGCACGGAGCGAGGCGTTCCAGAGCCCGTGAGCCTTCGAGCTTTTTCAGAGTATCGATCGCTAACCCTTGGCAAGCGAAACGCCGATTAGAGAAGGCGGCAACGAGCGGTCCCACGGCGCGCGGGTCTTTGAGCATCTGCAGGGCAAAAACGACCGCAAACTGAAACCGATGGTCATCCTCGGTCAGTCGTGCCGTGAGGGCGTCGATCACGCTGGGGTTTCCGATAAGCGCCAACGCCAACGCCGCGTTGACATCCGCAGTCGCAAGCCGCGCGATGAGCACGTCCAGAGCGTCATTTCCCGCGAGGACGGCCAAGGCCCAAGTCGCTCTCGACTTCACGACGGCCCACTTCTTCTTCGGTAGAGCATTCACCACGGAAGCGACACTCGCCACCCCGTCCGGGGGCCAAGCGGACCACGTGGCCATAAAGACCTCGGTCGGCCGGACTCCACACATCAGATTCAGCTCTTCGGCCACACCTTCAATCTGCTGGATCCGGACGATGGTCTCCATGAGGGCCTGCCGGAACGGGCTCTTGGGCTTAGTCGCTTTGTCTGTGCCCGTCAGAACACCGTCGTCCATAGCGACTGCCCGAAGGAGGTGAACCAGGGAACGTGCGCCTCCCCGTCTGCCCAGAGCCGACGCGACCTTCAGGTGGAACCCAACGGTGTCTTCCTCCGCGCAGCTAAGGGCGGCCATCAGCAACTCGGTCAGTAACGGGTGCGCTGTCTCGTCGCCTATTTCGCCCAAGGCTGATGCAAAATGACCAGCCCATTCATGGTGCAGGAATGCGAAAATGCTTTGACCCCGCCACGCTCGACGGAGGGCCGTCATGAGCGGTTCCACGCCGCGCACCTCCTTCATGCTGCCGAGAAGGCGGGCGGCGTCTTCGCGCAGTTGCGTATCGTGCGAGTCGAGGTCTTGAATCGCCTTGGCGACAGGATCAATGCTGCGTGTTCGTTTCATGAGCCGATCCAAGTTTCTGGATGTCGAACTGGTCTGCTGCGGATGTCATTCTTTCGGTTGGTGGGCCCTGCCTTGTCCACCAACGGGAAGGGGCCCTGGCAAGCGGCGGGGGATGCGTCTGCGCGTTGAGGCGTGAACGCCATTGTCTCGCTGGCGCCCGGTATCCACAAGTCGATCAGGGGTTGCGGGAAGTGCTCGCTCAGGCGAGCGGGCCAAAGGATAGGAAATTGCTTTTCCGCCACAGGACTGAGGCTAAGTAGGGAAACGTGGTGAGTCAAGGGGGATGGCGGGTTCAGGGCGGCGGCCGCCGCCCTGAACCCGCCATCCCCCCTTGGCCGTTTGGGGAAACTTGTTGGGTCGGGTTAAGGGAGCTTGACGACGTTTCGGCGGCAAATCAAGGGTAGATTCCCAGCTCCGCGCGCATTGTCCACGATCCGATTGGCGTCGGGAAAAAAGAAATCAGCAGGTGGACCAGAACGTGGCTTCGTCCACGAAGGTCAACTCCCCGGGTTCCTGGGAGGTCGAGTCACGGTCCCAATCGCGGTCCGGGTCGTAGACGCGGAGGTCCCCGCGCGGCGGCGCCCGTGGCGCTGCGGGACAGCACAAGCCGCAATGCCGCAGGATCTTCTCAATTACGTCACCCTGCGGTGGCTCAAGGAAGGCGACGATTTTCATCTGGCCGGAACAACGAGGGCCGATCCGCGGGTCGATCTCCAAAACCCGTTTGATCAGCATCAGCCAAGTCTGGCTGGCGCGGCTGCGGGCCGGCGCCGGTTCGGCGGCCGGACTGGCCGAGCTTCCCGGCTGCTCCGCCGCAGCGGCTTCGGCCTGCTTCCGCCGCAGACCTCGACGCTTGTTCGAGTGCCAGCCCTAATAACGAATCAGGTGCGCGCCCGTGAGTGGAATATGCTGCGTGAACTCGGCCAGGAAGTCCAGCGGGTCGAGAATCTGGAAATTCCGCGTGGGTCCGCACTCGAGACCATCGTCCTGCGGGTCGGTCGAAGAATGAAGGCGACATTCTGCTTTGTCTCAAAACAAAGTAGAATGTCCCCTGTGTTTCACACGGAAGTCAAACGACTATTCCGGACCACCCAAAAAGCCTTCGTGGAAGAAGACCGGCTGGTAACCGTGGTCGGTGGCCCAGCGGATCGCCGCCTCGCAGCGCTGGGCATGGTCGGGCACGTAGGCCCGGTAGAACGGCCAGAAGTATTGCTCGTGCGTGAGCAGGTTCACCGTCTCCCGCCGATCAGGCTCCCGGGCCAGCGGATCGAGCGTCTGCGCGACCTGATCGACTGGCGTGGAGTTGCACACGATAGCGTCGCGAATGAAGATGATTCCGCTCTGAAAGTCCATCCACAGGTCGTGTTTGGAAACGTATTCCGAACGCCGGGTGTCGAAGTTGTAGTTGATGTCCCAGCGCCCCTGAAGCTTGGCGAAATATCCGCTGAGCACGCGTACGCCGCGCTGGCGCAGGGCCTTCAAGCCCTCGGGCGTGGCCATGGACCAATGCAGGTTCGTCGGCGGAGCAAAGGTCTCGGCACCGGCAAAGCGATGAATCTGCTCGGCCACCAGATCGTAATCGCCGATCAATTTCTCGGCCGGGGCCTCTTGATAGGGCCGTGCCGGGGCGTCGGCATACGCATGAAACGCCAGCTTCAGCCAGTCAGCGTTGTCTTTCCACTCGCTTTTGTAGCGATCCGGAAACTGCGCCAGGGTGAAGTCGTCGTCCGCCGCGTAGTACACGTTCATGGAAAACCGCGTGCCATACTCCCTGTGCAGGTCGCGGAACGTCTTGAGGTAGAAGCAGTCGAACAGCGACGTGTACTTCCGCCGGGCGATGTCGCGAAGGAAGAAGATATTGTCGTCGACCGCAAAGTGATACCGGGGCTGGGAATACCGGTCCCACACGACCCGAACACGATCCTCACCGCGGAGAGAATCGCCACGCAAGGCAGCGACAATTTCGGTCACCTGCTGGCACAGGACGACTTCGCCGCTGAACTTGTCTCCCTCGCGGCGGGCGAGTTGGCCGTTTACCGTCACCATCTCGGATTTCGGCGCGGTGCCCGAGACGGTAATCTTCAGGCCATTGGCGGACAGCTTCCCGTGCCGGTGGTGGAGGATTGCACCGTCAAACGGCTCCTCGATCTTCACCGCGCCAACCGAGGCCGCCGACACGGTCCGGGGTGTCGTCACGGCGGCCGTCGCGCCTGCGATGGTGAATCGGAGAAGGTCACGACGGCTCACCGCCAGAGGTCGGAGTCTTGGCGTGTCGTTGGTCATGCTGGACGTTCCTTCCGCAGGCCGAAGAACCAAACCGGTATTCCCCCATCATCATGAACCAGCAGGCTTGCCCAATGATAATGAAGCGGACCGCGACCTGGAAGACGGCGGGCCGTTCCGTTAGCATCGTTCGAGAAATAAGTGAGCGGAATGGCGCTAGCCACCGGTCTCGGATTGGCCGCATTACCGGCGGCTAGCGCCGTACCGCTCACGTGACATCGGACAGTTATTTCTCGAACGATGCTTGGCTTGAGAGCTTCGCACGTCCTGCCCGGAAGTTGTGTCACCATATCGTTGACACTGCCCGGAGCAGTGGGCAGAATGTCGTCGTACCCCGCCTGCGTCCGATCTTCCGAAATTGAATCCCCACAAAGGCTTCCTATGAGAAACGCTTTTCTGTTCATCCGGGCAAACGTGCTGTTTACGTTGACCGGCGCGGCGCTCTTATGGGGCATGGTTGTCCGCCTGGCGTCGGCCACCTCGCCTGCCGCCGACGAGATGGCCGAGGCCCAAAAATGGGCTGCGGCGAAACTCGAGGCGGGAACGTCGGAACTGCGACAAGAGGGCAACTCGACATCCCATGCCGAACCGTTCTTTTCGTTCACCTACAACGGTCGGCCATCGGCCGAAGTGCTCAAGACGTGGACAGTCCAGCGCACAAGCCGGCTCCTCGATGAGCAAAGAACACAGCACACACTCACCTATCGCGATCCGAGCACTGGGGTGGTGCTGCGCTGCGTGGGCATCCAGTACGGCGACTTCCCGACCGTGGAATGGACGCTTTACTTTCGGAATGCCGGCGACAAAGAGACGCCGATCCTGGCCGATATCTGCCCATTGGACATCCAGTTCGAGGCGACTGCCGCAGGGGGTCGCGCCAAGCCGGCTGGAGAGTTTCGCCTGCATCACCACATCGGCAGCCCCTGTTCCGTGGAGGACTATCGACCGCTGGAGGCGGTTTTGGCGCGGGGGACGGCGAAGCGTATTACGGCTGCCGGCGGGCGGCCGACCAATAGCCACCTTTCGTATTTCAACCTGCAGCGGCCCGGCGGTGGGGGGCTGATCATCGTCGTCGGGTGGCCGGGGCAATGGGCGGCGGACTTCCACTGTGACGAGGCGGGCCGCCTGCGAATCCGCGCCGGCCAGGAGGCAACGCGATTCAAGCTGCTGCCCGGCGAGGAAATCCGGACGCCGCTGATGGTCCTCCAGTTCTGGAAGGGTGACCGCCTGCGCGCGCAGAACATCTGGCGCCGCTGGATGTTGGCGCATAATGTCCCGCGCCCCGGCAGCAAGCTGCCGCCGCTGCTGCTTAGTGCTTCGAGTTCCTACTACTTCGACACCATGTACCGCGCCGATTCCGCATCGCAGAAGTTCTTCTTCGACCGGTACTGGGAAGAAGGCCTGAAGCTCGATTATTGGTGGATGGACGCGGGCTGGTATCCATGCGGCCCGATCGGCTGGCCGAAGACGGGCACCTGGGAAGTTGACACGCGGCGGTTCCCGAACGGCCTGCGCGAGATCAGCGACTATATCCAGCCCCAAGGCGCGAAAACGATCGTCTGGTTGGAGCCGGAACGGGTCCATGCCGGCACGTGGCTGGCCGAACACCATCCGGAATGGATTCTTGGCGGCGCCAAGGGCGGCCTTTTGAACTTGGGCCACCCGGAAGCCTGGGCGTGGCTGGTCAATCACGTTGACAAGCTGCTCGTCGAGCAGCGCATCGGTCTGTATCGTCAGGACTTCAATATCGATCCCCTCACCAAGTGGCGCGCCGCCGACGCGCCCGACCGGCAGGGCATGACCGAGATCAAGCACGTGATGGGCTACCTTGCCTACTGGGACGAGTTGCGCCGCCGTCATCCCGAGATGCTGATCGACAGCTGCGCCAGCGGCGGACGGCGCAACGACCTGGAGACCCTGCGACGCGCTGTGCCGCTGTTGCGTAGCGACCACCTGCAGCCCGGAATCAGCCAACAGTGCCATACTTACGGTATCGCCTCCTGGATGCCCTACTTCGGCCAACCCATGCAAGACGTCTGGGACAACGTGTACCTGATGCTCAGCGGGCTATGCCCCGAACTCACCTTGCGCTTCGACATGCGCAAGAAGCAGCGCGACTACACTCTGGCCCGACGCCTGGTAAATCACTGGCGGCAGTTCGGCCGCTGCTTCCTCGGCGACTACTATCCGTTGACACCGTACAGTCAGGACAGGAAGGTGTGGATGGCTTGGCAGTTCGACTGCCCCGAGGCTGGCGAAGGGCTGGTGCAGGCCTTCCGGCGCGAGGAGAGCCCTGAGGCTTCGGCCCGGCCAAGACTCGCCGGGCTCGATTCGAATGCCACCTACACGTTAACGAACCTGGACATCGCAGGCGCCTTGGAGATGACCGGACGGGAACTGCTCGAAACCGGCCTTCCGATCAGCATTCCGGATCGGCCCGGCGCGGTGATCATTATTTACGCGAAGAAAGAAGGCACTGACAACAAGAAGGAAAGAGGGAGTTGACAATGAATAGGATCATGACCACATCCTGCGACTCAGCCAGGAGTCGGCACCGCTCGCGGCGCCCTGCCGCGAAACGTGTCCGGTGTGGGCTGCTGCTGTTTCTGTCGTTGGCGGCCGCGAATCCCGACAAGGTCGCCTGCATCGCTCCCACAAACGCCGCCGCGGCAGCCGGATTCGACGCCGTTCCGTGCGAAGGCACTTACCCGCATCACCTGCAAGGCATCTGCACCAACGAGCGGGACTCAATCTACTGGTCGTTCACGACAACCCTGGTGAAGACCGACCGGCAAGGAAAAGTCGTGAAGAAGATCTCGGTTGCCAGTCACCACGGCGACCTCTGTTTCGACGACGGGAAGATCTACGTCGCCGTCAACTTGGGGAAGTTCAATGACCCTGCGGGCAAGGCAGATTCCTGGGTCTACGTGTACGACGCCGGTGATCTGTCGTTCCTGAAAAAGCACGAGATCCAGCAGGTATTTCACGGGGCAGGTGGGATTGGCATTCGTAACGGCCAGTTCTTCGTCGTGGGCGGCTTGCCGGAGGGCGTGAACGAGAACTACGTCTATCAGTACGACCAGGACTTTTGCTTTGTCAAGAAGCACGTCATCAACAGCGGCTACACGTTGATGGGCATCCAGACTGCAACCTTTGCGGACGGGCAATGGTGGTCCGGCTGCTACGGAAAGCCTCAAGTCATGCTCAAGACTGACGAGTCGTTCCGGCTCCTTGGAAAGTACGAGTTTGACTGTTCTCTGGGAATCGTCGGCTTGTCGGAGGGCCGATTCCTCGTCGCCCGTGGCCGGTCCCAGATGGGCGCCGGATGCAGCGGACGTGTCATGTTGGCACACGCCGAACCCGACAAGGGGCTGGTGGTGAAGGACAAGATCACGATCACGGTGTTCGAGCCGCCGGGCAGGGACTTGCGTCCCTCGATCGGCCCGGGCCGGCCGGTGCTCATCAGCGGCCGCTTTCTCACGCCTGCCGGCCGGACCGCGCTGACCCAGTCGTATAGCTGGGGAATGGCCGTCAGCGCCGATGAATCGACCGCGGTCCTGCTGTCCCGCGGCGCCTTCCAAATCATCTCCACCGCGGAGCCCAAGGTGGTCGAGCGCTTTCCGGCGTTCGGTCAAAAGGCGCCGCAATGGCTGGAGGACGGGGCGTACATGGGCTGCGCCCTTTCGCCCGACTCCCAGGAGCTGTATCTCGGCAGCGCCAATCATGGAGAGATCGTGGTCTATGACTTGAAATCCCGCTCTTCCGTGGATCGGATCGACATCAACGGAGACGGCTACCAGGACAGCTTCCTGGGCGACTTCCTCCTCAGTGCCGACGGACGTTTGCTGTATGGCGTTGACCAGTTCAACTACCGCATGGTTGTGGTCGATCTGGGCCGGCGCCACGTGGTCCGGTCGGTGCCCGTGGGCCGGAATCCGTTCGGCATCTGCCTTTCTCCGGACGCCAAGTACGCCTGGGTCTCCAACGTGGGCATGTTCGAGTATCCGTTGCTGCCCGACGTGACGCCGAAGTCGGGGCCGACGGCCGGGCTGTCATTCCCCGCGTATGGCGTGCCCTCGAAGGAATCCGAGGAAGGCGTCGTCGCCGAAGGAAAGAAGATCCCCGGACTTGGATCGCCCAATCATCCCGATGCCATGTCGGTCTTCAAGGTCGAGCTGATGACGGGCCGAGTCGAGGCCAAGATCAAGACCGGCTACCTGGTCGGCCAGCGGCGCGGCGATATTAACACCGTCGGCGGCGCCAGTCCCAGCACGGTGGTCGCAGGCCAGCGGTTCGCCTACGTCTCCAACGCCACGAACGACACCATCTCGGTCATCGACGTCCGCCGCAACGCCATCGTGGATCAGGTCGAATTGCTCGTGCCGGGGTTGGAAACGCTGCGCGGCGTGTTGCCTTTCTCGATCGCCCTGAGCCCCGACGAACAGTCGCTGTACGTGGCCTGCGCCGGCCTGAACGCGGTTGCCGTGGTCGATCTGGAGCGGCGGAGGCTGGCCGGCTACATTCCGGCCGGCTGGTTCTGCTCGTTGGTCCACGTCTCGCGCGACGGCAAGCGGCTGTTCGTATCCAGTTCCAAGGGAATCGGCTCCGGCCCCAATGGCGGACGCGGCTTTGTGGCTCCGGCCCGCGGCTCGCATCCGGGCGACATTATGCAAGGCCTGTTCCAGGTGATCGACGTCCCCGACGCGGCCCGGTTGGCCGAGTACACGCGTCAGGTCGTGGCCAACACCTATCAACAACGCCAACTGACCGACGACGGCCGCAATCCGTTGCCGCCGGCCCCGCATTTGCGTCCCAGTCCGATCCGGCACATCGTGTTCATCGTCAAGGAGAACCGCACGTTCGACCAGGTCTTCGGGGAGCGGAAGAACGTCGCGGGAGACCCCACGCTGGCCGGGCTGGGCTGTCACGTCACGGTCGTCAACAAAGCGGGCGCGAAAGTGGAGGACGTCAATGTCTCACCCAACCACCAGGCGTTGGCCGACCGCTTTGCCCTCTGCGACAACTTCTACTGCGACTCGGACCAGTCGAATACCGGGCATCGCTGGGTGGTGGGCGTCTATCCCAATGAATGGGTCGAAGTCAACGCGCGCTCGCGAATCGAAGCCCGGTTGTTCAGTTCCGCTCCGGGGCGGCGGTACGTCGCCGGCGCCGCCGCGGGCGTCTTCCCCGAGGACTACAACGAAGCCGGGGCCCTCTGGGAGCACCTCGATCGCCACCGGGTCTCGTTCTTCAACTTCGGCTTCGGCACCGAGATGCCGGCCAGCATCGAGGAGCAGATCCACAAGTACACCGGGATGCAGATGCGGGTGAGCATCCCGTTGCCCAAGCCGCTCTTCGACAACACCTCGCGCAAGTTCGCCACGTTCAACATGCACATCCCCGACCAGTTCCGCGTCGACATGTTCGAGGAGGAGTACCGCGAGAAATGGGCCAGCGGGCGGGAGAGTTTTCCCCGGCTGATCACCATGGTGCTGCCCAACGATCACCTGACCGACGAAAGCCCGTCCACCGGTTATCCGTTCCAGGAATCGTACATGGCCGACAACGACCTGGCCCTGGCCCGCGTGGTGCGTTTCCTCTCCCGCACTCCCTACTGGAAGAACATGCTGATCATCGTCACCGAGGACGACCCACAGGGCGGCCGCGATCACGTCGACGCGCATCGCTCGCTGCTGATGCTGATCGGTCCCTACGTGAAGAAGGGCTGGGTCTCGAGCACCCTCTTGGACTTCGGCTCGATTATGAAGATGATCTTCGTCCTCCTGGATTTGCCGAGCCTGAATCAATTCGACGCGACGGCGGCCATGCCCAGCGACTGTTTCAGCGAGGAACCGGACTTCACTCCCTATACGCCCCAACCGGTCGATCCGCGGCTGTTCGATCCAGCCAAGGCGTTGAAGCCGTTCGAGCGTGGATTCGACTGGTCCCGGCTGCTGGATTCTCCCGCGATGGACGATCCGGAAGACATGCGGAGCGGCTTCGAGACGGAAGATCGCCGCAGCGAAACCCGCCCGTTGCCGGGGACCGCGGGATAGAACAGCAATTCCCCGCGCGGCTTGTCCTCGGCGTCGTGCGTAATTCCGGCCCCCCTTCCATGCGAATGCGTGTGTTGAGGCTGGCGGTGACGATCACCTTCCATTGCCATTGGTCGTTCGCGGCGTCGTAGGTCCCGCGCAGCCAATGGCATTCCTTGCCCTCCGGACGGTCGCCGTCGCCGGTGCAGGCATAGAACGCGTTCTCCGCCGGGTTGTAGGAGACGCCGTGGAGATGCCGGGCGATGATCGGGTTGTCGGGATCGCCCAGCAGGTTGCCCCCTTTCCCGCCGCCGCCCGAGCCGTTATCGCTGAAGTTGGGGTTCTGACCAAACGTGTAGGCCAGCTTCACGGTTTGTCCGCTGTCGGTGGAGTAGTAGCGGACGAGCCCAATTCGCACTCGCTCGGTTCGAAAATCCACGGCCGATTTCTTCTGATACTGCAACTGGTGGTAAAGCGTCTGAGCCCAGGGATGATCGATGGCGGCAAACAGCGCGCTTCGCTAACATGGGGTGCTGTCGATGCTCGGAGCGTCTCCGAGCGAAGCCAAAGGCACCGGAAAGGAACGGGTCTCATGAGCGCCGGCATTCTGTGGTCGGTCACGTTCGTGCTGCTGGGCGCCGCGCCGGCCGCGGGGGACTATTTTCCGCCGGCCGGCCCCAGGGCCGGCGGCATCCGCGATCTGATGCTCATCTATCTGTCCCAGGACTCATGGCGGCAGGACGACTTCTTGCCCTATGTGACCTACCTGGGCAAGGAGCCGCCCTGGAAACCACGCGACTGGTTCTACGACAGCTTCCTGTTCCTGGCCTTCGGCGGCGCGCCCAGTAGCACGACGTACATCGACGGGCCGAGCAACAAGGCCGACTGGGAGTACTATCTGGCCCAGTTGCTCTTTCGCGAAGGTCACGCGCTGGCCGCCCTGGAAACGTGCATCGCCGATGTGGAACAGACGCTGGGACCGAGGCCAAAGGTGCCGGTCATCCTGATGATCCCCTACCCGTCGCGGGCGCAGAAGGACTTTGACGACGTGGACGGCGACGGGCAGAGCGAAGACCTCTCGCAGCCGGCCGATCGCCTGAAGGCCGTGCGTTGGTGCGCCGGCGAAATGCTCCGCCGCTGGAAGCAGAGCTGCCTTCCCCACCTCAACCTGTGGGGCTTCTATTGGATGAACGAAGGCATTGGGCCGGACGACGAGGCGATCGTCCGCGCCACGGCCGACGAAGTTCACGGCCTTGGCTACGGTCTGCACTGGATCCCGTACTACCGCGCGCCGGGCTGCGAGAAGGCGCGCGAGTTGGGGATCGACTTTGCCGTGCTCCAGCCGAACTACGCTTTTATGGAGCAGGGCGGGCGCCGGGCGGAGGAGCAGCGCCTGAGCGACACGGCCCGCCTGGCCCGCCGCTGGCACATGGGCATCGAGATTGAAATGGCCGAGATCGGGGGACGGCGGGAACGCGACAATCTGTGGGATTATCTGGCGCACGGACGCGATGAGTTCGACGGTTACATGCGGAACGCGGTGCATGCATACTACCAGGGTGAGCGCACCATCGCCAACTTGTGCTACAGCGATCTGCCTGCCGAGCGTGAGCTGTATGAGGCTCTGTACCACTTCGCTAAAGGGACGTTTCAAGACCAGCGCCAGCGGCTGGCGACAGGCTGCACGTACCGCATCCAGGGCGAGCTGGCGGCTGAGTATCCGGACGACGGCCGGAAGCTGACCGATGGCGGCGGCGCGAGCGACCTGACGACGGCCGATCGGCTGGTCGCCCTGGCCGGCGAGACGCCGCGGATCGAGCTGGATCTGGGCGAGCCGCGGCGGATCGCGGCGGTTGAACTGCGTCTTGCCACGCGCGGCACGGTGGCCGACGGGCTTCCCGCCAACGCCGCTGCGCCACGCTGTTTCGACGTGGCCGTGTCGACGACCGGCCGCGACTGGCAGGAGGTCGGGCGCGGCTATCGGTCGAATGCCTCGCCCGGCGAGCAGATGACGGCGGGCGGGATGGTCGCCGACTTTGCGGCCGTCGATGCGCGGTTCGTGGCCGTCACCGCGCATCAGGCGGCGGGGAAGATCACGCTGGTCGACGAACTGCTCGTCGAGCCGGCCACCTCGCTGACCGACAACGCGCGTTGCCGGCTGTCGCCCCCGCCGAGCGGCGCTGACGCTACGGGCGGACGGCTCCTCGATCTGTGCTACCAGCCCGATGGTTCGAGCCCGGATCGCTCGGTCGTCTGGGCGGCGGATCAGCAGGCCACGATCGAGCTGGCGCTGCGCGAACCGCGTCACCTGGGACTGGTGCGACTGCACACTCCGCAGCCTGAGTCCATCGGGCAACTGGACGTGCTGGCGCAGCGCGACGGAGCGTCCGACTGGCAGCCCATGGGACACGCGACTCGCCACGGGAACTGCTGGGACGTGGAGGCGGGCGCGGCATTCACCGGCCATTTGCGATTCGTCGCCACGCCGCAGACTGGCCAGCGTGTGGCGCTGGACGAGGTCGAAGTCTATCCAGCGGACAATCTGGCCCTGGGAAAACCGTACGAGTTATGGCCGGTGCATCCGGAACAGTACGGCGACCCGGAACGGCGGAAACTCACCGACGCGCTGCTTTCCGAACGTGGCTTTGGCGACGGCCGCATGGTCGGCTGGCAGGGCCAGAACGTCGAAGTGACGCTGGACCTGGGCCGCGATTGCACGATCGACGCCGTGCGCGTCCACAGCGAAGGCGGCGGTTGCGGCGCCGTCGAGTTTCCCCCGCGGATCGACGTGCTCGTCTCGCCCGACGGCCGCGCGTGGTCCTGGGTCGCGTCGCTCGACCGGCCGCCGGAGACGTTGCTCTGGGACCGGCCGGTCGATCACGTGCGTCTGCAATTGGGCTGGATGAGCACGCGTTTCGAGCCGGTTGCCGTCCGGTTTGTGATGCTCCGGTCGGCTGCCCACCATTGGACGATGTTCAGCGAGATCGAGGTCCTGGCGGCGGGCGAAAACGTAGCCCAGGGCCGCTCCTATCATCTGCGCCCGGGCCCCGCTTCGTCGGCTCCCTATGCCGACACAACCGGCAAGCTGACGGACGGGCAGTACACGACCGCCGGATTCAGCCGCGCCGTGGGCTGGCAGACCGACCGGCCGCGGGTGGTGGTTGATCTGGTGCTGGCCGTCGCGGTCCATGAAGTCTCCGCCCACGTCCTAGGCGGCGGCCCGGCGGGCGTGTATTTCCCCACGGCGATCAGCTTGTCCACGTCGACCGACGGCCTCCACTGGGAGCCGGACCAGTCCACCACCGAGCGGCCGCCGGAGACGGGCCGCGACGCGACGCAAGCCACCCTGCGAGTCCGTTTCCCGCACCGCCCCTGCCGCTACGTGCGTCTGGAATTCCAGCGCCGAGGCTGGCTGATGCTTGATGAGGTTGAAGTCTACGGGCCGTCCCGGCCCGCGGAGCCAAAGTAGCGCAGCCCTCTCGAGTAACTGGAACGTCGCGTATGCTCGCTCTCGAAAAGCAACAGTCCGTGGCGGGAGCATTCCGCGCTGCTGAAGTCAGGCCTGCCGTGCTATATTCCCGAGTCAAGCCACTTGGATCGCACTGGAATCGCACCCGCTAGCACGCTATCCGCGTCCTTAGGGGTCACAATCAACTTCTCGGCAGTGGCGGAGCAAATTCAACTGGGATCGGTTGGGCCCTCCCGTCGCGAAGGCCCATCGACTTGTGCCGGCCGTTGAAGTAGTTGCGGTATCGCCTGACGTTTCGCTCAACGGCATCTGGGAAATGTCGGAGTACTGCCCTGACGACTTCCTCCTCGGTTGGCATCGACGAGGTCACCCCTTTGATCTGGAACTCAAGTTGACGCCACAGAAGACGGTCACCGTAGGCCACGACCTTCTCACCGGGACGCGGCGCCGGGATGCCTTTGTTCGCCCCAGCTTCGCGGTCTTGGGGGGAAGCCGTCGAAATATCCGTTTCCAACTCGATCCTTGATGCGGTTGCAGCGACAGTGGTACTGGGCGCAACGTTCGCGACAGTTGGTTCCCCGTACGGCGTCCAGACGCTTGATTCGTTGATCAAGTTGCGAACCCAATCACGGACCCGGCCCGACAGCGCACAGACAAACTCCTGGCCACGCGCTGGAATCGTCAAGTCCGTCGTGACGCCGAGCGGCCCCCATCTGCCTGGATCGGCGTTGTATGTGAGAGTGCATCCCGAATCAGGATGGAAACAGCCGGGGAGTTGCCATTCTGACCGCAAACGCCCCACCTTGCTGAGTCGAAGCCGAGGAAAAACAAAGGGGAAAAACCAAGGGGACATTCTGTTTTTTCAAGACAAAGTAGAATGTCCCCTTGGTTTCCCCACTGCACGTGCAACTACGCCGTCGCCACATCGCTGGCCCTGGTGAACATGCCGGAGGCGGGCAACTGGGATCCAGGGGGGCACGTCTCCAACGCGCCGGGCACGATCCAATAGCGGCCCACTGCGGCGGAAATGGGGTCGGGTCGGTCGGGTCTCATGATCTGGCGGAAAGCGGCCGGAATGGCGATGATCACGCCCTGCCCCGACGAGCGCGAATCGCAACAGGAGGATCTGGCTACCGCGTGTTGAACCGCGCGGTGAGGCGGAGTACGATCTTTGAGAAGGTTGACGACGGCGCGGCCTTCGTGGCGATCCTGAAGGAGGCTCGGGAGCAGGGCGACGTGCGACTGCTCGGCCTTTTCCTGCGGCGCATGGGAGAAGAAATCATGAGCACATCCTGCGACTCAGCCAGGAGTCGGCACCGCTCGC